>JBFGNS010000170.1:0-8579 GCA_041574955.1 Thermoanaerobaculia bacterium | reverse complement strand
GGACCTAGTAGCCGCCGACCGGGCAGATCGGGCGGTTGTTGAGGCTCTCCGGCCTCTCGGTGTCCTCCGGCAGGCCGGCCAGCTCCTGGAGGAAGTCGCAGAACGGGTCGTCGGCGTGGCCGGTGTGGGCGCGCAGGGCGTGGCAGTCGACCTGGTCGATCGTCGCCGGGGCGATCGCCGTCGGCATCCAACGCTGGGCCGGTGGCGGCACGTCCTTCGAAAAGTGGAACAGCCGCACGAAGTGGTGGCCGCTGGGTTGCCGCTCGTCGGGCGTGTCGTAGGGCAGCGACTGGTTGGTCAGGAACAGGTCAGCGCACAGGTTGCCGCCGCCGCAGTCGCGCGGGGTGAGCTCGATCTGGCGCGAGATCCGGGCCTGCCCGAGAGGCTGGGCGGTGACCCGGATGGGGGTTCCCGCCGGCAGCTCGATCCGGGCTACGACCAGATCGGCGGCGGGCTTGCGCCAGCGCAGGTGATCGGGGCCGAAACCGAGCTCGTAGACCACCGGATCGTCCCCCGGCGCGTCGCGGTCGCGCCAGAACTCGACCAGGTGGGCAGCCTCGAAGAGGCCCCGCGACAGCGTCAGCCGCCCGGCGGCGCCCAGCCCCGGAGCGATGTCGACCCCGCGGAACCGGTCGCCCAGCCTGCAACGCGGGTTCGCGTCCGAGCTGCAGAAGCGGATGCCCCGCATGGTGGGGATGTAGAGGCCGGCGGGGTCGAACTCGAGCGGAGTCGAGGAGCCGCCGAGCTCGAGGGTGATCTCCTCCTGATCGATGACCCACAGCTCGTGGTCGGGCGCGATCTCGTACGGCTCGGGGTAGCGCTCCGGATCGCAGTACGGATAGCTGTAGGCAACCCGCGCCGTGCAGTCGTCGCCGCCGTACGGCGTGCGGTCCTCGCACTCCAACCCTCGCCAGGAGAGGACCGGCACGTGAGGCTCGACGCAGGTGCCGGCCTGGTTCCACGGCCTGGGCGAGTCGCGGAGCAGGACCGAGACGCCGGCCAGCCCGCCGTCGCTGTCGGGGACGGGGACGAAGGCCACCAGGCCCGCGATGAGGATGCGCAGGACGATCATCGGCGGCTCCGGCGCGAGTCTACGCCACGATGCTGAGCTGACAGCGCTTGGTGATGTCGGCCTTGGCCTTGTCGACCTCGTCCGCTGTCAGGACGTCTTTCTGGCCGGGCTGGAGGCTGCCCTCGATCCGCTCGAGGTCGTGCACCACGCTCGCCTTCTTGGCCTCGAGCCGGTCGAGCAGGTGGGTGACGTTGGGCGGGCAGTACTCGAGCTCGACCTTCGCCATCTTTCGCAGGACGCTCTTGTGCAGCGTCGCGTCGTCCGGGATCTTGCGCTCGACGCTCTCGTAGACCGGGCTCTCGGAGGGGCGCAGCCGGCCGCGGATGTTGGTCTCGAGGTCGCCGAAGGCGGTCTTCTCGAGGTGCGCCTGGAGCGGCCGCGAAGCGAAGGTCTCGCGGAACCTGCGCACCATGAACTCGAGCGAGATGCGCGCCAGGCCGTCGTTGGGGAAGCCGCCGCCGACGTTCGAGTGGACGCCCGGGAACCACACCTCCTCGACCACGTCGAGCTTGACGTTGCCCTCGGCGTCCGGTTTGGGGTGGTCCATGAGGGTCGGGACGAAGGCGTCGCGCCGTTCGTCGACCGCCACCAGGTGGACCGCTTTCGACACCGCCGACGAGACGCTGAAGTCCTTGAACAGGTTGATCTTCTGGAACGGGATGCCGAGGATGTCCTTGGACATGCCGAACGACGCCACCGTGTCCCAGACGCCCAGGAAGTCGACCTTGATCTCGCGCTTCGGCGCCCACAGCTTGAGCTTCCGCAGGATGGTCACCAGCGGCTTGCCCAGCACGGTGTCGGAGAGCGTCAGGTAGGGGATGCCGTTCTGTTCGATGTAGGAGGCGAGCCAGCGGGCGATGGCGGCGCCGCGGCTGAAGCCGACGATGGTGATCTGGTCCAGGTCGGAGCGGTAGTAGCGGATGATGTCGCGGTAGGCCTGGCGCATGATCCCCTTGGCGCCGTAGCCGAAGGCGCCGCCGATGATGCCGCCGAGCTGGCTGTAGGACGCCTTGTTGCCGACGCCGGGGTAGTAGAGGCCGATCTGGCGCTTCTTCTTGCCTTCGATCTCGTGGATCTTGACCCGTTCGGCGCCGTCGGCCAGCTCGTGCACGGTGTTGCGCTCGCCCTTCAGGTTCTCCCAGAACTTGTAGACGTTGGAGGCAGAGATGACGCCGTCGTTCATCTGCTCGGGGTAGTTCCAGGTGCCGTCGATGCAGATCACCAGGTGCGCCGAGCGCTGGCGCACGCTCGGGAGGATCCGCATCAGCAGCGAGCCGATGCGCAGCAGCAGGTGGAACACCCCGACCACGGCGACCCACAGGAAGTAGAGAACCGCCACCGCCAGGATGCCCAGGACCGGGATGGCCACGAACAGCGGCCAGCTCAGGATCGTCTCGAGCGGCCACTGGATGAGCGGCACCGACACCAGGCGGGCCGGGATCGGATCGAGCTGGACAGGCTGCCAGCCCCACGGTCGCTGGCCCGGGTCGATCAGCCAGACCCAGAGGTCTCGCAGCAGAAACAGGCCGCCCGCATAGACGGCGAGCTTGAGCACCAGGTTGCGGATGTTGGCGGCGAAGCTGGTCGGACTCACTAGTCTCCTCCCTTGCTCGGTGGGCAACCCGCGGCACCGAGCGCCGGCGCGGTCGCGAAAGGGGATCGGATCGAGGTTGTTACGGGTAGTGTAATGCAAATCGGCGCTGGCTGCCGGTCCCACCCGGTGCGCGGCGCGCGGCGGCCGGACGACCGAGTGCGCACAGGCGTCGCCGAGCCCCGCCCGACGGGTGGGGACGCCTCGCCGCCCCGCGGTGTCGGGTCCACGGTCGGCTTCCGGTCTAGGCTGGATCCGAGGCCCGCCGCGGGCCGAGTCATTCAGGCGCGGCCGCGGTGGGGCCGAGGCCAAGGAGGCGGTCGAGATGCTCAAGACCACGATCACGGTGCTGGCCGCCGTCGCCCTGCTGGCGCTGCCCACCTGGACGGTGGCGACCCAACCCGAGCAGGAGTCGCAGGAGAGCTGGCAGCGGTTCAACGCCGCGCTGGCCGACTACCAGCGCTACTGCCAGTCGTGCCACGGCAAGGAGGGCCGCGGTGACGGCTCGGTAGCCAAGTGGCTCAAGGTCCCGCCCCCCGACCTGACCCAGCTCAGCGAGCGCCACGACGGAATGTTCCCGGCCGAGCGTGCCATGCGGGTGGTGGACGGCCGCGAGGAGGTCAAGGCGCACGGACGGCGCGAGATGCCGATCTGGGGCGAGGTGCTGGCCGCCGGCGACGAGCCCGGCGCGGCACCGGCCTCGGAGCGCATCACCGGCCTGGTCGACGTGCTGCGCTGGCTGGACGACAAACCCGCTCCGCCGGCCGGCTGAGTGGGGGTGTCAGCGCGAGGGGAGTCGCCGGCGGGCGGCCGCCGACGGCCGCGGTGAGGGGGCTGCTCCCAGGCCCCCCAACCCCTCGAGTAGCGGCCGAGGCTGCCAGCTAGTGGGTGCCAGTCGGTGGGTACCAGTCAGTGGGTACCAGTGGCGACGCAGCTTGCCATCGCCGCGCGGTCGGACTCCGCCAGTTCGCGCATGGCGCTCGCCAGCTCCTCCCACGCCGCCGGCGCCTGCCGGTTGGTGAACACCCACTCGAGCAGGCCGGCCAGCCGGATCCCGCCCTTGAGCAGCTGGTCGTGGACCACGGGCAGGTTGTGCGCCTGGTACTGGTAGCCGAGGACGACGGGACCGGCGGCGATCCACTCGCACTCGGCGGCACGGCAGCCGCCGAAGACCGAGGTGCCGTCCCGGCAGCCGTCGCCGCAGAAGCACGGGCACCGGTCGCCCTTGACGTAGCAGGTGTAGACCTGGGGCAGCAGCGCCTGGGCCTCTTCCGCCCAGTCGAGCGGGCTCGAGGCCTGGAGCTCACGGATCCGCTGGGGTGAGGCGAGATCCAGGAACTCGACGAACTCCGTGAAGCTCAGCTTCTCGGAGTCCACCATGCCGCTGTCCCACACCGAGTGCAGCTTGCGGGTCTCGCCGAAGTAGTCGGCGCTGATGTCGTTGCCGCCTCGGTCGCAGCCCAGCCCGGTGTGGAGCGGCTGGTGGAGGTCGCCGAGCAGGTGGACGACGAAGCGCAGCGCGGTCTGCCGCTGCTCGCGCGGAGTGGCCGGCTCGCGCAGCAGATCGACAAAGAAGGTCAGGGCGTCGATGGCGTCGCCCTCGGGCAGGCCCTGCCCCGGATACGACTCGCCGGGCGGGATCGTCACATAGTGGTACGGCGAGGTGCAGCTCCAGCGCGGGAAGGCGCGGATCTCGTCGGGCCAGGTGGAGGCGCGCGCCAGCGAGTGGCCGTCGAGCAGCTCGCGCACCGCCCGCCGCGCCGGCGGCGACAGGTGGCGCTCGGCCAGCTCGCCGACCACCCGGTGGCCGGTCTGCCCCCAACCGCTGGCCGGCCGCGGGGCGAGCACCCACACGCCCACCGCAAGCAGCACGGCCGCCGCCAGCGAACTTCCCGCTCGCCACCTTCTGCCGCCGGTCCCACTGCCGCCGGTTCCACTCCCGCCGAGAGCGCCTCTCATGCCGTTCTCCTTTCGCCGTTCCGGCGCCGATTATAGGAGCAGGGGCGGCGGGCGGGTGCGGCGGGGCCGTGTGTAACGAACCCGCTGCCGCGAGCGCCCATCCTCTTGACAAGGCGAATCACGGGCCGCGGCCGGCCTCCCGCCGGCCGGGGGCTCCAAAGGGAGAGGAGGGCAACAGCATGCCGTACAAGCTGGAGATCCCCCTGGACGCTTCCGAGATCAAGGAGGCGCGTGGGGGGAAAGTCAAGGTCGCGCTGGTTTCGGGCAACGAGGTGTTGGAGGCCAAGACGGTCAGCCTCGGCCGCACCGGCAAGGCGAACGCGACCTTCGAGCTCGAAGAGGCGCCGCGCTCGCTGCGCGCGGTGGTCGGCCCGGCCGAGGTCGCCGACCAGGACCTGCCGGGCCTGCAGACCCTGAGCGCCGAGCTCTCGGTCAAGACGCTGGCGACCGACGAGTCGCTGACCGCGAGGCCGATCATCATCCGCCCCTACTACTGGCGATGGTGGCTGATCTGGTGTCGCAAGATCACCATTCACGGCAAGCTGGTGGGGCCGGACGACTGTCCGGTGCCGGGGGCCGAGGTCTGCGCCTACGACGTCGACTGGTGGTTCCTGTGGAAGAGCACCCAGAAGCTGGGCTGCACCACCACCGCCGACGACGGCTCGTTCACCATCGAGTTCACCTGGTGCTGCGGCTGGTGGCCGTGGTGGTGGTGGCGGCTGCGCACCTGGCAGATCGATCCGTCGATCGCCGAGCTCGTCCAGCCGGTGCTCGAGAGCGACCCCGAGCTGCGGCTGCGCGCCGCCGGCACCCAGCCGAGCCTCGAGATGTTCGCCGACGTGCTGGCGAACGAGGGGCTCACGGCGCCGCGCTCGCTGGCCCGCAAGCCGGCCGCCCTCGAGCAGCTGCGTGAGCCGATCCTCCGGCGCCTGCCGCGCTCGGTCGAGCTCGAGCGGCTGCGCATCTGGCCGTGGTGGCCGTGGGCGCCCTGGCGCGACTGCCATCCGGATCTGATCTTCAAGGCCACCCAGGAGTGTCTGGGCGAGACACGGGTGGTGCTCGACGAGGGCTATGGTGACGTGCGCTGGAACTACGACACCAGCCAGGACGTCACGCTGGAGGCCAACGAAGAGGCCTGCTGCCTGCCGCCGCCGTGCGAGCAGGAGCCGTGCCCCGACGGCAAGTGCCTGGTCGTCTCCGAGGTGTGCGGCAACCAGATCGACCTGATCGGCGGCAACCAGGTGCCGCCCGACCCGATCGAGACGCCCGAGGGCTATCTCAACCCCGGCAACGGCGTCTATCCGGCGGGAGCCAAGACGCTCGACCGGCCGTTCGCGGGCATCATCCCGATCGACCGGGTGGGCAAGTTCGAGGTCGGACCGGCGGTGGTCGTCGACTACTACGAGATCCTCGACGACGCCCTGAACCCGCTGCCGAACGGCGCCGAGGTCGACTTCTGTCGCACCTGGTGGACCGGCGTGCCGGGAAGCCTGTGGAAGGCCGAGTGGTTCGAGTTCAAGCACATGCCGGGCCTGCCCGCCGGTCACCGCGTGGTCGAGACCCGCGAGCACCTCGCCGCGGGCGCCGGCATCGACGACTGGCGCTGGTCGCAGAACCGCGACCTGCTGCTGCCGCTCGACACCACCCGCTTCGCCGACGGCACCTACCGGTTCAAGGTGCGGGCGTGGCAGGAGGTGGGTGGCGTGCTGACCAACCCGACGGTCCTGCCGCTGTGCGACTTCGAGCAGGACGCCGGCTTCGTGCTGACCTTCGACAACCGGCCGCCGATCACCGCGGTCGGCCATCCGGCGAGCCACAACTGCGGCCCGATCCACGTCTGCACCTTCGAGCCCGACTGCCACATCAAGCAGGTTCGGGTCGGCGGCGTGGTGGTCGGCGAGTGCGGCACGGTGGCCGGCGCCAACGGCGACCTCGAGATCGACTTCGTGGTCAGCGACCCCAACGCCCACCTGTCGCACTACGACATCGAGGCGGAGTGGGGGGTCAACCACGGTCACTCGTTGATCCACGCCGTTGCCGGCGCCAACCTGGCGCCGACCAACCCCGCGGATGCCATCCAGGTCGGTCCTACCTACGGCGACGCCGTCTCTCCGGCCCAGGGGGCTCTGCCACCGCACTGGAGCGGCGGCAACATCACCCTCACCGTGCCGGCGCACCTCGCCTTCCCGGTGCCGTGCTGCTACCAGCTCGTGCTCCGGGTCCGCAAGCGGACGGTGGTCGGCGGCAAGTCTTCCGGCTGCCGCTACGGCTGCAACGGGAACTACCCGCATCGCAACCGCTCCAAGTTCACGCTCGGCGTGGGCGTCTGCCCGCCGCAGATCGCGGTGCCGCACGAGCCGCTCATCGTCGAGCCCGAGCTGGACAGGGTGCCGCCGGGCCCCGGTCCGGGTCCTGGCCCCGGTCCGCTCGGTGGTGTCGCCACGAGGCTGACGAGAGGTTGACGAGGGACTGACACCGAACCCGCCGGACGCAGAGTGATGCGCTTCTACCTCCTGGTGGTGCTCACGCTCTGCGTCTGGCGGATCACCCATCTACTGGTCGAGGAGGACGGTCCCTGGAACCTGGTCGTCAAGCTGCGAGGCGCGGTGGGCGACGGGTTCTGGGGCCGCCTCCTGGACTGTTTCTACTGCCTGAGCCTGTGGATCGCGGCGCCGTTCGCCCTGCTGGCGGCCTCCGACTGGCCCGGCAGGCTGCTGCACTGGCCGGCGATCTCGGCGGCGGCGATCCTCCTCGAGCGGGCCACCCAACGCGCCCCCGAGCCGCCCCTGCCGAGCTTCGTCGAGACCAACGAGGAGGAGACGAGCTGATGTCCTGCTGTGGTAACCAGAGGTCGGGCATGCGCGCCACGGCCGGGCCGCGAGCCCAGGTCGGCGCGCGCCCGCAGAGGCGCTACGCCCACGCTTTCTTCCGCTACGTGGGGGCGACTTCGATCACCGTCCAGGGTCCTGCCACGGGCCGGCTCTACCGGTTCGCGAGGCCGGGGGCCAGCGTGGCGGTCGATCCACGCGACGCCCTCTCGCTGGCCAGGCTGCCCCAGCTTCGCCAGACCGCCGGTCCGTAGCCGGGGGCGGGTAGGCGAGGGGTCTCGGGAGGGCAAGACCGCGGCGAAGGCCCGCGGCGGCGTTTTGACAGCTACCCTCCGAAGGTCCATAATCAACGCCGGAACTTCTGGGACCCGCGGCCAGGAGGGAGAGGTGGCCGCACGATGACAGTTCAAGTGCAACTCGACGGGTACCGATCGGGGCGGCGAGCGGCTGACCGGCGTGATGCCGCGCGGTATCCGGCGCGGGCCGTGGGGTTCAGGAGCCGTCAGATCCAGGCCAGCCTGGTGGACTTGAGCCGCGCGGGGCTGGCGATCGAGAGCCTCGAGCACCCGCCGATCGGCGGCACTCTCATCTTCGCCCTCGAGCAGGGCCGCAACCGGGTCGATGCGGACGGCCAGGTGTGCTGGTGCAACCTGCAGCGCACCTACCGCACCGCCAAGGGCGACGTGGTGCCGGTCTACCGGGCCGGCATCCGCCTCGGCCTGAGGCGCTCGCCGAAGTACGACTCGCTGGTGCGGGCCGCCCGCAAGGAGCTCCCCGGCGGGCACGCGTAGGACGGAGGCTGGCCGCCTGGTGCGTGGGCGAGGGGCCGCTTGACAAGCGGCGGGATCGCCTGCAAGCTACCCGGCCCGAGCAACTTGGCCACCTGGCCCGAGAACGACATGCCCCGGTCCGACAACCACCGGAAGCCGCCACGGGAGCCCCGCTACCTGGCCAGCCAGGGCGTAGAGCTGCGCTGGTCGCTCGATTCTGCCCGGTTAGTGGATCTCGGCCCCAGCGGTCTCGGCATCCAGACCGCCCGCCCGGCCCGGCCGGGCTCGGTCCACTCCTTCGAGCTCGAGACCAGCCACACCGCGGCCCGCCTCGAGGGCGAGGTCCGCTGGTGCCACTT
>JBFGNS010000169.1:0-8699 GCA_041574955.1 Thermoanaerobaculia bacterium | reverse complement strand
TGCGAACCTGCGCCTGGATGGTTTCGTGCCGCCCGCGAGGGTGCCGGAGATCCTCGCCGATAACGACGTGCTGCTGATGCCGTACGGCCGCACCGTACTTGGCGCCGCGCGGCGCAGCGACATCGCACCCTGGATGTCGCCGCTCAAGATGTTCGAGTATATGGCGGCGGGCAAGCCGATCATCTCCTCCGATCTGCCGGTGCTGCGAGAGATCCTGGTAGATCGGCGCAACGCACTTCTGGTGCCGACGGAGGATCTCGCTGCGTGGGAGGCCGCGGTGCGCAGACTCTCCGCCGAGCCCGTGCTGCGCCAGCGGCTAGGCGAAGCGGCGCAGCGCGATCTCGTCAGTCGCTACACCTGGGACGCTCGCGCACAGCGGGTCCTAGACGGTCTCTGAGGCTGCCGTGCCGCCGCACTCGATCTTCCTCGTTCGGCCAACGATGGCAGCCGGCGGCGCCGACCGCGTTACCCTGACGCTGCTGCGAGAGCTCGACCGTGACCTGTTCTCGCCGACGCTGGTACTGATGCGCCGCGAGGGTCCCCTGCTTCCAGGAGTGCCCACAGACGTTCCGATCTGCTCGCTCGACGGGCACTCGCTGTGGACTGCCTGGTGGTTGTTGGCCCGACTCCTGCGGCGCCAGCAGCCCGAGATCCTTTTCTCCACCTCGAGCGGCGCAAATGTGATGGCTGCGCTAGCGTCGCTCCTGACTCCGGGCAGGCGCCGACTGGTGCTCTCGGAGCGCAGCATCCTGGCTCGTCGGACGCGGCTCAAGAGCATCGTGATGACCCGGCTCAAGCGCTGGCTGTACCCCCGGGCCGACTGCATCACCGCAGTGTCGCTGGGGGTGAAGCGCGATCTGCTGCGGCGCCTGCGGCTGCCCGAGGAGCGGGTGCAGGTAGTCTACAACCCGGTGCTGACTGCCGATCTGACCGGGCGGGCGGCAGAAGCGCCAAGCCATCCCTGGTTCGCGGAGGCGCCGCCAGTGGTCTTGGCGGCTGGCCGCCAGGTGGCGGCCAAGGGGTTCGACTGCCTGCTCGACGCCTTCGCCCGGATCCGCCGCCACCGCGAGGCCCGCCTGCTGATCCTGGGCGAGGGCCCCTTGCGACCCGACCTCGAAGCACAGATCACTCACCTCGACCTCGAAGACCGAGTCTCGTTGCCCGGGTTCGACCCCAACCCGCTCGCGTGCATGGCCCGCTGTACGCTCTTCGTGCTCTCTTCCCGCCGCGAGGGCCTGCCGGGCGCCCTGATCCAGGCGATGGCCTGCGGCGCGCCGGCCATCGCCACCGACTGCTCCGCCGGCCCGGCAGAGATCATCAGCCACGGCGACAGCGGCCTGCTGGTACCGGTCGACGATCCCGCGGTCCTGGCGGCGAGCATCGAACAGCTGCTGGGCAACCCTGGCGCCCGCGCGGCGATGGCGCTGCGCGGGCGGCAGGCCGTCCAGAGGTTTGCCGTCGAGGCGGTCCTTCCCGCCTACACGCGCGCCCTGCTGGGCGACGAGCCGAGTCCGTGAAGCTACCTTGCAGCGCGTCCCAGGCCGCCGGTCACCTTTCCTGGCCTGCGGATCGGCCGGTTGCGAGAATCCCGGCGCTCCGGGATGATCCGGAGTTGAGGGATCGACTCGAAGACCCATGACGACGCTCAAGATCGGCCTCGTCGGCGCAGGCCACATCGCCGGCAGTCACCTGCAGGCCTGGCGGCGCAGCCCTGGCTGCCGTCTCGAAGGGATCTTCGACACCCAGCGAGCGGCTGCGGAGCAGCGAGCTCGCCAGTTCGGGAGCCTCGAGGTGTACGACGAAGTCACCGACCTCGTGGCCGCCTGCGACGTCGTCGATCTGTGCACGCCGCCCCATACCCACGCCGAACTCGCTCGCTTGGCGCTGGCGGCGGGCAAACACCTGTTGAGCGAGAAGCCGATCGTCACACGGCTCGCGGACTGGCAAGCGCTCGTCCAGCTGCTCGACAAGTCACCGGCGAGTGTGGCGGTCGTACACAACCTCAAGTACCTGCGCGCCGTTCGCCGCGCCAGGGCCTGGCTTGAGGTGGGCCACATCGGCCGTCTGCTGCGTCTCACACGGCTGTTTCTTACCGACCCGGCGAGTGACCGCATGCTGGCCGCTCCCCACTGGTCGCACGAGCTGCCCGGGGGGCGCTGGTTCGAGACCCTGCCGCACGAGCTGTACATGATCCACGCCTTCCTTGGTGCGCTCGAGCCGGTGAGCGTCGCGGCACTGCGCACCCCCGCCGCGCCCCGCGGTGTGCCCGCCGACGAGGTGTCGGTTCTCTTCCGCGGGCCGGCCGGGCTGGCCGACATCCACTACTCGGCCAGCTGCGGCCTCAACCGCCGCCAGTTGACACTGTGGGGTACCCACGGCCGGATCGAGGTCGATCTGCTGAGCGACACGGCGACCCTCTCCACCCGCCGCGACCGCCGCTGGCGGCGTGCGGTGGGGCTGCTGCCCGAGGCGGCCGCCCAGATCGCCCGCTGGCCGGCGGACCGCGCCGCCTACCTCGCCGGCCAGCTGCGCGGGCAGAGCCCACACGCCCTGCTGATCGCCGACTACGCCCGCCACCTGCAAGGACGCGGCCCCTCGCCGACGCCGCTGGCCGAGATCGACTACGTCGTGCGGGCGGCGCACGAGGTGGGCCGCGAGATCGATCGCCAGGCGGGCACTCCCGCCGGCGGCGCCGGCTGAATCCTGCCGGCAGCGCGCAGTGGAGGAGCGCGGCCTCGCCCACCGAGGCGTAACAGTCCCAGTATAATCGATCGGTCTATGTCGCTGCGCAGCACACTCCTGACGCCAGGTATCCCGGTCGTCTTCGGGTGGCTGTTCGTGGCCCAGATCTTCACCGTTTTCTTCACCGGTGTGAAGCTAATCCCGGGGATCAAGAACAACTTCGGACCTTTCGAGATCTTTGGCGGAGTCCTCATACTCCTCGTCCTGCTGTCGCCCGCCGGCAGGCCGAACCGGATGCGAGGACACCCAATCGTCACCATCCTGTTCTGCATGGCAACGATGGCCGGGCTGTCGCTCACCTGGTTCCAAGGGCCGACACTCAGGATGGGCGTCGTTCAGACCCTGATCCTCGTCTTTCAGTTCGCATTCGTCCTGGTCTCCTTCAACTTGATGTTGCGCTACCAGATCAGCCCGGAGAAGCTGCTGCGCCTGGTGACCTATTCGGCTCTCATCATCGGGCCTTGGATTCTGATCGCCGGGCTCGATGCCGGTGAGTCGATCCAAGGCGCAGGGCCCTTTCGAAACCGGTCGCACATGGCCAACTACATGTTGACCGCCTTCTGGCTGGTTCTGCTGCACAACTCCTGGCCCGGCCTTCGACGGGGCGAGCGGTTGATCTCCTATGCGGCGCTGGCCTCCACCCTCTATCCGATCGCGATCTCGGGCCGGCGATCGGTGTACCTATCCTTGATTTTCGGGCTCCTAGGCATCGGTCTTTCGTTCCTAGCTGCCGCTCGCGGCCGCAGGCGGGCGGCTTTCTTCGCCGCAGTAACAGTCTTCGGCTTCCTCGGCCTGATGTACGTGGTCGGGCCCAGTTGGCTGCCCCGGCTTGAGTTCTTCCAAAGCCGCGTCTTGGACATCGACAACCGCTTGGAGATGGCCATCGGAGACTCGGGGGCAGACGGCAGTGACAACTTCTTCGAGGCGCAGCGCGCCGGCGTGCGCTCTGCCGTCGCCGACTACCCAATCGGCGGCATCGGTTGGGGGGCTTTCCACAACTCGGCCTATTCGCTGACCGGGCACGAAGTCCACAGCATGCCGTTGCGTTTCCTCGCCGAGCTCGGTCTGGTCGGTCTTGGTCTCTACACCGCCATGATCGCAGTTCTGCTCTTCGGCAGCGTGCGGCTGATCTTCCTGCTGCGCAACAGTGTCTACCGAACGCCGGCGGTGATCCTCACCGTTGCTCTGTGGAGCCTCACCGTCAGCTTCGCGTACAACCGCCACATTACCGAGCGGACCTTCTGGCTGCTGCTGGTGTTCTATCTCACCTTCGAGGCCTTCGCCCGCACTCGATCTCACTTCGCCCGGCAAGCCCGGCAGCCCCCCGTCCCCCGTGCGCAAGCGTGGCGTCCCCGGCAGGCCGCGGCGGTGCTCGCCCGGCCGCGCTAGCGGCTCGTGCCCGGCGCCGGCCAGGACGCGAGCCCGCGTCAGCGCAGCCGCCCCCGCCTGGTGCTGGCGGTCACCCACCCGATGACCGCCCGTTACCTGCTCCGCGGTCAAGCCGACTGTCTCCGCCGCGAGGGATTCGAAGTATGGATCCTCTCGGGCCCTGGCCACGACATCGAGGCCTTCAAGGACGAGGATCCCACTCCCGTGGTCACCCTGCCGCTGCGGCGCGAGATCTCGCCGGTGGCCGACCTGGCGGCCCTGTTCGCCTTCGTCCGCGTCCTCCGGCGGTTGCGGCCGGACCTGATCAACGCCGGCACACCCAAGGCCGGGATGCTGGGCATGCTGGCGGCCTGGATCGCCCGCGTGCCGTTGCGCGTCTACACATTGCGCGGGCTGCGCCTCGAGACCACGACCGGAATCCGGCGCGCGCTGCTGCGTTGGGCCAACAAGACCGCCGCCAGCCTCGCCCACCGCGTCGTCTGCGTCAGCCCGAGCCTGCGCCGGCGAGTCGTCGAGCTCGGGATCGCGCGCCCGGACAAGGCGATCGTGCTCGGCCATGGGTCGTCCAACGGCGTCGACCTCGAGCGCTTTGCGCCGCGCAGCGAGTGCCCCGAGCGCGCGGCGGCGCTGCGCGCCGAGCTCGGCATCGCGCCGCGGGCACCGGTGATCGGCTTTGTCGGGCGATTCACCCGCGACAAGGGGATCGCCGACCTGGCGGCGGCCTTTCTCGATAGCATCGCCGGGCGCTTCCCGGAGTGCCGGTTGCTGCTGCTCGGCGACTACGAGGCGGGCGACCCGCTGCCGCCGGCGGTTCACCGGCGGCTCGAGGCGGACCCACGGGTGATTGCTCCCGGCTTCGTCACCGACAGCGCCCCCTACTATGCGGTGATGGACGTGCTGGCCTTTCCCTCCTACCGCGAGGGGCTCCCCAACGCGCCGCTTGAGGCCGCCGCCTGCGAAGTCCCCACCGCCGGCTACGCCGCCGTGGGCACGATCGACGCGGTGGACGACGGGGTCACCGGCAAGCTGGTGCCGGTCGGCGACGTTGCCGCGCTGACCGAGGCGCTCGCCGGCTACCTCGCTGACGAGGAGCGGCGGCGGCGGCACGGGGCCGCCGCCCGCGCGCGCGCCGCGGCGCGGTTCGACCGAGAGCTCGTCTGGACCGGCTGGACCGCGGAGTACCGGCGACTGCTGGCCGGCGGGGCGAACGGATGAGCGCGTCCACCCGAGCGGCCTCCGAACGCTCCACCGGGATCTACCGGCGCGGCGGCAAGCGCCTCTTCGACGTCGCCGCCGCGCTCTTGCTGCTCATCGTCCTGCTGCCGGTGATCCTCGCCGTCGCTCTGCTGGTACTCCTGGCGATGGGCCGGCCGGTCCTCTTCCGCCAAAGGCGGCCCGGCAGGGCCGGCCGGCCGTTCATCTGCCTCAAGTTCCGGACGATGCGCGAGCCCTCGCGCAACGGCACCCAGCAGTCGGACCGGCAGCGGCTGACCCCCTTCGGCGCCCTGCTCCGCCGCACCAGCCTCGACGAGCTGCCCGAGCTGTGGAACGTCGTGCGCGGCGAGATGAGCCTGGTGGGGCCGCGGCCGCTGCTGATGCGCTACCTCGAGCGCTACTCGCCACGTCAGGCGCGGCGGCACGAGGTGCGGCCCGGGATCACCGGTTGGGCGCAGATCAACGGCCGCAACGCCCTCACCTGGGAAGAGAAGCTCGAGCACGACGTCTGGTACGTCGACCAGCTGAGCCCGGCAATCGACGCTAAGATCCTCTTGATGACCCTCGCCACCGTGGTCCGCGGCCGCGGCGTCTCCGCCGCCGACCATGCCACCATGCCCGAATTCCGAGGCTCCCGCGAGTGAGCGGTGAGCACACCACCCTGGTCCTCGGTGCCGGCGGCCACGGTAAAGTCGTCCTGGCCGCCCTGCTCGCGGCGGGCGAGCCGCCTGCCGGGGTGCTCGACGACGACCCCGGGCGCTGGGGCAGCGAGCTTCTAGGTCAGCCGGTGGGGGGCCCGCTGGCGAGCTGCGCCGCCGGCGCCGCCGCCATCCTGGCGATCGGCGACAACACCACCCGCAAACGCCTGAGCGCCGAGCTCGGCTGCTCCTGGCGGCCGGTCGTCCACCCACAGGCCTGGGTCGATCCCAGCGCCCGCATCGGTGAAGGCGCCTTCGTCGCCGCCGGCGCAGTGGTGCTGGCCGAGGCCACGATCGGCGCCCACGCCATCGTCAACACCGGCGCCACCGTCGATCACGACTGTGTCGTCGGGCCGTTCGCGCATCTCGCACCCGGCTGCCACCTGGCCGGCGGCGTGGCGGTCGGCGAAGGCGGCCTGGTGGGTATCGGCGCGGCGGTCGGACCGGCAGTGCACATCGGTCCCTGGGCGGTGCTCGGAGCCGGCGCTGCGGCAGTCCGCGACCTCGCCGCCGGGGTGACGGCGGTCGGCGTGCCGGCGCGGGCACGCGACGATGGCTGACCCCGGCCAGCGCATCTACCTGTCGCCGCCGCACCTCGCCGGCGACGAGTTGGCGATGTTGGCCGAGACGCTGGAGTCCAACTGGATCGCCCCCCTCGGGCCCCAGGTCGACGCCTTCGAGCGGGAGCTGGCGGCAGCGGTCGGAGTGGCGCACGCGGCGGCCCTCTCCTCGGGCACCGCCGCCCTCCATCTGGCGCTCGAGCTGCTGGGCGTCGGCGCCGGCGACGAGGTCTTCTGCTCGGACCTGACCTTCGTCGCCAGCGCCAACGCGGTCGCCTATCGTGGCGGGGTACCGGTCTTCATCGACTGCGATTGCTCGTCCTGGAACCTGGACCCGGAGCTCTTGGCCGCCGAACTCGGCGAGCGGCGGCGCCGCAACCGGCTGCCCAAGGCGGTTGTGGCGGTCGACCTCTACGGCCAATCCGCGGACTGGGAGCCGATCCTCGCCAGCTGCCGGGAGCAGGGCGTGGCGGTGGTCGAGGATGCCGCCGAGGCGCTCGGCGCCAGCTACCGCGGCCGTCCGGTCGGCGGTCTCGGCGAGCTCGGCGTGCTCTCCTTCAACGGCAACAAGATCATCACCACCTCCGGAGGCGGCGCGCTGCTGACCCACGACCGCCAGCTGGCCGAGACCGCCCGCCGCCTGGCCAGCCAAGCGTGCGACCCGGCCCCCCACTACCAGCACTCGCGGATCGGCTACAACTACCGACTCTCCAACCTGCTGGCGGCCGTCGGCCGTGCCCAGCTACGAGTGCTGGAGCGGCGGGTAGCGGCCAAGCGGCGGATCTTCGAGCGCTACCGCGAGCTGCTCGGCGAGCTCCCTGGGCTGGAGCTCATGCCCGAGGCCCCCTGGGGGCGCTCGACCCGCTGGCTCACCTGCCTGACGATCGACCCGGCTGCCTTCGGCGCCTCCCGAGAAGAGGTGCGGCTGGCGCTCGAGAGCGCCGACATCGAGGCCCGACCGCTGTGGAAGCCAATGCACCTGCAGCCGCTGTGGCGCGACTGCCGGGTGGTCGGCGGTGCCGTCGGCGAGGAGCTGTTCGAGCGCGGCCTCTGCCTGCCCAGCGGCACGGCGCTCAAGCCGGCGCAGATCGATCGCGTCGCCGCCATCGTCGCCGGCTGCGCCCGGAGCTGAGGCGGTGGCCGCCGCTATCCGCTTCCGCCCGCCCTCGCTGGAGCCGCCGGCCGAGCTGCGCTGGCTGCTGGCAGCCGCCCTCGCCGCCCGGTGGGAGCCGCCGCCGGCCGCCGACGGCGGCGGCCGCATCGCCGAGCTCGCCGCGCGCTTCGACCTCGCGCCGCGCATTGTCGCCCGTCACGGAGCCGAGAAGCTGCGGCGCGCCCTGGGCGACGCCGCCAAGCCGCTCGAGCGCGCCCACCGCGGTGCCGTGGCGCAGGCGTTGGCCAGTGACCGCCTGGCGGCCGAGATCGCCGGCCACGCCAGCAGGCTCGACACCGAGGTCATCTTCCTCAAGGGCTACGCCCTGCGCCGGGTGGCGCCCGGTCCGGCGGGGCTGCGGCCGCAGGCTGACCTCGACCTGCTGGTCTCCCCGCGAGGCGCCCGCGGACTGCGAGACTCCCTCACCGCCGCCGGTTTCCGCCAGGCGCCGGTGGCGGCCAACGAACAGCACCTGCCGCCGCTCCTGGCGCCCAGCGGGATCTCGGTCGATCTGCACTTCCAGCTACGCGGGGTGACGCTCGGAGAGCGCTGGGCGACCGCCGGCGAGCTCCTGGCGGCCGGGCTGTGCACCCGGCTCGCCGAGCTGCCGGGCTCCGCCTGGAGCCCCTCGATGCGCCTTCTGACGGCTCATCTGCTGGTACACGGGATCGACCAGCATGGCTTCCGCCCCCTGGACTACCCGCTGCTGAGGATGGTCGCCGACCTGATCGACGTTCTACCTCGCGATACCGCCGCTGCCCCCGCCGGCGTCGCGCAGTGGATCGCCGCTGCGGTCTCGAGGCAAGAGCTCGAAGCGGCCTGCGGCCTGGCGCACTGTCTGGCGGGCGGCGAGCTGCCCGCCCGTGACGGCAGTGGCGCCCGGCTGCTGCTCGACCACATTGTCGCCGGCACTCTCGACCCCCGCTACGCCCGCAGCCTACG
>JBFGNS010000168.1:0-8801 GCA_041574955.1 Thermoanaerobaculia bacterium | reverse complement strand
GGGGGACAGGGTCCCAGGGTAGCTCTCGGCCAGCGCAGCGCAACGCCGGGTGGAGTCCGACGCCGATGCCGCGCGCCAGCCGAGTGCAGGCGAGCGCCCCGGCTGAGAGTCCGACTACGCGCGAGCCGGTTCGTGTCAGTCCTTCTTGGGGGGACCCTGTCCCCCTCGACTCCGAGCCGGCCGGGCCAGCACGCATCCCGGTGCTTCCTCCCGGAGAGCGAGAACCCACCTCTCCCATGGCAAGCTAACCCGATGGACCCCCCCGTCCTGGTCATCGGCTGCGGCGTCTCGGGGCTGACCTGCGCGGTCAGGCTGCTCGAGGCCGGGGTGCCGGTGGTGGTCAAGGGGCGGGAGCTGCCGCCGCACACCACCTCGGACGTGGCGGCGGCGTTCTGGTACCCGTACCGCGCCTTCCCGCGCGATCGCGTGCTCGGCTGGGCCGAGCGCAGCTACCGGCGGTTCGCCGAGCTGGCCGGCGATCCCGCCACCGGCGTCGCGCTGCTGCCGGCCCTCGAGCTGGCCGGCGAGCCGATCCCCGACCCGTGGTGGGGCGACGCCGTGCCGGGCTGGCGTCGCGCGCGGACCGACGAGCTGCCGGCGGGCTTCGTCGACGGCTACCGCTTCATTGCGCCGGTCATCGACACCCGCCGCTACCTGCCGTGGCTGATGGCGCGCGTGGCGGCGCTCGGCGGCGCCATCGAGCGGGCCGAGGTGAGCGGGCTCGCGGCCGAGCTCGAGCACCATCCGCGCATCGTCAACTGCTCGGGACTGGGCGCGCGCGAGCTGGCCGGCGACCGCGAGCTCGTACCCATCCGCGGCGAGCTGGTGCACATCGCCAACCCAGGCTTCGACACCGTGGTGGTCGAGCACGACGAGTCGGGCGGCGTCGCCTATCTCATCCCGCGGCGGGGCGACTGTGTGCTGGGCGGCTCGGCCGAGGAGGGTCGCGAGGAGCTGGAGCCCGATCCGCGGGTCGCCGACGCCATCGTCGCGCGCTGCCGCCGGCTCGAGCCGCGCATCGCCGGCATCCGGCGGCTGGGCGGCGCGGTGGGCCTGCGCCCCGGCCGGGCGGCGGTGAGGCTCGAGGCCGAGCACCCGGCACCCGGCCGGCTGGTGGTCCACGACTACGGACACGGCGGCGCCGGGGTCACCCTGTCCTGGGGCTGCGCCGAGGAGGTGGCGGAGCTGGTCGCGTCGCCGCCCGCCGGCCGACACTCTTGACGACAGGCGTAGTCATGTGCATAATGCCGACGCTTGTAGTCAAGAGCGATGCCCGCCAGGAAAGACAGCGTACCCGGACCGCGTGAGCTCGACCTGCTGCGCTGGGTGGCGCGGCACGGGCCGGTGTCGGTCGGCGAGGCGGCCGAGGGGTTCGGCGGACCGCGCGGGCTGGCCCGCACCACCGTCCAGACCCTGCTCGAGCGGCTGCGCAAGAAGGGCCGGCTGCGCCGCCGGTCCGAGGCCGGCCGCTACCGCTACAGCTCGCCGGTCTCGACCCAGGAGCTGCTGCGCGGCCTGGTGCGCTCGTTCGTCGAGGGGCCGCTCGCCGGCTCGGTGTCGCCGTTCGTGGCCTACCTGGCCGAGGCGGAAGAGCTGAGCGACCGGGACCTCGAAGAGCTCGAACAGCTGCTGGCGAGGCTGCAGAGCGAGCGGGAGGAGCGCTGATGGAGGCCGTCTTGCTGGCCCGCCTCGCCGGCGCCAGCCTCGCCGGGGGCTTGCTCGGCGGCCTGGTGTGGCTGCTCACCCGCCGCTGGCGGCTGCCGGCGGCGGCCCAGGCCTGGCTGTGGTGGGCCGTCTGCCTGAAGCTGGTGGCGGCGCTCGTGCTGCCCGCGCTGCCGCTCGCCGTGCTGCCCGCGGTCGCCACACCACCGCCGGCACCGCCGTCGGCGTCCGACGTCGTGCCGGCATCGATCGGAGCGGCGACGACCGTCACCGGAGCGGCGACGTGGGCGGCACCGCCGCCCGCCGCCCGCTCGCTGCCGGGCTGGCGGCCGGTGGTGATCGCGTTGTGGCTGGGCGGGGTGCTGGCCGGCGCCCTCGCCCTGGGCCGGCGCTGGCGGACCGTCCGCGGCATTCTGCGCCGCGCGACCCCGGTCGCCGACCGGCGCACCACGACGACCTTCGGGCGGCTCTGCCGGCAGCTCGGCGTGCGGCGGTGCGCGCTGCGCTCGAGCGGCGAGATCGTCACCCCGCTGGTCACCGGCATCCGGCGGCCGGTGGTGCTCCTGCCAGCCGGCCGGAAGCTCGGCGACCGGGAGCTCGCCATGGTGCTCCACCACGAGCTGCAGCACCTGCGGCGCGGCGACCTCTGGCTGGGCGCGCTGCCGGCACTGGCCGAGCGGCTGTTCTTCTTCCACCCCGTCGCCCGGCTGGCGGCGCGCGAGTACGAGATCAGCCGCGAGGCGGCCTGCGACGCCACGGTCGTCGGCGGGCGCCGCGCCCGCGCGGCCGACTACGGCCGGCTGCTGCTGCGCCTGGCCGGCGCCCCCGCGGTATCGGCCGCCGCACCGGCCGCCCGCCGGCCCACCTTGAGAAGGAGGCTCCAGATGCTCACCCAGACTCCCCGTTCGCTGCCCACCGGCACCGCCGTGGCGCTCACCGTCGCGCTGCTGCTGGCGCTGGCGCCGCTCCGCCTGACCGCCCGGCCGGCCGCCGTCGAGCCCGGCGCCGTGGTACCCGAACCCGCGCCGTTGGCGCTAGCCGAGCCGGCCGCCGCGCCCGCCGCGGAACCGAGCCCCGGCCCGACCCCGCAGCCGGACGCCGGGCCGCAGCCTGCCGCCGCTCCGGCCGCTTCCGAGAGCCCCGCTCCGGCCGCGGCCACCGCACCGGCCGAGGACTCCGAGGCCGCGGCCGCGGTCGCCGTGGCGTCGGAGAGCCGTGCGCGCGCGGTCTACGAGGCCGCCGCGGAGGCGCAAGCCGCTGAGGCCGAGGCCCGCGATCCGTACGGTCACGGCCGGGGCGACGAGGCCTGGGTGCTGCTCGGTGACGAGGAGTCCTGGATGCACGCCGGGCCCGGCGACCGCGAGCGCGCCGAGCGCTGGCGGCAGGGCGACGAGCCGCTGCTCTGGTTCCGACGCGGCGGGCGGGCTTGGGTGATCCGCGATCCGCAGCTGCTGGCGCAAGTCGACAGAATCCTCGCGCCGCAGCGCGAGCTGGGACGCCAGCAGGGCGAGCTGGGGGAGCGGCAGGGAGCCCTTGGCAAGGAGCAGGGCGCGCTCGGGGAGCAGCAGGGCCGGCTGGGCGCGCAGCAGGGAGAGCTAGCCGAGCGCAACGTCGATCTGGTGATCCAGCAGATGGAGCTCAACGCCCAGCTGCTGCGCGCCGAGCGCGGCGAGGACACTCCGCTGAGCCGCGACGAGATGCGCCAGCGGCTGCACGAGATCCAGGCGGCGCAGCGCGAGCTGGGCGAGCGCATGGGCGAGCTCGGCCGGCAGCAGGGCGAGCTGGGCGAACGGCAGGGCGAGCTGGGACGCCGTCAGGCCGAGCTCGGCGAGCACCAGCGCGAGCTGGGCCAGCGCCAGCGGCAGGCCGCCGAGCGCGCCGCCGCCGAGCTGCGCGAGCTCACCGACCGCGCAGCCGCCTCCGGCCAGGCGCTGCCAGCCAACTGACGCCGGCCGCGCGCTCACACCGGTGACAGGATACTTATGCTCAGACCCGTGCTAAGTATCCTGTCACCGCGGTAGCCCTGTCACCGCGGCGCGGTAACGTAGGCGCCCGCTCATGGGACGCCGCAACCGACCGCGCAGCGACGGCAGCCGGGCGCCGCGCGCGCGGCGCACGCCCAAGCCCGATCCCACCGCCGACCAGCTGGCCGCGCTCGAGCGGCTGACAGACGGGCTGCCGCCGGCGCTGCGCGCCTTCCGCGACCGGGGCCTGCTGAGCGCCAAGCGGCGCTTCTACCTCGAGGAGGCGCTGCGCCAGCGCACCCGCAGCCTGGTGCTGGTGCTCTACGGGGTGCACGACCCGCACAACCAGGCGGCGGTGATGCGCAGCTGCGAGGCGATGGGCGTCCAGGAGCTGCAGCTGGTGTCCGAGGCCGGCGAGCCGTTCCGTCCCAGCGGCCGCGTCACCCAGAACGCCCACCGCTGGCTCGACCTGGTCTTCCAGCCCGGCTTCGAGGCGGCGGCCGAGGCGCTCGCCAACCGCGGCCTGCGGCTGGTGGCGGCGGCGGTGGGCGACGACTCCCGCCCGCTCGACGAGATCGACTGGACGCGCCCGACCGCGGTGGTCTTCGGCAACGAATCGCGCGGCCTGCCCGAGGCGGTGAGCGCAGCGTGCGACGAGCGGTTCGTCATCCCTATGCACGGCCTCACCCAGTCGCTCAACATCTCGGTCGCCGCCGGCGTCACCCTGCAGCACGCCGTCGCTTGCCGCTGCCGTGCCTGGGGCGAACCGGGCGATCTCGACGACGGCGAGCTGATGGCGCTCCGCCGCCGGTTCTACCGGCTGGCCGCCAGCCAGCTGCCCGACGACCTGCTGGCGGAGCTGGAACCGCAGCCTTGAGCGGCCCGCCCCGCCCGCCAACAGTTCCTCGGGCCGGCGCGTCTAACCGGGTGGAATGAGCGAGAGCCTGGCCGTGGCCTTCCCAGCGGATGCGCGCGACACCACCCCGCAACGGCTGGCGGCGCTGTTCGACCGCCACCACGGCCGGCTCTACGCCCTGGCGCGGCGGATGAGCGGCAACGCCGAGGAGGCGCGCGACCTGGTGCAGGAGACGTTCCTGCGCGCCGCCCGGCGGCCGCGCCGCCTGCCGCCCGGCGACTCGGCGCAGGAGGCCTGGCTGGTACGCGTGCTGGTCAACCTGTGCCGCGACCGCTGGCGGCGGCGCGCGGTGCGCGACCGGCTCGACCCGGTGCTGGCCGCGCCGCCCGCCCCCGCCGACCCCGAGAGCGCGGCGGTGGCGCGCGCCACGGTGAGCGCGGCGCTCGAGCGGCTGACCCCCCGGCGGCGGGCCATCGTCGTCCTGCACGAGCTCGAAGGGCTGGCAGTCAAGCGCATCGCCCGCCTGCTCGGCCTGACCGCGGCCACCGTCCGCTGGCACCTGAGCGTCGGACGCAAGGAGCTCGCCGCGCTGCTGCTGCCGGACAACACCACGGAGCCCACGCCATGACCCGCAACCACTCCCACAACCCCTTGCGCCGGCTGCTGCGCGCCGGTGACCCGGCCGCGGACGCGGCGGAGCTGGCCCCCGGCGAGCGGGCGGCCATCAAGGCGCGAATGCTGGCGGCGGCCGCCGAGCGACCGCCCAGCGCGGCGCGCTGGCTGGCACCGGCCGCCACCGTCGCGGCGCTGCTGGCGCTGGCGCTCGGCCTCGCCAGCCGGCACCCGGTACCGCCGGTGCCCACCGCCGCCGAGCCGCCCGCCGCGGCGCGCGAGATTCAGTTCACCACCGCCAACGGCACCCTGGTGGTGTGGCAGCTCCTGCCCAGCCAAAGCTCGTGAGCCCGAGCTGCTCGACACCGACCCGACCACCACCCGACAGGAGGATTCGACCGATGAACCGTCCCGCACTCTCCCTTGCGATCCCGACTCTCGCGGCCGCCCTGCTGGTGGCGACCGTCCTGCCCGCCACCGCCCAGTCCACCGCCCGTGTCCAGCCCGAGCAGGCCGCCACCCGCCTGGTCCAGATCAGCCTGCTGGCCGCCTCCAAGGCCGGCCCCAACCAGCTCTCCGACCTGCCGGCCAACGCCCGCCAGGCGATCCACGACATCCAGCAGTTCCTGCCGTTCAAGAGCTACCGGCTGCTCGACACCGCCCTGGTACGCACCTCGCGTGGCGCCCGCACCATGCTGCGCGGTCCCAACGACGGCGACTTCCGGGTGGCCATGGACTTCGCCGAGAACCTCCAGAACGGCAAGCTCCAGGTGCTCCGCTTCGAGCTGGTCGAGTACTCCCGCGAGCTGCCGGCGACGCTGGCCGAGGACATGGTGCGCCGCTCTCAGGACCCCTCGGCTCCCGCCCTCGCGCCGCGCGCGCCTGCCGGCCCGGTGATCACCACCTCGTTCTCCGCCGAGATCGGCCAGACGGTCGTCGTCGGCTCCTCCCGCCTCAACGGCGGCGACGAGGCGCTGATCGTGCTGTTCACCGCCCTGCCGTAACGGGCGCGGGCCCCGCCGCCGCGCTCTTGCAGGCCCGGAGTGCGCATGCCGGGTCTGGTGCCGAGGTCCCTCGCTGCGCTCGGGATGACATTCGCTTGCAGCGGCCGGTCGGACGTCGAGTGCTGAGCACCGGCGGTGTCCCACCCGCTGCGCCGCCGGCGTCCGACCGGCGCGCTGAGCACCGGCGGCGTCCGACCCTGGCGCTGAGCACCGGCGGCGTGCCACGCTGGCCTGAGCACGACGGCGTCCGACCCGGGTGCTGTACGCCGCTGTCATCCCGAGCGCAGCGAGGGACCTCAGCACTGTCCCCGGCACGCGCTTCCCGGCGCGGACAAGCGTGCCCGCGCCCCGGTCGTCGCGGTACATTCCCCCCATGCCCCGCCCCGACCGCCTGCTCCTCGAGCGCCTCGACGCCGCCGGCGACACCCTGGCGATCGACTACTCGCTCGACGGCCGCCGCTTCCGCAAGCGTTACGTCTACGCCGACGTCGACCTGTCCGCGCTCGCCGAGCGCCACGGCCACGAGCTCGTCGAGCGGATCGCCTTCCACGTCGCCGCCTTCGAGGCCATCCCGATGGTCAGCCTGAGGCCCCGCCGCCTCGACTTCGGCGACTGGTCGCGCTGGCTGACGCCGGCGCTCGAGGCGGTGTGGCGCCGGGTGCTCGCCGGCGTCGGCGCCCAGTGGCGGTGGCAGAACCGGCTCGGCGCGGACCCCGG
This sequence comes from Thermoanaerobaculia bacterium, assembly GCA_041574955.1. Lineage (GTDB taxonomy): Bacteria > Acidobacteriota > Thermoanaerobaculia > Multivoradales > JAHEKO01 > CALZJC01. Next base: position 1,986 of record JBFGNS010000168.1, on the reverse strand, counting down.
CCCCGCGCTGGCCGCGCCGCCGGTCGAAGCTCGCCCGGCGCCCGCCGAGATCGAGCCCGGCGAGGTCGACAGCCTGTGCTTCAACGGCGGCGGCAAGGACAGCCTGGTGGCGATGCGGCTGCTCGAGCGCGCCGGGCTGCCCTACGCCACCCTCGGCTACGCGCACTCGACCTACGGCGGCGAGGAGCTCCAGCACGGCCTGATCGGCGGCGTCGAGCGCCACTGCCGGCCGGCCCGCGTCCACCGCCAGACCGTCGCCGACGAGCTGTGGGACGACCCGGCAGCCACCGCCCGCGAGTACGGCGTGGTCGGGCTGATCTGCTCCGAGACCCCGATCTCGGTGTTCGCCGCCCTGCCGGTGGCGCTGGCGCACGGCTACCGCCACCTGGTGCTGGCCAACGAGCGCTCGGCCGACGACCCCAACTTCGACTGGCCGGAGACCGGCGAGGCGGTCAACCACCAGTGGGGCAAGTCGTTCGAGGCCGAGCGGCTGATCGACCGCTATCTCCGCAGCGAGCTGCTCGCCAACGCGCGCTACTTCAGCCTGCTCAAACCGCTGTGGGACGTGGTGATCTTCAACCTGCTGCGCGCCGAGGGCGAGGCGGCCAGGAGCACCCACTCGTGCTCGGTCACGAAGCCGTGGTGCGAGCGCTGCCCGAAGTGCGCCTACGTCGGCGCCGGCTACCTGGCCTATCTCGACGACGCGCAGGTCGACGGGCTGTTCCAGACCCACATGCTCGACCTCGAGGTCAACCAGGACCACTACCGGGGCCTGCTGGGCCTCGGCCTGCCCAAGCCGTTCGAGTGCGTGGGCGAGCTCGGTGAGAGCCGGCTGGCGCTCGACCTCTGCCGGCGGCGCGGCCGGCGCGGCCGGGCGCTCGGGCTGCTCGACCAGATCGCCGAGCCGCTCGACCTCGAGGCGACGCTCGGCCGCTACCTGGCGATCGACTACGACCGCGCGGCGCTGCCGGCCGAGGTGGAGCGCGCCGTCGAGCCGCACCTCGCCGCCGGCGCGGCGGCGGCCGACGCCTTCATCCGCTCCTGGTACTGAGCGGTCCGGCGTCCGGGCGGCTCACCGAACGCCGGGTGGAGATCGGCCCTCGGGCCGGCTAGCCGCCTCTCTTCGCGTCGCGCCGGATCAGCTCCTCCGTCTCGGCGATCTTCCTGCGCAGGCTGAGCGGACGCATGTCGGTCCACACCTCCTCGATGTAGGTCAGGCACTCCTCCTTCGAGCCCTCGAAGCCGACCGCCTTCCAACCTTTCGGCACCTCGCGGTCGGCGGGCCAGATCGAGTACTGCTCCTCGTGGTTGATGACCACCTTGTATCGCTCGGACATGTTCCTCTCTCCTCGCAGGAAGTTGACTGATCTACGGCATCGACAGGAAGTTGTCGAACAGCAGGCTGCCGCTGCCGGCACCGCCCGACCCCTCGGGCAGGCCGAGCACCACCGCGCTCACCACCCGGCCGTGGTTGGCCAGGTCGATGGCGCTACCGATCAGCCTGCCGTTGCGCCACAGCTTGACCTCGCCGTCGGCCGCCTCGCGGCTGCTGGCGCGGGTCCATTCGAGCGCCAGCCGCACGGTGGCGCTCGCCGGGATGCCGCCCAGCCCGACCCGGCGGAAGCCTGCCGGCTCGTGCGCTTCGAGCACCAGGTGGTAGCCCGCGGCGCCCGGCTGGATCCTCAGCTTGACGTGCGGCCCGACGTCGGCCAGCCGCAGGATCTCTTGCGACCGCCCGCCGAGATCGGCGCGGTTGGCGTCGAGCTCGAAGCTCACCCTGAAGGTCGACTCGGCGTCCGGATGCTCGGAGCGCACCGCCGCGCGCCCGCGCCCGCCGAGGGGCACCTCGAGCGCCGCCGCCGAGCCGCTCAGCCCAGGTGAGACCACCGCCGCGTCGCCCTGCCGCCGCCAGCCGTCGAGCCCGTCCTCGAAGCCGCTGGCGAAGCTCGGCCGGCCGATCAGGCGGTAGACCGCGCCCAGGAAGTC
>JBFGNS010000167.1:0-8899 GCA_041574955.1 Thermoanaerobaculia bacterium | reverse complement strand
GGCCGACATCGGCACCCTCGGCAAGCTGGTCGACATCACCGACGCCAACGGCCAGGCACGCGACGAGCTGACCGTCAACCGCAACAACATCTCGGTGCTGCTCGAGCCGTTCTTCGAGGTGCGCGCCCAGGCGGCGATCGAGGGCGGCAGCCTGATCGAGGACATCGTAGAGATTGACATCCGCGACATCGCGTCGACGATCTCCCTGCAGGCGAACCCGGGCACGGTGGAGCAGGCCGGCGGTAGTGTCGACCTGCTGGCGATCGTGCGCGACAACCTCGGTGATCCACTCGCGGGGGCTTCGGTCAACTTCCTGACCAACGCCGGTATGCTTGCTTCGGGGGGAGCCATTGTCTTCACCGACACGGCTGGCGCGGCGCGCGATACCCTGAGCGCCACCCAGGGCCAGCTTGAGATTCTTGGCGTCGGCGCTGCAATCGTGATCAGCGCCGAGACGTCGGGCTTTGCCGGCGAGTTGCTCGAGGACACTGTCCAGATCAGGATCCAGAGCTCCGCCCCTGTCGCCCTGTTCGAGTTCACCGTGCAGGCGGATGGGCGAACGGTGAGTTTCACCTTTACCGGCTCGGGCCGCGAGCCACTGACCTTCGACTGGACTTTCGTCAGCGTGCCGGCCGGCAGCTTCAGCGAAACCAGCAACCTGAGGAACCCGACCGTCGTCTTTCCGGCGGCAGGCGGCTACACCGCGACGCTGACGGTCTCCAACGCCTTCCCGCCGCCAGCGACACGCACAAGGACCGTCACCCTCAACTAGGGTAGGGTTCGACGGCGGCGGTTGTTCCGGTCCGGCCGACGCCAGCCGTGGCCGGAACGCGGGCTATATAATCGCCGCTGTCGTCTTGACCGTTGTCCCATCAGTAGCGCGTGCGCGACGCCTACTCTCGCGTTCTCTGGAGGCTGCACCATGCTGACTGACTTGGAGGCCCGCTGGCGTGACGCGCGAACCTCCCAGGCCGGCTTGCGACTGGCAGAGCACCTCCATCAGGTGGGCGACGACCGGCGCGCCGAGCGCATCCTCAATGAGGTGGAGGAGGGGCTCGCGGCCGAGCCGCGCAACCTGTCGGCGCGGGTGGCGCTCGGCGGGCTGCGTCTGGCACTGGGCCAGGCCGGGCCGGCCGCTCGGGTGCTCGAGCAGGTGGTCGAGCACGATTCCACCCACCTCAAGGCCAACAAGCTGCTGGTCGAGGTCTACATGGAGCTCGGCGAGCGCCAGCGGGCGCGCGACCGGCTGGACCTGTACCGGCTGCTCAACGAGGGCGACCCCGAGATCGAGGCGTTGGAGGGTCTGCTGGTGGGCGTCGAGGCGCCGGGCGCCGCTCCGCCGCCGCGGGGCAATGGCAGGCAGCGCCGCCTCGAGGTGCCGGTCGAGAATCCGTTCGCGGCGTTGACCGCACCGCCGGCGCCCGCCGCCGCCGCCGCCGCGGACACCGTGTTCGAGCTCGCCCCGGTCGCCGCGCCGGCCGAGCCGGCCGAGGCCGAGCCGACCGCCACCCTCGGCGATCTCTACCGCGCGCAGGGCCACCGCGAGGAGGCCGAGCGCATCTACCGCCAGGTGCTCGAGCGCGAGCCCGACAACCGCCGGGCGCGGCGTGGCCTCGACGAGCTGCTGGCGCCGGCGGCACCGCCGGCGGAGCCAGCCACGACCCCCGCGCCGCCGGCCGCCCCGCAGCCCACCTACGAGCTCGAGACCGCGGACCAGAGCGAGTCCGGGGTGGTGGCCGGGCCGCTGCCCGAGCCCGAGCCGCGACCGGCGGAGCCCCCACAGCCGCCGGCCGAGGCCGCCCCCGTGGCGCCGTCGCCGGAGGCGCCGGATGCCACGCCCGGCGCCGACCCGCGGCAGCGGCGGATCGCCGCCTTGCGCGGCTACCTGGAGCGCATCCAGAGGGCGCGCGGAGCGGTCCGCCGATGAGCGACTTCGGCCACCGCCTCGAGAGCCTGCTCGACCGGGTGCCGGGAGCGGTCGCGGTGTCGCTGGTGGCCGGCGACGGCATCCCCGTCAAGTCGGTGGTGCGTGACGACTCGGTCGACCTCGAGGTGCTGGCGGCCGAGCTGCTCACCCAGGTGAGCGCCATCGCCGACGACCAGCGCGACCTCGGGGTGGGGGCGGTCCGACACTACGCCATCACCACGGAGCGCTACACGATCATGATCGGGGCGGTGCAGCCGGGCTTCTACCTGCTGCTGGTGCTGACCGCCGACGGCGGGCAGGGCCGCGCGCGGTTCGAGCTGCGGCGGGCGGCGCTGACCTTCGAAGAGGACCTGGTCTGACGGCCGGCCGTGCCGGGCGGTCGTCTGAGGTGGAGACGTGCTGACGTTCGAACAGATCAAGGAACTGATGGAGCTGGTGCGCAAGCACCGGCTAGCCGGTCTCGAGGTCGAGCGGGCCGGCTTCAAGCTCAAGATCCAGGCCGACGGCGGCGGCCAGGCGCCGCGCGCCGCGGCCGGGAGCGCGCCGCCGGCCGAGCAGCCGGCCGCCGCGCCGAGCGCCGAACCGGAGCCGGCCGCGGCCGCCGAGCCGGTGCCGGCCGCCGCCGAGGAGCACCACCTGCTGCGCTCGCCGATCGTCGGCACCTTCTACGCCGCTCCCAGCCCGGACTCCGATCCCTACGTCCAGATCGGCGACCGGGTGAAGAAGGGGCAGGTGCTGTGCATCGTCGAGGCGATGAAGCTGATGAACGAGATCGAGTCGGACGTCGACGGCGAGCTGGTCGAGATCTTTCCCAAGAACGCCCAGCCGGTGGAGTTTGGCGAGCAGCTGTTCGCCATCCGGCCGCGCTAGCTCGGCTTCCGGCGATGAGCTCCACGGCCGCTGCCGTCCGGGCCCGAGCGCGCGCCCTCGGGGCGTGCCGGCCGGTGGCGCCGACCTCGAGGGGCGGCCGCGCCGCGGCCCGCCGGAGGCGCACCGAAGCCTGATGTTCAAGAAGATCCTGGTCGCCAACCGCGGCGAGATTGCGCTGCGCGTGATGCAGGCCTGCCGCGAGCTGGGGGTCAAGACGGTGGCGGTGTACAGCACCGCCGACGCCGACTCGCTGCACGTCGTCTACGCCGACGAGGCGGTGTGCATCGGGCCGCCGGCGTCGAAGGAGAGCTACCTCAACGTCTCGAGCATCATCGCGGCGGCCGAGATCACCGGCGCCGACGCGGTGCACCCGGGCTACGGCTTCCTGGCCGAGAACGCCCACTTCGCCGAGATCCTGGAGGAGTGCAACCTGGTCTGGATCGGGCCGCGGCCGGCCTCGATCCGGCTGATGGGCGACAAGGCCAAGGCCCGCCAGACCGCCGCCGAGGCCGGCGTGCCGGTGCTGCCGGGCAGCCGAGACCCGCTGGCCGATCTCGGCGAGGCGCGCAAGCTGGCGTCGGCGGTCGGCTATCCGGTCATACTCAAAGCGGCCGCCGGCGGTGGCGGCCGGGGCATGCGGATCGTCGGCGAGCCGTCGGCGCTCGACAGCCAGTTCGCGACCGCGCGCCAGGAGGCCGAGAAGGCGTTCGGCAGCGGCGAGGTGTACCTCGAGAAGTACCTGGTCGAGCCGCGTCACATCGAGTTCCAGGTGTTCGGCGACCGCTACGGCGACGTCATCCACCTCGGCGAGCGCGAGTGCTCCATCCAGCGGCGGCACCAGAAGCTGGTGGAGGAGGCGCCGTCGCCGGCGCTGACTCCCGAGCTGCGGGCGCGGATGGGCGAGGCGGCGGTCAAGCTCGGCACCACCGCCGGCTACCAGAACGCCGGCACCGTCGAGTTCCTGCTCGACCACGACGGGCGGTTCTACTTCATGGAGATGAACACCCGCATCCAGGTCGAGCATCCGGTCACCGAGATGGTGACCGGCGTCGACCTGGTCAAGCTGCAGCTGCTGGTGGCGGCCGGCGAGCGGCTCGGCATGACCAGCGATCTCAAGGCGCGCGGCCACGCCATCGAGTGCCGGATCAACGCCGAGGATCCGGTCAGTTTCAGGCCCTCACCGGGCCGCATCGAGACCTTCCACGCTCCGGGCGGTCCCGGCATCCGGCTCGACACCCACGCCTACGAGGACTACGTCGTGCCGCCGCATTACGATTCCCTGGTGGCCAAGCTGATCGCCCACGGCCGGGACCGCAAGGAGTCGGTTGCCCGTATGCAGCGGGCGCTCGACTTTTTCATCATCGAGGGCATCCAGACCTCGATCCCGCTGCACCAGAGAATCATGCGCGACGCGCGCTTCCGCGCCGGCAAGCTGTCGACCCGCTTCATGGAGCGGCTGATCAAGGAGCAGGCGGCGGCGCCGGCCAAGACATGACCCGCTCCCCCACCTCATCCGGCCGCGCTCCGCGCCGCGCCCCCTCGCCGCCGCGGTTGTACGCCATCGCCGACGGCGAGCAGGTGGCCGACGGGCGGCTGGCGCCGGCGGTGGCGGCGATGGCGGCGGCGGGCGTGCGCTGGATCCAGCTGCGCGCCAAGCGGCTGCCGGACGACGAGCTCCACCGCCAGGTCGAGGCTTGCTGCCGGGCGCTTGCCGGCAGCGGCGCGGCGCTGTGGATCAACGACCGGCCGGACCTGGCGGCGCTGGTGCCGGCGGCCGGCGTCCACCTCGGTCAGGACGACCTGCCGCCGCCGGCCGCACGGCGGGTGCTCGGTGCCGGCCGCTGGATCGGCCGCTCGACCCACGACGGCGAGCAGCTGGCGGCCGCCGACGCCGATCCCGCGGTCGACGTGGTGGCGCTGGGTCCGATCTTCGAGACCGCCAGCAAGGCGGCCGCCGATCCGGTGGTCGGGCTGGACGGGCTGGCGCGGCTGCGGCGCAGGACGAGCAAGCCGCTGGTGGCGATCGGCGGCATCGACGCCGGCAACGCCGCCCGCGTGCTGGCGGCCGGCGCCGACTGTGTGGCGGTGCTGGGCGCGGTCTGCCGCGGCGACGTCGAGCGCAACTGCCGGCGGCTGCTGGCGGCGGTGGAGGGGGCGGCGTGAGCGGCCAGGTTGGCGGCGGCGGCGAGCAGTTCGCCACCCGCTGGGGGCTGATCCTGGCGACTCTCGGCATGGCCGTCGGCACCGGCAACATCTGGCGCTTCCCGCGCATCGTAGCCACCAACGGCGGCGGCAGCTTCCTGGTCGCCTGGGTGGTGTTCCTGCTGCTGTGGTCGGTGCCGCTGATGATCGTGGAGTTCGCGTTCGGCAAGCGCGCGCGGCGCGGCGCGGTGGGCGCGTTCGAGCGGCTGGCCGGCCGCGGGAGCGGCTGGATGGGCGGCTGGGTGGCGCTGTGCGCCACCGCCATCATGTTCTACTACTCGGTGGTCGCCGGCTGGTGCCTGCGGTTCCTGTGGGCGACCCTCTCCGGCGAGCTCGGACGGCAGGGCTCGGAGGCGTTCTGGAGCGGCTACGCCGGCTCGCCGGCTGCCCTGGTGACGCACGCCCTGGCCCTCGCCATGGCGGTCGGCGTGGTGTGGTTCGGGGTGCGCGGCATCGAGTCGGTGGCCAAGCTGCTGATCCCGACGCTGGCGGTGCTGGTGGTGGCGCTGGCGGCGCGCGCCGTCACCCTGCCCGGTGCGGTAGAGGGCCTCGAGTTTCTGTTCCGGCCCGACTGGACGGCGCTCACCGACGTCAGGATCTGGCTGCAGGCGCTGACCCAGAACGCCTGGGACACCGGCGCCGGCTGGGGGCTGATCCTGACCTACGCCATCTACATGAAGGCGCGCGAGGACGTGCCGCTCAACGCCTTCCTGATCGGCTTCGGCAACAACTCGATGTCGCTGCTGGCGGGCATCATGGTGCTGTGCACGGTGTTTGCCATCAACCCGGGGGCACGGGCGGAGATCGTGGGGGCCGGCAACGAGGGCTTGACCTTCATCTGGATGCCCCAGCTGTTCGCCCAGATGCCCGCCGGCGGGCTGTTCATGGCGCTGTTCTTCCTCGCCCTGTCGGTGGCGGCGCTGACCAGCCTGATCTCGATGATCGAGCTGGCTTCACGCATCCTGATCGACGCCGGCTTCTCGCGCCGCCGGGCGGTGCTGTGGGTGGGCGCCGCGGGCCTGGTGCTGGGCGCGCCGTCGGCGCTGTCGCTCGATTTCCTGCACAACCAGGACTGGGTGTGGGGCGTCGGCCTGATGCTGTCGGGTCTGTTCTTCGCCCTCGGCGCCCGCCGTTTCGGGCTCGAGCGGCTGCGCCGCGAGACGGTCAACGGCGACGGCTGCGACCTCCCCGTAGGCCGCTGGTGGAGCTTCCTGGTGGCGGTGGTGGTGCCGGTCGAGGCGGTGATCCTGATGGCGTGGTGGATGTGGGAGGCGCGCGGCTGGGATCCCTCCGGCTGGCTGGATCCGTTCAGCCCGGAGAGCGTCGGTACGGTCCTCCTGCAGTGGGGGGTGGCGCTGGTGGCGCTGATCGTGGTGGGCCGCTGGCTGGCGGCGCGCCGCGGCAAAGCGCGGGAGGGCGCTCGATGAGCGCTCAGGCGATGGTGTTCATGGCGCTCATCTGCGGCCTGGTGTGGGGCGGTTTCGCGGCGCTGCTGGTGAGGGCGGTCGGCCGCGAGTCGGCCAAGAGCAGCGAAGGCGAGGAGGGGCGAGCGCGGTGACCACCGAGCGGCTGTATCTGACCGGTTTCATGGCGGCCGGCAAGAGCGCGGTCGGCCGCCGGCTGGCGGCGCTGTTGCGCTGGGAGTTCGTCGACCTGGACGGCGAGATCGAGCGCACCGCCGGCGCGACGGTGGCCGAGATCTTCGCGCGTCACGGCGAGCCGCGTTTCCGGCAGCTGGAGCGCCGGGCGCTGGCCGCAACCGGCGAGCGCCGTCGGCTGGTGGTGGCGCTCGGCGGCGGCGCGCTGCTCGATGAAGAGGCCTGGCGCGCGGTGCGGCCGGGAGGTCTGGTGGTCTGGCTCAAGCCGGACTTCGACGAGCTGGCGGCGCGCCTCGAGGCCGGCGGCGGGCGTCCGCTCTACGAGGGACGGGAAGCGGCCGGGCGGCTGTACCGCGAGCGCCTGCCGAGCTACGAACGCGCCGACCTGGTGCTGGAGCCGGCCGCCGGCGACAGCGTGGGGACCACGGCCGAGCGCGTGCTGGCGCTGGTGGCGGCTGAGGTGGGGGAGCCGGCGTGCGCTACCTGATCCTGTCCGACATCCACGGCAACTGGGACGCCCTGGCGGCAGTGCAGCGCAGCCTGCGCCGCGAGCGGTTCGACGGCATGCTGGTGCTGGGCGATCTGGTGGGCTACGGCGCCGAGCCGGACCGGGTGGTGACTGCGGTGCGCCGGCTGCCCGAGCCGCTGTACGTGGTGCGCGGCAACCACGACCGGGTGGTGGCGGACCTCAGCCTCGCCGGCGGCTTCAACGCGGCTGCCCAGGAGGCCGCCGAGTGGACGGCCGAGCACCTCGACGACGCCAACCTGCGCTACCTGCAGCAGCTGCCGACGGGACCGCTGGTGGTGGACGAGCAGGTGGCGATCTGCCACGGCTCGCCGCTGCACGAGGACGACTACCTGCTGTCCCCGGCGGCGGCCGCCGAGGCGTTCGCCGCTCTGCCCCGGCGGGTCACCTTCTTTGGCCACACCCACATTGCGTCGGCGTTCGTGCGACAGCCGGACGGTGAGGTCGAGGGCTCACGGGTCGGCGAGGGCAGCCTGGAGCTCGAGCCTGGCTGCCGCTACCTGCTCAATCCGGGCTCGGTCGGCCAGCCGCGCGATCAGGATCCACGCGCTTCGTTCATGACCTACGACGGCGACAAGGGCGAAGTGAGCTGGTACCGGGTGGACTACGCGGTGCGGCGCGCCCAGAAGCGGATCGTCGCGGCCGGCCTGCCGCCGATTCTGGCCGACCGGTTGGAGTTGGGGGTGTGACGGGCCGAGGAGTCGGAGGAGTCGGGGGCTCGGGGGCTCGAGGGCGGCAGGCTAACCGCCGCCGGACAGCACCAGGCTGAGCCGCGCTCCGGCGCTGGCCTCCGAGCGAGCCTCGAGATCGCCTGGCCCGCGTGTGGAGGCGCTACCGTCGGCGTCGAGCCGCGCCACCAGCACGCCCTCGCCGGGCAGCTCCGCGCCCATCATGCTGTGGCGCTGGTCGAGCTCGAGCTCGAGCGGGAAGCGGGGCGACTCGATGCGCTGCACCGCCACCGGTGGGCCGCCGCCGGCGGGGAGCAGGGAGAAGAACAGCACGGCGCCGCCCGGCGGCCGGGCCCCCGGCGCCAGCGTGACCGTGGCGCGGTAGGCCGGCCCGGCGGGCGTCGGACCGGGGCCTGCGGCAGGCGGCGTGGCGGGCGGCGCGGCGGCCGGCGGCGCCGCCGCCTGCGGTCCCGGCAGCGCGCCGCCCTGCGGCTCGCGGGCCATCTGGATCAGCCGCTCGAGCTCGGGGTGGCGGCCGCCGGCCATGTCGAGCGCGATCTCCCAGGTGTCCAGCGCCTGGTCGACCGAGCCCGCCTGCGCCAGCGCGAGGCCGCGGTAGATCATCGCCTGCAGGTGCTCGGGGAAGCGCGCCAGCACGCGGTCGAGCAGCTCGACGGCGGGCTCGTTCTGGCCCATCGTCACACGCACCACGCCCTGGATGAACAGTCCGTCGGGGTCTTCCGCGCGGCTGGCCAGGATGGCTTCAGCGTCGCGGTAGGCGTCGAAGTACAGCCCGGCGTCGAGCCGCGCCAGCGCCAGCCGCTTGAGCGCCAGCAGGTCGCCGGGGTTCGCCGCCGCCTGCTGTTCCAGCCGGGTGAGCTCCTGGCGCAGCTCGGGCGGCAGCGCGGCCTCTCCCTCGTGCGGCTCGTCGCCGGCGGGCGCCGCCGCCACCGGGTCGTCGGCGCGCGGCTGGGCGTCGCGCACCGCGAAGTAGACCAGCAGCCCGACCAGCACCACCAGCCCGGCGCCGAAGACGAAGCCGACCAGCAGGGGATGGCGGTAGCCGGCGGCGGCAGCGGGTGCCGCGGCCGAAGCTGCCGCCGCCGCG
>JBFGNS010000166.1:0-8914 GCA_041574955.1 Thermoanaerobaculia bacterium | reverse complement strand
GCGCTCGAACTCGGCCTTTTCGAGCTCCTCTCCCCGAACGTCGTCGATCGACTCGCTCGAGATGATCCCGACCAGGTGGTCGCCGGGCTCCGCATAGCGCAGCGCGACGTGCCACCGGCCGGTCGCCGGCTCGTGCCACAGATAGGTGCCGGGCCGCCCGATATCGGGGCGTCCGGCGGCCTCGGCCGCGCCGACGGTGGCCCTGCGATCCATCGGGTGACGGCCGCCGGCGCCGATGTAGATCGTATCGCCCGGGTTGGGCTGCAGGCCCGGGCGCTCCGAGAAGTCGATCGCGATGCGGTCGCTGGCGAGGAAGCTGAACCCGTCGGCGTCGTCCGGCTGCTGCCCCCAGGCGATGTAGTGCAGCTCGTGGGCGTTCGCGGTCAGCTCGTCCGACGGCTCGAGCGGCGCGTTGCGGCCGAGGAAGATCTCGGGCAGACCGTCGCCGTCGAGGTCGCCGGCGGCGATGGTGTTGATGCGAGCGATCTTTGGCAGCAGGCCGGGGAGCGGGGTGAAGCCGTCGCCGCGGTTGCGAAACAGCAGCAGGCCGTCCTCCAGGTGCAGCAGCAGGTCGGCGAGGCCGTCGCCGTCGAAGTCGAGCAGGGTGTCGTAGCCGTCTTCGGTGTGGCGGTCGGTGTCGAGGCTGGGGACCCGCATCGGCGTCAGCCGCACGCCGTCGGGCCGCCGGTTGCGGAAGTAGCGGTTGGAGTGGCCGCTGCGCCGCTTGGTCAGCAGGTAGAGGTCGACCTTGTCGCCTGCCGGGCTGGGCAGGGCCATGAACGAGCGGCTGCGGTGGGTCTGCAGCGAGAACTCGGCGGCCGCCGGTACCGGCTCGAAGGCCAGCTCGCCGGTCTCCACCAGCAGGTTGCGCACCGCCTCGTTCGGAGCGCCCTGGCCGAAGGCGTCCGCGCCGCCGCCGCCGGCGGCCAGCAGCAGGTCGCGATCGCCGTCGTTGTCGAGGTCGACGACGGTGATGGCGTGACGGTCGCGCGAGCCGGAGAACGGCAGCAGCTGCGAGACCTCGGCGAAGCGGCCGCCGCGGTTGATCATCAGCGTCGGTGGTCCCATGCCGTGGTTGCTCACCACCAGGTCGTCGTCGCCGTCGCCGTCGATGTCCACGAAGGAGCTGCTGAAGGTCGAGCTGAAGCGGGTCAGGCCGAGACTGGCGGTCCGGTTGACCAGCTGCAGCGACGCCGAGCAGGCCGGCTCGGTGGGCGGCGAGGGCTCGGGCGCCGCCGGCGGCGCGGCCGGCGCGGGCGGGGCCGGAGGCAGCGGAAACGGCAGGCGCGGCTGCGCCCGGGCGTCGGCGGCCAGCAGCGCGCAGGCGGCCGCCGCCACGGCCCACCGGAGCTTGCGGCTTCGCACTGTGGCCGTGTGCATCGGGACCATTCTGGCGACGGAAAGTTCACTTGTAAAGAGATCACGAGCGGTTTTCGGCCGGGCCCGGGCACGCCGGCCGTACCGCCGCGCGGGCGGTCCGGTGTCCGGCCGGGTGGAAAACGGCCCTGTCACCGCCGGCTGCGGCGCACTCCCCCGGCGGGCGGTTAAGATCCGACGGTGCCGACCGACGGCAGGCAGCGCTGTCCCTGGTGCGCCGGAGACGCCCTGATGGAGCGGTACCACGACCGCGAGTGGGGGGTGCCGGTGCACGACGACCGCCGCCACTTCGAGTTCCTGGTGCTCGACGGCGCACAGGCCGGGCTGAGCTGGTCGACCATCCTGCGCAAGCGCGAGGGGTACCGGCGCGCCTTCGCGGGCTTCGATCCGCAGGCGGTGGCGCGCTTCAGCGCGGCGCGCCTCGAGCGCCTGATGGCCGACCCTGGCATCGTGCGCAACCGCCAGAAGATCCGCTCGGCGGTGGCCAACGCGGCCGCCTTCCTGGCGGTGCAGGCGGAGGCCGGCAGCTTCGACGCCTACGTCTGGCGGTTCGTCGGTGGGGAGACCCGGGTCAACCGCTGGCGCCGGCTGGATCAGGTGCCGGCCACCAGCGCCGAGTCCGAGGCGATGAGCCGCGACCTCAAGCGCCGCGGTTTCAGCTTCGTGGGGCCGACCATCTGCTACGCCTACATGCAGGCGGCGGGGCTGGTGAACGACCACCTGACCGGCTGCTTCCGCTACCGGGAGCTGGTGTCGGGTGCGGGGGGCTGAGGTGGAGGAGCTGCCCCAGCTGGCGGATCTCGGCCTCGCCGCGCGGCCGGCGGTGGCGGCGGTGTGCGGCGCCCTGCTGCTCGCCTTCGGGCGCCGGCTGTTCTGGCTGTTCGTCGGGGTGGTCGGGTTCGCCGTCGGCTTCCGGCTGGCGGGCGCCTACCTGGGGGACGGCGGGGCCGGCCTGTTGGTGGCGCTGGCGGCGGGCGCGCTGGCGGCGCTTGCCGCGGTGCTGGTGCAGAAGCTGGCCGTCACCCTGGCCGGTTTCGCCGCCGGTGCCGTGGGGCTGCTGTGGCTCGGCGAGCAGCTCGGCTGGCCGCCGGGTGCCGCGCTGCTGGCCGGGGCGCTGGCCGCCGGGGTGGTGGCGGCGGTGCTGGTCCGCGGCCTGTTCGAGGTCGGGCTGATCGTGCTGAGCTCGCTGGCCGGGGCGGCGCTGCTGGTCGAGGCGTGGCGGCCGGAAGCCGCCGGCCTGGCGCTACCGCTGCTCGCCGCCGCCGGCGTCGTGCTGCAGCTCGTCGGGCTGCGCCGCGGCCGGCGGCAGCACGGCGAGCGGCGGTGATATCGTCGGCAGCCGCCTTTCGAGCCGCCGCCACCTGGAATCCGCCAGTCGTGACTCCCACCGAGCCATCGCTCGACGAAGCCCGCCAGCGGCTCGCCGAGCTGCACGCCGAGGTGGCTCGCGGCATTGTCGGTCAGCGCCTGTTTCTCCGCGGGCTGCTGATCACTCTGGTCGCCGGCGGCCACGTCCTGATCGAAGGCGTGCCGGGTCTGGGCAAGACGCGCGCGGTCAACCTGCTGGCGCGCGCCTGCCGGGTGCGCTTCAAGCGGCTTCAGTTCACCCCCGACCTGCTGCCCGCCGACGTCGTCGGCACGCGCATCTTCAACCAGCAGGCGCGCGCCTTCGAGACCGTGCGCGGCCCGGTGTTCGCCAACTTCGTGCTGGCCGACGAGATCAACCGGGCGCCGGCCAAGGTGCAGTCGGCACTGCTCGAGATCATGCAGGAGCGCCAGGTGACCATCGGCCAGGAGAGCCTCGAGGTGCCGGCGCCGTTCCACGTCTTCGCCACCCAGAACCCGATCGAGCAGGAGGGCACCTACCCGCTGCCCGAGGCCCAGCTCGACCGCTTCCTGATGAAGCTGGTGGTGCGCTACCCGGAGGCCGACGAGGAGGAGGAGATCGTGCGCATGGTGATCGACGAGGCGTCGGCGCCGGCGATGCGTGTGGTGATCGAGGGCGAGCAGCTGCTGGCGGTGCAGGCGGCGGCCCGCAAGGTGTTCATCGAGGATCGGCTGGTCGCCTACGCGGCGAAGCTGGTGCGCGCCAGCCGCAACCCCGAGGAGCTGGGACTGGAGTTGGCGCAGTACATCGAGTACGGCGCCTCGCCGCGGGCCTCGATCTCGCTCGCCCAGGCGGCGCGCGCCGCGGCGCTGCTGGACGGACGCGACGCGGTGCTGCCCGACGACTTGAAGGCCGTGGCCTACGCGGTGATGCGCCACCGCATCGTGCCGACCTACTACGCCGACGCCGAGAAGGTGACCACCGATCAGATGATCGACGAGATCCTGGCTGCAGTGCCGGTCCCCTGACGACGCGCCGGAGCCGCAGCCAGAGCGCCCGGACGGGAGCCGCAGTAGTGCACGCCGCCAGCCGCACCAGCCGACCCGGAGCGGCCGCCGCCGCCGGCCCGGGCGGGCTGCTCGCCCAGGTGCGGCGTCTCGAGCTGGTGGCGCGCCGCAACGTGGCTGGCCTGCTGCCGGGCGACTACGCCAGCGCGGTTCTGGGCGGCGGGCTGCTGTTCCACGAGGCGAGGCGCTACGTCCCCGGTGAGCCGGCGCGGCGCATCGACTGGAACATCACGGCGCGGCTGGGCGAGCCGTTCGTGCGGGTCCACCAGGAGGAGAGGCAGCGGGACGTCGTGCTGGCGGTGGACGTCAGCCCGTCGATGCACGCCGGCTTCCAGGCGGTCACAAAACTGGAGCACGCGGTCGAGCTGGCCGCAACCCTGGCGGTGTCGGCGGTCGACGCCGGTGACCGGCTGGGCTGGGTGCTGTTCGCCGACCGGGTGCTCGAGCTGGCGCGCCCCGCCGGCGGCCGCGGCCAGCTGTTCCGCGCTCTCGCCGCAATCCTGCGCCACACCGGCCCCTGGCGGCGCCGGGTCGAGGAGTCCGACCCGCGCGCCGCGATCCACGCCATCGAGGGAATGGGCGGCAGCCGGTACGTCGTGTTCCTGATCTCGGACTTCATCGACCACGACGTTCCCGACGACCTGCGGTTCCTGCGCGCCCGCCACGACGCGGCGCTGCTGCACGTCTACGACCCGCTGGAGTACGAAGGCGTCGGTCCGCTGGTGCTCGACGGCGAGGCGAGCGAGGGCGCCGCCGGCCGCCAGCCGCTGCCGCGCGACGCCGGCGGCCTCGAGGAGATGCAGGCGTTCCTCGCTCGCGCGGCGGCGCGCTACCGGATGGCGGTCTCCTCGTTCGCCACCGACCGGCCGGTGGCCATCGCCCTCGGCGCGTTCTTCCACCGGCGGCGGCGGATGCGGCGATGAACCCGGTGCTCGAGCCGGCGCCGCTGCCGGGCGGGCTGGCGGGACCCCTGCACTTCCCCTCGCCGCCGGGCTGGAGCCTGCCTGCCGCCGCCGTGCTGCTGGCCGCGGTGCTGCTCTGGCAGCTGTGGCGCTGGCTCCGGCGGCGGGCGGCGCGGCCGCCGGCCCCGGTGCCGTCGCGGCCATCCGCGCCGCCGACCCCGGTCGGCATCTTCGAGCTGCTCGGCTCGCTGCTGCGCCGCCATCTGACGGCGGGCAGCTACCGCGCCGGCTGCCACGAGCTGTCCGGGGCGCTGCGCCGGCACTGGGAGGAGCAGGGGCTGGGCGGCGCCGCCCGCTCCAGGCTGACCCGGCTGACGGCGCGCGAGGCTCGCCGGCAGCTCGGCGACCGGCCGGCGATCCGGCTGCTCGAGCTGCTGTCGCAGCTGCAGTTCGGCCGGTCCGAGCCGTCCCGCAACGACTTCGAGGGCGCCTGCAAGCTGGCCGCCGAGCTGGTGAGCGGGCGGAAGCGCGCATGACCGGCGGCCTCCAGCTGGCCCGCCCGGAGCTGCTGGCGCTGCTGCTGCTGCTGCCGCTCTGGGCCTGGTTCCGGCTTCGCCAGCGGCGCCGGCGGACGGTTCCCTTCCCGCCGCTGCAGTACGGCCGGCGTTCGGCCGGCTGGCGCCCGGCTCGGCAGCTGGCGCCGCAGCTCGAGCTGCTGCTGCTGGCGGCGGTGATCGCCGGGCTCGCAGCTCCGTACACCGAGAGCCGGCTGCAGCTGATCGAGGACGAGGGCGTCGACGTGATGCTGGTGCTCGACGTGTCGCTCAGCATGCTGGCCGAGGACCTGCCGCCCAACAGGCTAGCGGCGCTGCGGCGGATCGCCGGCGATTTCGTGGCGCGCGCCGGCGGCAACCGGATCGGCGTCGTCGTCTTCGCCAAGGACAGCTACGTTCAGACACCGCTGACTACCGACCACCGGAGCCTGCGCTCGCTGCTCGACTCGGTGACGGTCTACACCCTCGACCAGCAGAAGAGCGGCGGCACCTCGGTCGGTGACGCCCTGCTGGTGGCTTCGGAGAGGCTGACGCGCAGCCGCGTTCCCGGCCGCGACCAGTCGGTGGTGCTGATCACCGACGGCGAGAGCAACACCGGCATCGAGCCCGAGCTGGCGGCGCGCTACCTGCGCCAGAAGGGCCTACGCTTTTACGCCATCGGCGTCGGCGGCACCGAGCCGGTTGAGGTGTACTTCGACGGCGAGCGGGTGGGCGGCGAAGACGCCTACCAGGCGGTGCTCGACGACCGGCGCCTGCGGCGGGTGGCCGAGCTCGCCGGCGGGCGGTACTACCGGGCCACCGACGTCGGCGTGCTCGAGCAGATCTTCGGCGAGCTGTCGCGGCTGGAGAGCGCGCCGCTCACCCTGCGCACCGTGGCCAGCCGCCGGGCGTGGGGCTGGCTGCCGGCGCTGGTGGCGCTGGTCGCCTTTGCCGCCCATCTGACCCTCGGCGGAGTGGTCACCACGAGGCCTTTCAGGTGATCCACTTCGAGCGCCCGCTGCTGCTTCTGCTGCTGCTTCCCTGGGCCGCCCTGTGGGTCTGGTTCGCTCGCCACCAGCGGCGCAGCTGCGAGTGGATCTGGCGCCGCGTCGACCAGCGGTTCCACCACCGCTTCACGCTCTACCGGCGGCGCACGCTCGGCCGGCAGATGCTGCTGCTGCTGGCGCTCGGCGCGCTGCTGGTGGTGGCCTCGGCCGGCCCCGGCATGCTCGGCGAGGCGCCGGTGCGGGTGCTCAGCGGCCGAGTGGTGCTGCTGGTCGACGGCTCGGCCAGCATGCTGGCCGACGACGTCGTCGGGCGGGAAGGCAAGATCAGCCGCTTCGAGCTGGCGCGCGAGATCGGGCGCGAGTTGAGCGAGCGGCTGGAGGGCAGCCGGCTGGCGCTGGTCAGCTTCAGCGGAGTGGCCGCGCTGCAGCTGCCGATGACCGGCGACCCGGCGGCGATCGACGAAGCGCTCACCGCCCTCAGCTTCCACGCCTTCTACCGCAGCACCGGGTCGAGCTTCACCGCCGCGCTCGACGCCGTCATCCACTTCGTCGAGCCGCCGAGCGCCGACCTGCAGGCGGTGCTGCTGTCGGACGGCGAGCAGCCGTTCCCGGAGCCTTTCGAGGAGCCGCTGGCGGTGCTGGCGGAGCGCGGGGTGCC
The DNA here is from genome assembly GCA_041574955.1 of Thermoanaerobaculia bacterium. Lineage (GTDB taxonomy): Bacteria > Acidobacteriota > Thermoanaerobaculia > Multivoradales > JAHEKO01 > CALZJC01. The sequence continues at coordinate 2,043 of JBFGNS010000166.1, read as the reverse complement.
GGTCCACGCGGTGGCGATCGGCAGCCGCGAGGGCCAGTCGCGGCTGATCTACGACTTCAACGACGTCGTCGCCGGGGTCGAGCAGCCGCGCACGCTGCGCGAGTACCACACGCGGCGGGAGGAACGGCATCTGCGGCGCATCGCCGGCCGCACCGGAGGCCGCTTCCTGGTGGCGGACGCGACCACCGCCGAGACGCTGGCCGAGGCGGTCACCGAGCGGCTGGCGGAGGCCGAGTGGGTGCGGGAGGAGGGCCGGATCGACCTCGGCTGGCTGCCGCTGGGTCTGTTTCTGGCCGGCTTCCTGCTCGAGGCGCTGGTCTGGGGGCGCCGGCGCGCCGTCCGGCCGGCGGCGTTCGACATGGCTCGCCTCGCCGCCCGCCCACCGCGCCGCCTGGCCGGCGGGCTGGCCGCGCTCGCCGTCGTGCTGCCGCTCTCGCTCGCCGGCTGCCGGCCCGACACGCCGGCCAGCCGCGCCGCCCGCGAGAACGAGCGTGGCATCGCCGCCGACGCCCTCGAGCAGTGGCAGCCTGCGCGGCTGCATTACGAGCGCAGCCGCGGCTACCAGGTGAGGCCAGAGATCCCGTCCTACAACCTGGCGCGCTCCGTCACCCTGCAGGGCGACTTCACCGAGGCCCACGAGCTGTACCAGGCGGCACTCGAGCTGGCGCCCGACCTGGCGCCGGCGCACTACAACGACGGCCACGCGCTGTTCCGCTGGGGCGCCGCCGAGATCGACCCCGCCGGCTGCCAGCTCGAGCGCACGCGCGAGCTGTGGGACGCAGCCCTGCTGCGCTTCGCCGGCGCCGCCGAGCTGTACCCCGAGGGCAGCGCCGGCCGCGACCGGTCGCGCCGCAACCTGCGCGAGCTCGGCGCCCGCCTGGCCGAGATCGAGCGGCTGATCGCCGACCCGCCGCCGCACTGCCGGGGGCAGGGAGGGGCGGGAGGCGGCGCCGGGCAGGCGGAGAGTGACGGCGAAGAGGAGCGGGAGGAAGGCGCGAGGGAGGGCGGCGGCGAGGACGAGGAGCAGGATCCCGCGGCGGACGGCGAGCAAGACGATCAGGAAGGTGGTGGCGCCGGTGGCGGAGGGGGCGAGGACGACCCACAGAACGCCAACCCGGACGAGGAGGAAGACACCGGCGGCGAGGGTGAGCCGGAGGGCGAGGGGGAGGACGCCGAGAGACAGGAGCAGGAAGGAGAAGGCGGCGGTGGCGAGGGGGAGGAGCAAGAAGGAGAAGGCGGCGGCGAGGGGCAGGAGGGCGACCAGGGGCAGCAGGCCGGCGGCGGCGTGGGGGCGGGTGGCGAACCGCTGTCGGGCGAGGAGCTCGAGCAGATCCGCCAGGCGATCGAGCGGATCGCCGGCGAGCGGTTCGCCGACGGCCGGTACCACTACCGGACGCTGCCCGAGCAGTTCCCGCCCTCGGTGTGGCAGAACCCGGAGAGCGAGATCTGGTGGTGAGCCGCTCGACCCGCGCCGCGATGCGGTAGAGTTCCCGTTCCGGAGCGCTCCGCCGGGCGTCGCGGCCCCGAGCCTCCGGCCATTCAACAACCAGCGGAGGACCGATGGCCGATAGCGAGCAGACCGAAACCCCCGAGCCGACCCAGGACGGCGAGGCGACCGATACCGCGGAGGCGACCGACACCGCGGAGGCGACCGACAGCGCCGAGCCCGCCGAGGGCGCCGAGGTGGTGGCCAGCAGCGAGCCCGGCGCCGGTGGCGAGTCGACCGACCAGCCGGGCGACAAGGCCGAGCCGGCCGCGCAGCCCCAGCACACCTACGAAGAGCTGAAGCACAAGACCGTGGCGCAGCTGCGCGAGATCGCTGCCGGGTTGGGCGACCACGAGGCGCTGCACGGCTACACCACGATGCACAAGGAGCACCTCATCGAGGCGCTGTGCAAGGCGCTCGGCATCGAGGCCCACGAGCACCACGAGGTGGTGGGGATCAACAAGCGCAAGGTCAAGGCCAAGATCCGCGACCTCAAGAAGCAGCGCGACGCGGCCGAGCAGGCGAAGGACTCGAAGCAGCTGCGAGTGGTGCGCCGG
>JBFGNS010000165.1:0-8947 GCA_041574955.1 Thermoanaerobaculia bacterium | reverse complement strand
GCCTGCTCGAACAGCTCGAGCGGCGGCCGCACCAGCCCGGCGCCGATCTGGCCGACACCGGCCTCGCGGTGGGCGATGCCGGTGTTGACCCGCGGCGGGATCTGGAGCTCGACCACCTTTCGCAGGTCGATCCCCACCGGCGTGCCGCGGAAGTCGAGCTGCGGGATGGTGAACTGCGGGTGCTCGCCGGCGGTGATCTCGTACATCTCGAGGGTGGCGTCCAGGGCGTCGCGCGGCGTGCCCGAGACGAAGGTGACGATGGCCGGCGCCGCCGCCATGGCGAAGGCGCCGATACCGGCGGTCTCGGTGATCGTCGAGTCGCCGATGTCGGGGTTGGCGTCGTCGGCCGAGAAGCCCGAGAAGTAGAGCCCGTCGGGGGTGGGTGCCGGGGCGGTGAACCAGTCGTCGCCCAGGCCCGAGACCCGGATGCCGATCTCGGTGCCGTTGCGCGCCATCGCCGAGACCACCGTCGAGCCCTCGACGCCGTGCGCCGCGTCGGCCATCGCCTTGCAGGCGGCCATCACCGGGTTCAGCACCGACAGCGCGTTGTCGCCCAGGAAGCGCAGGACCTTTGCGGCGGCCTTGCGGTCGTCGGTGGTCTCGGCGATCGCCGGCGCCAGCAGCTTGGTGTAGAGCACCGATCCCGCCTTGTTGCGGTTGTGCCCCTCGTCGCCCATGTGCAGGGCCTCGGCCATCAGCGCCTTGAGGTCGATGCCGGTCAACGCCACCAGCGCCGCCGCCAGGATCGGCGCCATGGTGTCGTTCATCCAGCGCAGCTTGTCGAGCACTTCGGGGGCGTAGGCGCCGTAGCGCAGCACCTTGCCGTAGCCCTCGTTCAGGTTCGACCAGGCGACGTTGCCGTGCTCGGCGTTCTCCACCCGGTAGACCGCCATCGACGGCGAGATGACGCCGGCCATCGGGCCCACCGCGCCGTGGTGGTGGCACGGCTGGAAGGCGATCTCGCCCGATGCCGCCATCCGCTCGGCAGCTTCGGCATCGTCGGCCCAGCCCTCGAGCAGCACGGCGCCGATCACCGCGCCGCGCAGCGGCCCCGACATCTCCGGCCAGGCGATCGGTGGCCCGGCGTGGAGCAGCATCCGTCCCTCGAGCCCGGGCAGCTCGTGCTGAGCGATGCCGATGCTGGTGAGCATCGGCCGGGCGGATGTCATGCGCTCGACCGCGGTGCGGTTGGCCTGTTCGACGTCGGGTGCCATGGTCAATCTCCCAGCGAGCCTGACCTTCTCACCGAGCCGCTCGGCGAGCGGCCGTAGATGCCTGAAGATGTGCGACCCTCCGCCGGCGGGCACCGCAGGCGTCCTCGAACTACGTCGAGGATGCCCGAACAAGGTGAGTCGTGCAGATTCAGGTGCATGACGGACGCACAGCAGCGGATGGGTGAGAAGGTCAGGCTAGCGTAGCTTGTCGAGGATCGCGCGCAGCCGCTCGTTGCCGCCCGCCGGCGGTCGCCAGTCGACCTGCACCGCCTCGCCGCCGGTGGCGGCCACGCCGTCACCGAAGATCTCGAGACCGATGTTGACCGCCGCCGGCCCGTCGGCCAGCGCGTCGAGCGCCACCGGGTTGGCGGGCGGCTCGGGCGGCGGCGCCAGCCGCTCGACGACGTGCGCCGCGACGGCGGGCAGCTCGGTGAACACCGTCACGCCGCTGGCGGCCAGCGCCTCGCTCTGGGCGGCGGCGTCCTGGGGGTCTTCGTCGGTGCCGACCACCAGCGCGGCGAGCTCGAGCCCGGGCCGCTCGACCTCGGCGATCGTCTCGGCCAGCCCGGCGGCCGGGTCGGCGTGGGCGCCGTCGCCCAGCACCAGGTCGACCAGGATCAGAGCGGTGTCGGGGTCGGCGGCCTCCTGGCGCAACCGGTCCAGCCGCAGCGCCGGGTCGAGCATCGGGTGGAGCCGGCCGGCGGTGTACTCGTCCTCCCCCAGGTCGATCACCGCGTGGCCGCGGCTGCGGGCCGGATCGTCGAGCGGCTCGACCCCGGGGGCCTTCAGGTTCGAGTGCAGCGGCGCGAGGAACGGCGCGACCGCCTGGAGCAGCTCCTGGGCCAGGGTGCCGCCGCCGAACAGCGCCCGCAACTGGCCCCGCTCGTCCGGCGATCCGTCGTCGGGCTCTTCGGCGGCGGGCCCGCCGGCAGACGACGGCTTCGCCTCGCTGCCGGCGAGCTTCACCGCCAGCTCGGCCGCATCGTCGAGCCCGGCGGCGAAGGCGAGCGGCCCGAGCCGCCGTGCCGGCGGCGGCCAACCGAGGAAGCACACCACCACCGGCTTGCCGGTGGCGCGCGCCGCCGCCAGCAGCCGCGCCGCAACCGTCGCGGCCGGCGGCTTCGAGACCAGGACGATCACCCGCGTCTCGGGGTCGCGGCGCAGCAGGTCGAGGCCCTGGAGGGCGGTCGCGCCGCCGACCTTCTCCGACAGGTCGCGGCCGCCGGTACCAAGAGCGTGCGAGACGCCTTCGCCGAGCGCGTGGACGCGGCTGGCGATCGCCTGGATGCCGGTGCCCGAGGCTCCGACGATGCCGACCCCGCCGCGCCGCACCCGGTTGGCGAAGCCGAGGCCCGAGCCGCCGACGATCGCCGTGCCGCAGTCGGGCCCCATCACCAGCAGTCCCCGCTCGGCGGCAAGCCGCTTGAGCGCCACCTCGTCGTCGAGCGGCACGTTGTCGCTGTAGAGAAAGACGTGGCGGTCGCGCTCGAGCGCCCGGCGGGCGACGTCGGCGGCGTAGCGGCCCGGCACCGACACCAGCACCCAGCGCGCCGACGGCAGGAGCTTCAGGGCGCCGTCGAGGCTCTTCGGCCGGTAGTCGCCGTCGGCCGCTTGGTGGCGGCGGGCCAGCAGGCCATCGACCGCCGCCAGCGCCGCGTCGGCGGCCTCCGCGTTGTCGGCCCGCACTACCAGCAGCAGGTCGTCGGCCCCGGCGCCGGTGTTGCGCGGCAGCAGGTCGCTGGCTGCGAGCAGCTCGCGGTTGGTGCGGGTGGCCATCACCGCGGCGGCGTCGACCACGCCGTCGAGCGCCGCCAGGTTGGCCTGGAGCTGCATCAGCACCACCGAGTCGGCGTAGGCGCCGTGCCGCACCTGATGGCGCAGGAGGCTCATCCGTCGCCTCCGGCCAGCGCGCGCTCGATGCCCGCACCCCAGGCCAGGAGCGCCTCGTCCCGGTCCCAGCGCGCGGCGAGCTGGAGCCCCATCGGCAGGCCTTGCGGGTCGCGGCCGGCCGGCAGGGTGAGCGTCGGCAGGCCGGCGTGGGTCCACGGCAGGTTCATCACCGGATCGCCGGTCGAGCCCAGGCCGCGCGGCGCCGCACCGGGCGCCGGCGGGGAGATCCAGAGATCGGCGCCGTGCTCGTCCATCGCCGCGGTCAGCTCGTCGCGCAGCCGGTCGCGTCCGGCCAGGTCCCGGGCGAGCTGCTCTTCCGGCACCGTGCGCCCGGCCTCGAGCAGCTCGCGGGTCTTGGGCTGGTAGAGCTCGGCGTAGCGCGCATACCAGTCGGCGTGGACCGCCAGCGCCTCGGCGGCGACGATCCGCCGGTGGCGCGCTTCGATCTGGTCGAAGTCGGCGAACGCCGGCAGCTCGAAGATCTCGTAGCCGGCCGCCTCCAGTCGGCTTCGGACGCCGGCGAAGTGCTGCCGCGCGGCTTCGCCGGCGCGCTCCAGGTACGGGCCGGCCGGCACCGCCAGCCGCGGCTGCTCGTCGCCGGTCTCGGGCACCGGCTCGAACGGCCGCCGCAGCGCCGCCGTGACCGCCGCCGCCAGCCCCACGTCGGGAGTGAACCAGCCGACGTGGTCGAGCGACGGCGCCAGCGGGATCAGACCGGCTGCGGGCACCGAGCCGTAGCTCGGCTTGGTTCCCACCACGCCGCAGTACGCCGCCGGACGGCTGACCGAGCCGATTGTCTGGGTGCCGAGGGCGAGCGGGCACAGGCCCGCCGCCACCGCGGCCGCCGAGCCGCTCGACGAGCCACCCGGCGTGTGCTCGAGGGCGTGCGGGTTCCGGGTGGGGCCGGGCGAGAAGTAGGCGAACTCGGTGCTCACGGTCTTGCCGGCCACCAGTGCGCCGAGCGACTTGAGCCGGCTCACCACCTCGGCCTGCGGGCCGGTCAGCTCGGCCGGGGGTAGCCGGCTGCCGGCGCCGGTGGGGAAGCCGTCGGCGTGGAAGACGTCCTTGACGCCGAACGGCAGCCCGTAGAACGGCGGCCGCGCCGCCGGCTCGGGGTAGCGGCGAGCCAGCTCGGCGGCCTCGCGGCGCAGCCGCGCGAAGCGGCCGTCCTCGGGCAGGAACGACTCGATGTCGGGCTCGCGGCCGGCGAACCGCGCTGCCATCCGGTCGATGGCGCCGGCCAGATCGTCGCCGGCCAGGTGCGGCGCCAGCCCGGCGAGCCGCGGCAGCGGCAGTCGGCCGAGGCTCACGCCGTCAGGCGTCCGCCGTGCGCCGCCGCCGTGCCGCCAGCAGCACGGCGTCGACGATGTGCTGGTAGCCGGTGCAGCGGCAGAGGTTGCCCGACAGGGCGTGGCGGACGGTGTCCTCGTCGGGATCGGGGTGCTCCTCGAGGAACGGCACCAGGGTCAACAGGATGCCGGCGGTGCAGAAGCCGCACTGCAGGCCGTGGGCCTCGCGGAAGGCGTCCTGCAGCGGGTGGAGCTCGCCGTCGTCGCCGGCCAGCCCCTCGACCGTCTGGAGCGCGTGGCCGTCGACCTGCACCGCCAGTAGCAGGCAGGAGCGCACCGCTTCGCCGTCGAGCAGCACGGTGCAGGCGCCGCACACGCCGTGCTCGCAGCCGACGTGGGTGCCGGTCAGGTCGAGATCGTGGCGCAGGAAGTCGCTCAGCAGCCGGCGGGCCTCGACCTCCCGCTCGTAGGCGCGGCCGTTGACCTCGAGGCGGACGCGGTGCCGGCTCACGACGCCTCCGCGGCCCGCTGCCAGGCCCGCGCCAGGACGCGGCGGGTGAGCACCGCCGCCAGGTGGCGCTTGTAGGACGCCGAGGCGTGGATGTCGCCGCTCGGCTCGATCTCCTGCTCGGCGGCCAGCCGGGCCGCCTCGGCGATGGTGGCGTCGCTCGCGCCGTCGCTCTCGAGCATCGCCTCGGCCTGCCGCGCGCGCACCGGGCCGTCGCCGAGACTCAGGTAGACCAGCCGCGCCCGCGTGCAGGCGTCGCCGTCGCGGGTCAGGACCGCCGCCACGCCGGCCAGGGCGTAGTCGCCGTGGCGCCGGGCCAGCTCGTCGAACGCCCAGCCGCTGCCGGACGGCATCGCCGGCAGCTCGACCTCGACCAGCAGCTCGCCGGGCTCGAGGTCGGCGGTGAGCAGGCCGACGAAGAAGTCGGCCGCCTCGACCCAGCGCTCGCCGCCGGCGCGGGCCAGCCGGAAGCGGGCGTCGAGGGCCACCGCCACCACCGGCAGCTCGCTTGCAGGGTCGGCGTGCGCCAGGCTGCCGCCGACGGTGCCGCGGTTGCGGATCTGCGGATGGGCGATGTACGGCGCCGCCTCGGCCACCAGCGGTGCGGCACGGGCCACCGCCGAGTCGCGCTCGAGCGTGCGGTGGCGGGTCATGGCGCCGAGGCGCAGGCTGCCATTGCCGTCGGGGCGTGCGTAGTCGAGGTCGGTGAGCCGGTTGAGGTCGACCAGCATCGCCGGGCGGGCGAGGCGGAAGTTGAGCAGCGGCAGCAGGCTCTGGCCGCCGGCCAGCGGCTTGGCGTCGTCGCCGTGCTCGGCGAGCACCGCCAGCGCCTCCTCCAGGGTGTCGGGCGCCGTGTAGTCGAACGGCGCCGGCTTCACTCGCTCTCTCCCGGCTCGGCGCCCGGCGGCTGGGGTGGGCCGGGCTTGGCGGCGATGGCCTGGAACATGTCGTCGAGGATCTCCTTGAGCTCGACGGTGAAGTTCGCCAGGTCCCGCACCCTGTCGTCGAGCTGCTCGTGCGACGGCCGGCTGAAGCCGCCGGCTCCGGAGCGCGGCCGCACCTTGTAGGTCAGCCGCTCGTCCAGGCGCTGCAGCCGCCGGTAGGCGGCGCGGAACTGATCCGGGTTCACGGCGGGATTCTATCCCGAGGTCCGGCTGCTGCGGATCGGTTGGGCATGCCGCGGTTGGTGCAGAGGTCCTTCGCTGCGCTCAGGATGACAGCGGGCTTCGGGCTGCGGAGTCGGACTCCCTCACTCCTCCCGATGCACCACCCCCGCCGCCGCTTGATCCAGCGGCCGGACCACGATCTCGTCGACGTTGACGTGGGGCGGCCGGCTGGTGGCCCACACGATGCACTCGGCGACGTCGGCGGCGGTGAGCGGGGTCATGCCGCGGTAGACGGAGTCGGCGCGCTCGCGGTCGCCGTCGAAGCGCACCAGCGAGAACTCGGTCTCGACCAGCCCCGGATTGACCTCGGTGATGCGGATCGGCTCGCCCAGCAGCTCGAGCCGGAGAGTGCGGGTGACGGCGCGCGCGGCGTGCTTCACCGAGGTATAGCCGGCGCCGCCGGCGTAGTTCTCGAAGCCTGAGGTCGAGCCGACGTTGACGATGTGCCCGGCGCCCGACGCGCGCAGCGCCGGCAGCAGCGCGCGGGTCATCCGCGCGAGTCCCAGCACGTTGGCTTCCCACATCTGCCGCCAGCGTTCGTCGACCGCAGCCTCCAACCGGTCGAGACCGAGAGCGCCGCCGGCGTTGTTGACCAGCAGGTCGAGCCGGTCGATGCCGGCGGTGAAGCTCTCGACGCTGGCCGGGTCGGTGACGTCGAGTGGACGAGCGGTGGCGCCGATCTCGGCGGCCAGCGCCGCGATGCGCTGGCGCCGGCGGGCGCCGATCACCACCTGCCAACCGGCGCCGGCGAGGGCGCGCGCCGTGGCGGCGCCGATCCCCGAGCTGGCGCCGGTCACCACGGCGAGCCTGGATGCGTTCATGCGTGTCCTCCCTCGGTTGACCGGCAGTGCGCCCGGGCTAGAGCTCGGCCGACGGGCAGAGGTCGACCAGCACGCACTGGGCGCAGTCGGGCCGGCGCGCCTTGCACACCTTGCGGCCGTGGTGGATGAGCAGGTGCGCCCACAGCGTCCAGTCGCTCCGCGGCACCAGTTCGACCAGGTCCCGCTCGATCTTGTCCGGGTTCTGGTTGTCGGTCAGCGCCAGCAGGTTCGAGATGCGCTTGACGTGGGTGTCGACCACGATCCCCTCGTCGATGCCGAAGGCGTTGCCCAGCACCACGTTGGCGGTCTTGCGGCCGACCCCGGGCAGCTTGCGCAGCGCTTCCATGTCGCGCGGCACCTCGCCGTCGTGCTCGGCCGCCAGCGCCTGCCCGAGGCCCTTGAGCGAGCGCGCCTTGTTGCGGAAGAAACCGGTCGAGCGGATCAGCTCCTCGAGCTCGCCGAGCGGGATGTCGGCGTACGCCTCGGCCGTCGGGCAGCGCTCGAACAGCGCCGGCGTCACCTCGTTGACGCGCTTGTCGGTGCACTGCGCCGACAGGATGGTCGCCACCAGCAGCTCGAGTGGGTTGTCGAAGTGGAGCGCGCAGTGGGCGTCGGGGTACTCGCGCTTGAGCCGCGCCAGGATCTCCTCGGTGCGCGTACGCCGGGCGCGCTTCGACTCGCGCCGCGCCCTGCCCGGCGTCAGCCGCCGGCGGGCGGTCACGCCCGCCGCGCCTCGGCGGTGAAGGCGCGTACCAGCCAGTTGAACACCGCCAGCACCAGGCCGCCGAGGATCGCCGGCAGGCAGCCGTCGACGGTCAGCCCCGAAAGCAGCAGGCCGGCGAGGTAGAACAGCGCGCCGTTGATCACCAGGAAGAACAGCCCCAGCGTCAGCAGCACGAACGGCAGCGACAGCAGGGTGACGAGCGGCTTGACCAGCAGGTTGATCAGGCCGATCACCAGGCCGACGAGCAGCAGGTAGAGCAGGCCGCCCGAGTAGGTGACGCCCGGCACCAGCTCGGCGGCGACCACCACGCCGAGGCCGTTGAGCAGGATCTGAGCGAGCGCGCGCACCGTGCCCGAGGGGTCTAGTTGGTCGAGCTGTCCTGGCGCTGCGGCGTCCAGGAAGGCAGGGTGTCGGGGTCGACGCCGACCAGCTCCAGCGCCCGCTGCCAGACGGTGTCGTGGTGGCGCGCGAAGACCAGCCGGTTGTCGACCGGTGCGGTCATCCAGTCGTTGCGCAGGATCTCGTCCACCAGCTGGCCGGCTCCCCAGCCGGCGTAGCCGAGAAACAGCCGCACCTGGCTCGGCGGGTCCTCGGCCAGCTCGCCGAGGTCGGCGACGTTCTGGGTCAGCACCAGACCCGGAGCGACCAGCGAGCGGGTCTCGTCGAGCGCGTCGGGGTCCACCTGCTGGCCGAACACCACTGTGCCCATCTGCGGCTGCACCGGCCCGCCGAAGAACGCCACCGCGTCCGTTTCGCCTCCCCAGGTGATCTCCATGCCGCGCAGGATCTCGTTGACCTTGATGGCCGTGGCGCGGTTCAGGATGATGCCGAAGCTGCCTTCCTCGTCGTGGTGGATCAGCAGCACCACGCTGCGGTGGAAGAACGGATCCAGCACCTGCGGCATGGCGATCAGCAGCACCGGGGCCTGCAGGTCGCGGGCTTCCTCGGTCATCGCGGTGATCTTACCCCGGCCGGCGGAGCGGCTGCCGGCTGTAAAGAAAAACGGCCGCGAAGCTCGCGGCCGTGGTGCCTTCTTGGTTGCGGGGGCAGGATTTGAACCTGCGACCTTTGGGTTATGAGCCCAACGAGCTACCGGACTGCTCCACCCCGCGTCCGAACGGGCATTCTGGCAAAAGTGGGGGGGCGGTGTCAAACAAAGGGCTTCGTGCTGGCCCGGCCGGCTCGGAGTCGAGGGGGACAAGGTCCCAGGGTACCGGCTCGCGCGCAGTCGGACTTTCGAGCGGGGCGCTCGCCTGCACTCGGCTGGCGCGCGGCATCGGCGTCGGACTCCACCCGGCGTTGCGCTGCGCTGGCCGAGAGCTACCCTGGGACCCT
>JBFGNS010000164.1:0-9080 GCA_041574955.1 Thermoanaerobaculia bacterium | reverse complement strand
TCGGGCTGCCGCCGGCGTCGCCTCTCGGGCGCCTCGACCGGACCCCCTCTCGCTGCTTCGGGAAGCGTCAAAACCGGACGAACCCTCCGATCTCGAACTGGTTGCCGTCGAAGTTGCGGTCGGGCCGGGTGGAGTCGCCCTGGCGGTAGGTGTCACGCAGCTGCAGCCCCCAGCGCTCGGAGATCTGCCAGCGCAGATTGAAGTTGATGTCCTCGGTGGTGTCGTCGCGGTTGAAGTTGCGGTCGCCGGGCGGCGCGTCCTCGTACTTGCGGTCGCGGCTGCGGAAGCGCAGGAAGACGCTCACCGCTTCGGACGGCTGGGCCTCGAGCGCCAGCGCCCAGCCCTCGCCCGAGCGGTTGTTGCGCGGCCCGGTGGCGTCACGCTCCTCGTAGAGCAGCGAGCCGCGCAACCCCACCCGCTCCGACAGCGCCACACGCGCCGTCAGGTCGAGCTTGGTCACGTCGGCGTCGCGGTCGTTCTCGGCCGGATCGAAGTCCCAGCTCTCGAGCTCCACGCCGAGCCGCAGCCACAGCCGCTCACCCAGGCTCTGGCGAACCCACAGATCGACGCTCTGCTCGTCGAAGAACGCGGCGTCCTCCTCCTCCGAGAAAAGGCGGTTGAGCATCAACGAGTAGCCGGCGTGGAACTTGGTCGGGCCCCGCTTGTACTCGACCGCGAAGTCCAGGCCCTGGTAGTCGGCCTGGGCGATGTCGGTGACGAACACCGCCTGCCCGCCCAGAATGAGCGTCAGGTCGCCCCGCTCGAGCTCGCGCTCCCGCTCGCCGCCGAGGTAGACCGACAGCAGGTCGGAGGTCGGCTGCGGGGAGCCGTCACCGCGGAAGAAGAAGTTGTCGTGGGTCCCGCCGAGCAGGCCGGCCTCCCACAGCCAGCCCGCCTCGTCGTCGGCGGCAACCGGCACGGCGCAGGCCAGAGCCAGCACCACCCCCCAGATGCCCAGAAATCTCCTCATGATCAGACTGCCTCCATGGACGTCCCGCGGGCGCCCGATTGCGCCAGCGAGCGTCGGATGAGAAACGGACCGAGGGCAGCGCCCCCGGGCCGCAGACGATACACGCACGCCAGGCGGACCAGCGCGGCCGCCCGGTACCAGGCCAGCCGGCCGGTGTCGACCGGTAGCGGCGCCGTGCGTCGGTACTCCTCCAGGAACCCGGCGCCCAGCCGCTCCGGCCGCCGCGCGCCGCCGCGCGCCTCGAGCAGATCGAGGTGGGCCAGGAAGTTGCCCAGATCCAGCTCGGGCTCGGCGGCCGCGGCGGTGTCGAGATCGAGCAGCGCGGCCCGCTCGGCGGTCACCAGGAGCTGGCCGGGATGGAAGTCGCGGTGGGCGGGCACCGCCGGTCCGGCGGGCAGGGCCGCGGCGGTCCCGGTCAGCCAGCGCTGCAGCTCGGCCAGCTCGGCGGCGCAGCCGGCGAGCGCCGGCGCGGCGCAGTCGAGCCAGCGGTCGATCACCGCCAGCTCGGCGCGCCGGTCGTGGGTCGCGGGCAGACGCGCGCCGCTGCAGTGGAGCGCGGCCAGCACACCCGCCGCCAGCCGTACGCCGCGCTCGGCCGCCGGACCGGCGAGCAGCCGGTCGAGCTCGCTGCCCGGCAGGGGATCGAAAAGCTGCAGCCGCCACCGCCGCACGCCGCCGCTCGGCAGCGCCAGCGCGGGCGCCGCCGCGGTGGCCGCCAGCGCGGTCTGCACCGCTTCGAGCCGCGCCAGCGCCGCGGGCCGCTGCAGCTTGCCGAACAGCCGCCGCCCCGTACCGCCGTTCACCGGCCGGTAGACCACGGTCAGCCGCCGCAGCGGCTTGTAACGCAGCACCCGCACCACGGCGCGCTCGCCACCGGTCCAGCCGGGCAACAGCACGGGCGCGGCGGCACCGTCGAGGACGCCCTCGGCGCCGGCCAGCAGCGGATCGCCGGGGATCGAGAGCAGCCAGCCGTCGAGCCGCTCGAGCCGGCGGTCGCGGCCGGCGGCGGCGGCGCGCCGCAGCTCGGACGGCGGCCCCGACCGGCCGGGCAGCAGCACGGCCGAGGCGCGCTCGAGCCGGCGGCGCGGAGCTCGGAACAGGGCGCAGACGCCGTCCCGCCACGGCCAGGCGCGGTCCAGCCGCGCGCTCGCCGCACCCTCCACGCCGGCCTCGCCGAGCGCTTCCCGCACGCGGGTCGCATCGAGCAGGCGCTCGACGGGAGCGGCCATCAGGCGGTCTCCCACTGCCGGCCGTCGGGCTCGGCGGCTGGCGGCTGCTCGGGGTACTCGGCGGCCTGCGCCTCCCAGGTGCGCGCGTACCAGCCGCCGGCGGCAACGAGCTCGGCGTGGCTGCCGCATTCGATCACCCGGCCGCGGTCGAGCACCACGAGCTGGTCGGCGGCCTGCACGGCCGACAGCTTGTGCGCCACCATCAGGGTGGTGCGGCCGCGGCGCAGCCGCTCGAGCGCCGCCTGCACGTTGGCCTCGGCGGCGGCGTCGAGCCCGGTGGTGGGCTCGTCGAGCAGCAGGACGGGCGAGGCGCGCAGGAAGGCGCGGGCGATCGCCAGCCGCTGCCGCTGGCCGGCCGACAGGCTGGCGCCGGCCTCGGCCAGCGAGCTGTCGAGCCCCTCCGGCAGCCGGCTGATGAAGCCGTAGGCGTCGGCCTGGCGCGCCGCCCGCACCAGCTCGATCTCGCTGGCGCCGGGCCGGCCGAACGCCAGGTTCTCGCGCACCGTGTCGCCGAACAGGAACGGCTCCTGGAGCACCACCGCCATCTGCCGCCGCAGCGACTCGATGGCGTACCGCCTGAGGTCCCGGCCGTCGAGCCGGATCCGGCCGCGGTCGGGATCGAACAGCCGCAGCACGAGCGCCAGCAGGGTCGACTTGCCGGCGCCGCTCGGCCCGACGATGCCGAGCATCCCGCCCGGCTCGACCACCAGGTCGACGCCGCGCAGCACCCGCCCCTTGCCGGGGTAGGAGAAGCGCACGCGCCGCAGCTCGAGCTCGCCGCGACAGCGGCGCAGCCGTTTGGGCGCCGCCGGCTCGCTTACATCGGGCGGCTGGCGCAGCAGCTCGCGCACCCGCCCGGCGCAGACCATCGCCTTGGCAGCGCGGCTCGAGACCCGCGCCAGCCGGCGTAGCGGCTTGAAGCTCGACTGGGCGTAGGAGACGAAGACCAGCAGGTCGCCGGCGGTGAGCGCGCCGGTCTGCACCCGGCGCACGCCGTACCAGAACACCGCCGCGGTACCCGCCGCCAGTAGCAGCTCGATGGTGCGCGCCATGGCGGCCTCGAGCCGCGTGGTGCGCAGCCCGGCGCGCAGGCTGCGGCGGTTGCCGCGCCGGAACTGCTTGTCGCGGAACCGCTCGCCGCCGAACGCCTGGATCAGCCGCACCCCGTGCAGGGTCTCGCTCACCGCGGTGGCGATGCGGCCCTCGTGCTTGCGCTGCTTCTGCGCCGCCTCGCGAATCCGGCCCGAGAAGCGGAAGGTGGCGGCCGCCAGCGCCGGCAGCAGCGCCAGCACCACCAGCGCCAGCCGCCAGTCCATCCACAGCAGCACGCCGAGCATGGTCGCCAGCAGCAGCACCGAGGCCACGCCCTGCACCAGCGCGTCCACCATCATGTCGCGCAGCAGGTTGATGTCGCCGGTCAGCCGCATCAGCAGATCGCCCTTGCGGCGGCGCTGATGGAAGCCGAGCGACAGCCGCATCAGGTGGGCGTGGGCGCGGTCGCGCAGCCCGTACACCAGCGCCTGGCCGGCGCGCGCCGTCAGGTAGTGCTGGCCGTAGGAGAACAGCCCCCACAGCAGGGCGATGCCGAGCAGGGCGACGCACAGCCCGGCCAGCAGCCGGTCGCCGGAGAGTGCGGCGAACGGCCCCGCGCCGCCGTCGACCGGGATCAGCAGGCGGTCGAACACCAGCTTGAGCGGCCACGGCCGCAGGAGCTGCATCGCCACCGCCCCGAGCGAGCACCCCACCGCACCGGCCAGCCACCGCCAGTGCTCCCGCACCAGCGGCAGGAAGTAGAGCCACAGCTTGAGCAGGCGGCGCGGTCTGAGGCCGAGCGGCCGCAGCTCGACGTCCTCGCGCAGCTTGCGGATCACCGTCCACCTCCGCTCGCCAGCGCCAGCGACCGGCGACCGCGGCGCCGGCGGCAGCGCTCGAGCACGCCCTCGACCGTCGCCGCCGCCGCCCGCCAGCTGCGACGGCGGAAGGCGTCGCGACGCGCCCGGCGCCCCATCCGCCGCGCCTCCTCCGGCCGCGCCGCCAGCCGCTCGAGGGCCGCCGTCAGCGCCGCCGGGTCGCCCGGCGCCACCAGCAGGCCGTTGCGGCCGTCGTCCACCAGCTGCCGCAGCTGGCCGATCCGGCTGGCCACCACCGGCAGCCCGGCGGCCTGGTACTCGACCACCTTGAGGGGCGAGAAGTAGAACGGCTCGAGCGCCGGGTAGGGCGCCACGCCGACGTCGGCCGCCGCCAGCCAGCCCGGCACCTGCGAGTGGTCCACCGCGCCGGCCAGGGTGACGTTGGCCTCGCCCAGCCGCTGCCGCGCCTCCTCGACGCGGCTGGCGAGCGGCCCGTCGCCCAGCACCAGCAGGTGGGCCGCCGGGCGGCGGCGCAGCAGCGCCTCGAACGCCTCGAGCAGCGGCTCGACGCCGTGCCACGGCTTCAAGCTGCCGACGAAGGCGACCACGAAACGGTCGGCCAGCGGGCGCGCCGGCGGCGGCGGCTCGCCGGGCTCGGCGAACAGCTCTTCGTCGAAACCGTTGGGCACGACGTGGATCGGTCCGCCGCGGCCGACCTCGTCCACCAGCCAGTCGCCGAGCTCGGCGGCCGGCACCACCACCGCGTCGGCGCCGCGCAGCAGCTCGACCTCGATCGCCCGCGCCGCCGGCTCGAGCTCGAGGCGGCGCCAGCGGCGCTCCTCGTCGACCAGCGGCGCGTTGACCTCGAGCACCAGCGGCACCCGCCGGCGGCGCGCGAACCGCAGACCGGCCCACGACCACAGGCTGTAGCGCTCGTAGACCGCGTCGAGCGGCGCGCGGCCGTCGAGCGCCTCGAGCTCCTCGAGGGCGCGCGAGCCGAGCAGCATGGAGTGGACCTCGCGCGCCAGCTGCCGGCGCCCCGGCCGCTCGATCGCACGCTTGATGTCCTTGAAGGTGCGGTCGAAGCCGATGTCGACACAGCGTGGGCCGAAGCCAGCCGGCGGCTCGCCGCAGCGCGCCGCCAGCACGGTGAGATCGTGCCCGCGGGCGCTCAGCGCGCCGGCCATCGCGCGCAGGTGGATGGCGGCACCCTTGGTGCCTTCCACCGGCACGCCGCGGTCGCAGCACAGGTAGGCCAGGCGCACCGCTCAGCCCTCCAGCGCCCGCAGCGGGCCGGTTGCCGAGCCGGCGCGTCCCGCCGCCGCCTCGATCCAGGCGCGCAGCCGCGCGACGTTCTGCCGCCGGTCGAACCGCTCGGCGGCGCGCCGGCGCCCCGCGGCGCCCAGCCGGCGACGCAGCCGCGGCTGGCGCAGCAGCTCGCCGAGCGCCGCCGCCAGCGCCCACGGGTTGTCGGGCGGCACCAGCAGCCCGGTGCGCCGGTGCTCGATGATCTCGGCCACGCCGCCCACCGGCGCCGACACCACCGGCAGGCCGCAGGCCATCGCCTCGATCAGCACCGTCGGCAGGGCGTCGCGGTCGCCGTTGCCGGCCACCCGGCAGGGCAGCGTCACGACCGCCGCCCGGCGCATGCGGGCCACGACCTCCTCGTGCGGCAGGCAGCCGCTCAGCGTCACCGCCTCCTCCAGGTCGAGCTCGGCGCGCAGCCGCTCGAGCCGGCCGCGCTCCGGGCCCTCGCCGACCAGCTCGCAGCGCAGATCGAGCCCACGGTCGCGGAGCTGGGCGACCGCCCGCAGCAGCAGGTCGAGCCCCTTCTTCTCGACCAGGCGGGCGACGCACAGCACGTCGATCGGCGCGCGACCGGAGACCGGCGGCGCTGGCGTCAGCCGCTCGAGGTCGACCCCGTTGTAGAGCAGTCGCACCCGCTCGGCGAACGCCGGCCCGAGCAGCTCACGCAGGTGGCGGCGGTTGGCCTCGCAGACGGTGACCGCGAACGACGCCTCGCTCAGCCGACGCGCCAGCACCTCGGCCGCCGGTCCCTTGGCGTACAGGTCCTTGGCGTGGGCGGTGAACGAGAACGGCACGTCGACGAGCGAATGGGCGAGCTGGGCGACGCACGCCGGCTCGTTGGCGAAATGGGCGTGCAGGTGGTCGATGCCGCGGCCGGCGGCGGCGCGCGCCAGGCCAACCGCCTCGCACAGCCGGTGACGGCCACGCCGGCTGGGGTGCGCGAACGCCAGCTGGAGCGCGCGCTCGGCGCGCTGACGCGCGTCGTCGCTCTCCGCCGCCATCGCGTGCAGCCACTTCCAGGCCTCGGACAGCGGCACCCCGGAGCACAGGTGGACCGGCGCGGCGATCTCCGACAGCCAGCCGTGCTCCACCGGCTGGTCGTTGGGGCGCAGGGCGAACACCTCGACTTCCACGCCGCAGCGCTCGAGCTCGAGGATCTCCTGGGCGATGAAGGTCTCGGAGGCGCGCGGAAACCGCTTCAGGACGTAGCCGACTTTGAGTGGTCTCATGGTAGGGCTCCGTGGTTCAACAGGCGGACGGCGTGGCGCGCCGCCGCGGCTCCGCCGGTAAGGGTGCGGGGCTCCGGCGGCGGCTCTGCCAGGGCTTCCTCCATCGCCTGCCACAGGGCGGCCGGGGTCAGGCGCCGGGGATCGAGCAGCCGGACGCGGCCCGCCCGCTGCCAGCGCAGCGCTCGGATCCACTGCTCGCGGCGCGGCCTGACGCGCGGTACCAGCACCGCGCGGCAGCCGCTCTCGAGGATCTCGCAGACGGTGTTGTAGCCGGCCATCGACACCACCAGGTCGGAAGCCGCCAGCCACGCCGCGAGGCGCGGCTCGAAGCGGCCGAGGGTGACCGCAGCGCCGTCCAGGCCGTCGAGCTCGCCGGGGTAGTCGGGGCCGAGCACCACCCGGCTGGTGAGCGCCGGCCGGTAGCGGCGCAGCGCCTCGAGGTACGACCGCACGAGCGGCGGCGCGTCGCCCCCGCCGCCGCCGGTGACCACAACCAGCGGCCGGCGCTCGTCGCCGGTGCGCCGGGCCGCCGGCCCCCGGTCGACGCTCCCCAACCGCCCGCAGGCGCGTACCTTGGCGGCGGCCGCCGCCAGCGGACCGCCGTCCACCAGCTGGCGGGCGTCGTCGGCATCGCCGAACACCCAGATTTCGTCGTACAGCTCGGCCAGCGGCTCTTCGGCGCCCGCCCGCCGCCACTCGCCGGCCACCACCTCGGGCTGGTCGAGCACGTCGCGCAGCGCCAGCACCGCGCGCGCCCCGGGGCGCCGCTTCAGGCGTCGCAGCGCCGGCAGCACCTCGCCGTGCAGGCCGCACGGCACGTTGTCGACCACCAGCAGATCGGGCGCCAGGGCGTCGAGGCAGTCGAGGATCCGCCGCTGGCGGTCGGCGAGCACCTCGGCGAGCGAGCGGCCGGCGTCACGGCTGCGGTACTCGCCCCGGCCGTGCTTGACCACCGGCGGCAACGGCTCGATGCGGAAACCGGCCGGCGGCGCGAACCGGTCGTGCCAGGGGGAGCCGGTCAGGACCACCCCCTCGACCGGTCCCAGCCGGCCGGCGAGCACGTGGGCCAGCTTGAGGCAGCGGCTCAGGTGGCCGAGCCCGTACGTGTCGTGGGCGTAGAAGGCGATCTTCGGCACGATGGGACCATCCTTGAGCAAGCCCCGCGCCAGCCTTGAGCCAACGAGCCAAGATATTGACGATCAACGATTTACGGCCGCCGGGCGGGATCGGCGGGCGCCGCCGGATGTCTCAGGGAGTGTCTCGTGAGAGTCTCGCCCGCGGTCCGGTGAGACTCCGGCAGCGGGCCGCGAGCTCGTGCTGCCGCCCGCCTCCCCTATACTCGCCGCGCGGCGGCCGGCGCCGCCCCCCACCTGTCCAATTCTCCCGAGGAGACGATCCGATGAGCCAGGCTATCCGCCAGACGAAAGAGTACATCCAGCAGCTCGAGCAGCAGGGCAAGCTGTCCACCGACCAGAAGGGCTGGCGCACGCGGCTGCCCCGGTTTCCCGAGCTGGACTTCTCGGACGGCGTCGAGCTCCGCTGGCAGCTCGAGACCAGCCAGGGCGCGATCGTCGTCCGGCTGCTGCACGAGACCGCCCCGGCGCACGTCGCCAACTTCCTCTACCTGACCGAGCTCGGCTACTTCGACGGGCTCGGCTTCCACCGCGTGATCCCGCGCTTCATGGCCCAGGGCGGCTGCCCGATCGGCAGCGGCACCGGCGGCCCGGGCTACCGGTTCGATGGCGAGTTCGACGGCGGCGCCCGTCACGACAAGCCCGGCATCCTGTCGATGGCCAACGCTGGCCCGGGCACCGACGGCAGCCAGTTCTTCATCACCTTCGTCGCCACCCCCCACCTCGACGGCAACCACACGGTGTTCGGCGAGGTGGTAGAAGGCCACGACACCCTGGCCCAGCTCGAGCGTCACGGCAGCCCGGGCGGCGCCCCCAGCCAGCCGCTGCGGATCGAAAAGGCGACCGTGAGCGCCGCCTAGCTCGAGCTGACGGAGAGAGCCCTGCCGGCGACGACCACACTCGCCGAGCTGGCCGCCGGGAGCGCGGCGGGCGGCGCGCCCGACTCTCCGACCGGCGGCCGGCCGATCGCCGAGGCCGCCCGCCGGCTGCTCGCGGCCGGTGTCGCGCCGGGCCAGCCCGCCGTGGCGGTGCGGGCGCCCGGCCGGGTGGAGCTGGTCGGCAAGCACACCGACTACGCCGGCGGCCGCAGCCTGACCCTGGCGATCGATAGCGCGGTCTGGCTGGTGGCCGCCGGCCGGCGCGACCGGTCGGTGACGCTCCTCGACCCCGCCGGCGGCAAGGCCGACCGTTTCGAGATCGCCGCCGGTCTGGACGTCGCCGCGCCCGGCTGGCGCCGCTACCCGCGCACCGTGGCGCGGCGGCTGGCGCGCGACTTCGGCGAGCCGGCGGGCGCCGACGTCGCCTGGCAGAGCGACCTGCCGCCGGCGGCCGGGCTCTCCTCGTCGAGCGCGCTGGTGGTG
>JBFGNS010000163.1:0-9246 GCA_041574955.1 Thermoanaerobaculia bacterium | reverse complement strand
TCGTTCGCCCTCGAGCTGCCGCCCTACTGGCAGGACCTGTGCGACGCCGGCAAGCTGGTGAGCGACGGCTGGATCTACTGCAACTCGTTCAACACCGAGATGGCCACCGGCGGCATCGAAGACGGCAAGCCGCCGTTCGAGGCCGGCGCCTCGCAGCGCGACATGGACTACCTGCACCTGATCGACTGGCGCAAGGCTGCCGAGCTGTACGCAGCCGGCAAGGCGACCGAGGTCAACGGCTTCGCCGTGCTGCCACTCGATCTGCTGGTCTCGGAAGGGGTGCTCTACTTCCTGCCCGAGCCCAAGAGCCCGCACGGCGTCGACATCACCCCGGGCGGCGAGTACCTGGTGATCTCGGGCAAGCTCGACCCGCACGTGACGGTGTTCAGCTTCGAGAAGATCGCCGCCGCCATCGCCGCCGGCAACTTCAGCGGCAACGACGACTACGGCGTTCCGATCGTGTCGTTCGACGCCGCGCTCGAGGTCCAGATCGAGCTCGGTCTGGGGCCGCTGCACACCCAGTTCGACGACCAGGGCTACGCCTACACCAGTCTGTTCCTCGACTCGGCCGTCGCCCGCTGGTCGCTCGGCGGCAGCTACGCCGACAAGCACGGCGAGGCGCCCTGGACGCTGGTGCAGAAGATCCCGGTGCACTACAACGTCGGCCACATCGTAGCCGCCGAAGGCGATACCGTGAGCCCGGACGGGCAGTACCTGGTGGCGCTCAACAAGTGGTCGGTGGACCGCTTCCTGACGGTCGGACCGCTCCACCCGCAGAACTTCCAGCTCATCGACATCGCGGGCTCCGGCGAGTCGATGCGACTGCTCTACGACATGGCGATCGGCATCGGCGAGCCCCACTACGTCCAGATGATCAAAGCCGACAAGCTGAAGGCGTGGGAGGTCTACCCCGAGATCGGCTGGGATCCGATCAAGCAGGCCAAGGACCCCGACGCTGCCCAGCTCGGCAGCGAGAAGGTGGTGCGCCGCGGCAAGACGGTCGAGATCTGGATGTCGGCGGTGCGCAGCCACTTCACCCCCGAGCGCATCGAGATCCAGAAGGGCGATCACGTCATCTGGCACATCACCAACGTGGAGAGCGCCAAGGACGCGACCCACGGCTTCGCCCTGCCGGCCTACAACATCAACCTGAGCCTGGAGCCGGGCGAGAGCACCACTTTCGAGTTCGACGCCGAGAACGACGGCGTCTACACCTACTACTGCTCCGAGTTCTGCTCGGCGCTGCACCTGGAGATGGTCGGCTACCTGCTGGTCAAGCCGTCCTAGCCGTGCCGGCGGGCGGCGCCGGCCGCCCGCCACCAACCCCCTCCCCACCATGAGAGCCCGACTCGAGAAGCTGTTCGGTCCGCGCGTTCCACCGGCCGAGCTGGCCAGGCGACGCGCCGACTTCCTCAAGCCGACGCTGCTGCTGGCCGCCGCCGCCACGCTGCTGGTGGCCTCCATCTTCCTGCCCTACTGGCGGCTGGTGCTGGAGGCGCCGCAGTACCCGGGCGGCCTCGAGGTGCGCGCCTACCTCAACCGCCTCGAGGGCGACGTACGCGAGATCGACGGCCTCAACCACTACATCGGCATGCGGCCGCTCGACGAGGCGGCCCAGCTCGAGCGCTCGCTCAGCCTGGCGGCGGTGGCGGCGATCGCGCTGCTGGTGCTGGGCGCGATCTGGATCCACAACCGCAAAGCCGCCTGGCTGGCGCTGCCCGCCCTGCTCTACCCGGCGATCTTCCTCGCCGACCTGCAGTACTGGCTGCGCGACTTCGGCACCAACCTCGATCCACGAGCACCGCTCAGCTCGGCGATCAAGCCGTTTGTGCCGCCGGTTCTGGGGCGCGGCACGGTCGGCCAGTTCGCCACCGTCGCCTACCCGGACAGCGGCCTGATCCTCGCCGCCGTCGCCTCGCTGCTGATTCTGGCCGGGCTGTACCTGCACCGCCGGGCCTACCGACCGCTGGTGGAGGCGCAACGCGCGGCAGAGTGAGATGAGCGCGCCCTCCCTCCCCAACCGCCGGGTGCGAGCGGTCCGCCACCTGCTGGCGGCAGCCGTCCTCGCCGCCGCGCCGCTCAGCGCCGCCGAGCGCTCGGTGCGACCGGCCGACGGTGACGGCGCGCTCGCCGCCGCGCTGGCGGCGGCGGCGCCGGGCGACGTGGTGCGCCTGGTGGGCGGCGTCTGGCCCGGTCCGCTGTTGATCGACCGGCCGCTCACCCTGGCCGGCGAGGACGGCCCGGTGATCGACGGCGGCGGCCGCGGCACGGTGATCACCGTCACCGCGCCGGGGGTCGAGCTCCGCGGTCTGACCATCCGCGGCAGCGGAGCGTCGCTCGACCAGGAGAACTCGGGCATCGCGGTCGAGGCGGCCGGCGTGGTGGTGCGCGACAACCGGCTGGAGGACGTGCTGTTCGGCATCTACCTGCGCGACGCCGCCGGCTCGACGGTCGCCGGCAACTACGTCACCGGCAAGCCGCTGGCGCTGCCGCGGCGCGGTGACGCCATCCGCGTCTGGCACAGCGACGGGGTCGAGCTGCGCGACAACCGGATCGCCGCCAGCCGCGACGTGGTGTTGTGGTACTCGTCGCGGCTGACGGTGCGCGGCAACGAGGTCCGGGACGGCCGCTACGGGCTGCACTTCATGTACTGCGACGACGCCCGCATCGAGGCCAACCTGCTGTACGCCAACTCGGTCGGCGCATTCCTCATGTACTCGCGGCGGCTGCGCCTGGCGGGCAACTCGATCGCCGGCAACCACGGCCCCAGCGGTTACGGCGTCGGCCTCAAGGACATGGACGACGCCGAGCTCACCGGCAACCTGCTGGCCGGCAACCGGGTTGGTGTGTTCCTCGACAACTCACCGCGCGAGACCGGCAGCAGCACGCGCATCGCCGGCAACGTGCTGGCCGGCAACGACACCGGCATCTTCCTGCTGCCCAACGTGCGTCGCGCGGAGGTGACCGGCAACGACCTGGTCGAGAACGGCGAGCAGGTCGGCATCGGCGGTGGCGGCGGCGACCCCGGTGCCAACCTGTGGCGCGGCAACTTCTGGAGCGACTACGCCGGCTTCGACGCCGACGGGGACGGCCGCGGCGACCTGCCGTACCGCGCCGAGCGTCTGTTCGAGAGCCTGGCCGACGCCCGGCCGGTGCTGCGCCTGTTCCGCCACGCCCCGGCGGCGGAGGCGGTCGACTTCGCGGCGCGCGCCTTCCCGGCGGTGCGCCCGCAGCCCAAGCTGGCCGACGCCGAGCCGCGCATGCGGCCGCTGGCGCTGGCGCTGGTGCCGCCCCTGCCGCACGGCGCGCGGGGCGGCTGGAGCCGCGCGGCCGCCGGTCTGCTGGCCGGCGCGCTGCTGGTGCTGGCGGTGCCGCGACCGCGGCCGCGCCGCCGCGTCGCGCCGCCGGCCCGCCCCGCTGGCGAGCCACGTGCGCCGCTGGTCGAGATGCGGGGCGTCAGCCGCCGGTTCGGCCGCCAGCTGGCGCTCGACGGCGTCGACCTCGAGGTCGAGCGGGGCGAGGCTCTGGCGCTGTGGGGCCCGAACGGCGCCGGCAAGACGACCCTGCTGCGCGCCGTGCTGGGAGTGCTGCCGTGCGACGGGCAGATCGCGGTCCTCGGCCTCGATCCCCGCCGCCGCGGCAAAGCCGTGCGCCGGCTGATCGGCTATCTGCCGCAGGAGATCGCGCTGCAGGGCGAGCTGTCGGTCGAGGAGACGCTGCGCTTCTTCGCCCGCCTGCGCGGCGCCGCCGCCGAGCGGGTCGAGGAGCTGCTCGGCTGGCTGGAGCTCGACGAGCACCGCGGCAAGCCGGTCGCCGCCCTGTCGGGCGGCCTCAAGCAGCGGCTGGCGCTCGGCATCGCGCTGGTCGCCGATCCGCCGCTGCTGCTGCTCGACGAGCCCACCGCCAACCTGGACCCGGCGGCCCGCACCTCCTTCAGCCAGCTGCTGCTCGGTCTCAAGCAGACCGGCAAGACGCTGGTCTTCACCTCCCACCGCGGCGCCGAGGTGCGGGCGCTGGCCGACCGCGTGGCGGTCCTCCAGCGCGGCCGGCTGGTCGCCGTTTCGCCGGCCGCCGAGGCGGCGCTGGCACCGCCGCGCTCCGAGCTGCGGCTGGTGGTCGCCGCCGCCGACCGGGCCGCCGCCGCCGGGCTGCTGCTCGAGGCCGGGTTCGGTCCGCGCCGTCTGGGACCGATCCTGTCGGTGACGGTGCCGGCCGGCCGCAAGCTCGAGCCGCTGGTGCTGGTGCTCGACGCCGGTCTCGAGGTCGAGGACCTGGAGATCGAGCCGCTCGAATCGGAGAGCCCCGATGCCTGATCCGCGCGCCGTCGCGCTGCTCGCCGCCAAGGAGTTCGCCGACGCCCGGCGCAACCGGTGGTTCCTGGTCTTCGCCACGGCGTTCGCCGTCGTCGCCCTGGGCCTCGCCTGGCTGGGCGTCTCCGGCGCCGCCGGCTCAGGCTACGCCGGCTGGAACCGCACGGTCGCCGGCCTGCTCAACCTGGTGATGCTGGTGGTGCCACTGCTCGGCCTGACCCTCGGCGCGCTGGCCGTCGCCGGCGAGCGCGAGCGGGGCACGCTGCTGCTGATGCTCTCGCAGCCGATCACCGCCAGCGAGCTGGTGCTCGGCAAGTTCGCCGGGCTGACCGCCGCGGTCGGCGCCGCACTGCTGTTCGGCTTCGGGGTGGCGGCAGCCGCCGTGGCCGCCGGCCAGGGTGGCGGCAGCCCGCTGCCGTTCCTCGCCTTCCTCGGCCTGGCGGCGGTCATGGCGGCGGCCTGCGTCGCGGTCGGGCTGCTGATCTCGGCCACCGCCGCCCGCCTGCCGGTCGCCGCCGGCGTCGCCCTGCTGGTCTGGCTGGCGCTGGTGCTGCTCGGCGACCTGGGTCTGATGGGTACGGCGGCGGCGCTGCGCCTCGGGGCGCGCGAGCTGCTGTGGGCGACGCTCGCCAACCCGCTGCAGCTGTTCAAGCTGGCAGCACTGCTGGTGGCGCGCGGCGGCCTCGAGGTGCTGGGGCCGGCGGGCGTGTACGCCCAACGGGTGTTCGGCGACGCCCTGCTGCCCGCTCTCGCCGCCGCGCTGGCGGCGTGGGTGGTCGTGCCGCTGGCGCTGGCGGCGCGCGCCCTGGAGCGGCGAGGAGGCCTGCCGTGAGACAGCTCGGCACCGCGCTGGCCGCGCTGGCAGCCCTGCTGGCTGCCGGCTGCGCGCCGGCGGCGGACGGCCCGCCCGAGCTGCGGCTGGGCCTCGACGAGTGCAGCCGCTGCCGGATGATCGTCAGCGAGCCCGCCACCGCCGTCGTGGCTCGCTCGCCGGAGGGCGAGGAGGCGCGGTTCGACGACCTGGCCTGCGCCGGCGCCCGGCTGGCCGGCGGTGCCGGCTGGCAGATCTGGGTGCGGTCGCCGGCGGCGGACGGCGCGGGCGCGTGGGTCGACGCCCGTTCCGCTCGTTACAGGTACGATCCGCGGCGGGTGACGCCGATGGGCTCGGGCCTGGTGGTGGCCAGTGGCTCCGAGCCCGGCGGCGAGGCGACGTTGAGCTGGTCCGAACTCGAAGAGCTAGTCACACAGGAGAAACCATGATGCGTCTGTCCGATTGTCGAACGGTTCTCGCCGCGGCCCTGCTACTGCTGGCGGCCGGCGCGCTCGCGTCCTGCGGCGGCGGCGGCGGCGGCGGCCCAGCGGCCTCCCAGGCGGCCGCGCAGGGCGAGAGCCTCTACCAGAAGACCTGCGCCACCTGCCACGGCGCCGACGGGCACGGCATGCCCAAGCTCGGCAAGGACCTGCACAACAACGAGTTCACCCAGAAGCTGAGCGACGACGAGCTGGTCGAGTTCCTGCTCAAGGGCCGGCCGGCGTGGGATCCGCTCAACGAGCGCGGCGTCGACATGCCGCCCAAGGGCGGCAACCCGACACTCACCGAGCAGGACCTGCGGCAGATCGTGGCGTTCCTGCGCACGCTGCAGTAGCCGGCGCCGGCGCGCGGACCGCTAGCCGAGCAGATCCCTGAGCGCGGCCTCGGCGGTCGGGAAGCGGAAGGCGTAGCCCGCCTGCTCGAGGCGGCGGGGGACCGCCCGCTGTCCCTCGAGCAGGAGCTGCGCCATCTCGCCCAGCGCCAGCTTCAGCGCGAAGGCGGGGGCCGGCAGCAGGCTCGGGCGGCGCAGCACCCGGCCGAGAACGCGGCTGAACTCACGGTTGGTGAGCGGCTCCGGCGCGGTCAGGTTGAACGGGCCGGCGGCGTCCTCCGAATCGAGCAGGAAGCGGATGGCGCCGACCTGGTCGCCGATGTGGATCCATGGGAAGTACTGCCGGCCGCTGCCCAGCGGACCGCCGGCGAACAGCCGGAAAGGCAGCAGCATGCGCGGCAGCGCGCCGCCGCCGGTCGACAGGACGATGCCGGTCCTGAGCAGCACCCGGCGCACGCCGCGCGCCTCGACCGCCGCGCTCGCCTCTTCCCACTCGCGGCACACGCGGCCGAGAAAGTCGTCGGCCGGCGGAGTCTCCTCGGTCACCACCCGGTCGCCGGTGTCGCCGTAGTAGCCCACCGCCGAGGCCTGCAGCAGCACGCCGGGCGGCGACTCCAGGCTGCCGATGGCGGCCGCCATGGCGCCGGTCGAGACCACCCGGCTCTGGTGGATGCGTCGCTTGCGCTCCTCGGTCCAGCGGCCGCCGGCGATGTTCTCTCCCGCCAGGTGGACGACCGCATCGACGCCCTCGAGCACGGCCGTCAGCTGGTTGACGCTGCGCGCGTCCCAGCCTGCCACCGCCGCCCCCGCCGGCAGAGCATCGACGCGCTCGGGCGCACGGCTGAGCACGGTCACGCGGTGGCCGTCGCCGACCAGCCCGGCCACCAGGCGCCGGCCGATCAGACCCGAGCCTCCGCTGACGACGACGTGCATCTCGCTGCTCCGCCCTGACGGACAGCCCGGATGCTATCTCACGAGGCCGCCGCCAGCTCCTCTTCCAGCCGCTGCAGCCGCTCGAGCTCGGCGTACAGGCCGCCGGCGGCGAGCAGCTCGTCGTGATCGCCGCGCTCGACGATGCGGCCGCGGTCGAGCACCACGATCTGGTCGGCCCGCCGCACGGTCGACACCCGGTGCGCCACCAGGAACACCGTGCGCCCGGCGAGCACCGATCCGAGGTGGCCGAGAATCTGCTCCTCGGTGGCGGTGTCCACCGCCGACAGGCAGTCGTCGAGCAGCAGAACCGGCGCATCGCGCAGCACCGCGCGGGCCAGCGCCACGCGCTGCCGCTGGCCGCCCGACAGGGTCACGCCGCGCTCGCCCACCAGCGTGTCGAGGCCGTCCGGCAGCGCCTCGAGATCGTCCTCCAGCCCGGCGATGCGCGCCGCCTCGAGGATCTCGGCGCGGTCGGCGCTCGGCCGGCCGAACGCGATGTTGTCGGCCACGCTGGCCGAGAACAGCACCGACTCCTGCGGAACCATGGCCACCGCGCGGCGCAGCGTGGCGAGCCGCAGCCGGCGCACATCGACGCCGTCGAGCGTCAGCGCGCCGGGCGGCGGCTCGATCAGCCGCGGCACGAGCGACAGCAGCGTCGTCTTGCCCGACCCGGTGCGCCCCACCACCGCTACCGTGCTGCCGGCCGGCGCCTCGATGTCGATCTCCGACAGCAGCGGCTCGCCGTCGCCGTGCGCGAAACCCAGGCCGCGGAAAACGATCTCGCCGCGCAGCCGGGCCGGCGCCAGCGCGTCCGGGGCGTCACGGATCTCGGGCTCGGTGTCGATGACCTCGAGAATGCGGCTGAGCGACGCCAGCCCCCGCTGCACCAGGTTGATCACCCAGCCGATGGCGATCATCGGCCAGATCAGCTTGCCGAGGAAGAAGTTGAAGGCGACGAACTCGCCGACCGTGATGCGCCCCGCGGCCGCCAGCGAACCGCCGTACCACAGCACCCCGATGAAGCCGAGGCCGATCAGCCCTTGCAGTAGCGGGTGGAACGCCGCCGACCAGCGCACCAGGCGACGGTTCTCGTCGACGTAGGCGCGGTTGAGCTCCTCGAAGCGGCGATTCTCCACCTCCTCGACGGCGTAGGCCCGCACCACCCGCGCGCCCGCCAGGCTCTCCTGCACCCGGGTCGACAGGTCCGAGAATCGCCGCTGCACCTGCTGGAACAGGTTGTGGATGGCCTGCCCGAACAGCTTCATCGCCAGCGCCACCACCGGCATGGTGGCGAGAGCCACCAGCGTCAGCCCGGTATGGATGCGCAGCATGAACGCCAGCGCGCCGATCGAGGTGAACAGGGTGTTGGCGCTGTACATGATGGCCGGGCCGCAGATCATGCGCACCGCCTGCAGGTCGTTGGTGGCGCGCGCCATCAGGTCGCCGGTGTAGCTGTCGCGGTAGAACGACGGCTCGAGGGTCTGGAGGTGCTGGAAGTAGTCGTTCCGCAGATCGAGCTCCACCTCGCGGCTCATCGCCACCAGCAGGCGGCGCTGGGCGAAGCTGAACAGGCCCTGCACCAGGGTCACGCCGACCAGCAGGCCGCCGTAGCCGAGCAGGGTGCGGCTCGAGACCTCGCGCTGGATGCTGTCGATGGCGGCGCCGATCAGCAGCGGCGCCAGCAGGCCCACCCCGGCGGCGCCGAGAACGCAGGCGACACCGATCGTGAGGCTCACCTTGTGGCGGGCCAGATAGGGCAGGAGGCGGCGGAGCCGGGGCATGGGCGATGACGATACCAGCGGCGGGGTCTGTCGATGGGCCCGGTCGCTGGGCCGTCGGGGAGGCGCGACAAGTACGGTGGAGGCGGGGCCTGTCGCTCCGCCCGGGCTCCCGCCGGCTCGGCGCTCCCTCCGGGGGGAACGCTACGAGCGATCGGGGCGATCCACCCCCCTGTCATCCCGAGCGCAGCGAGGGATCTCGGCGTGGAGGTGAGGGGGCCTGGCAGGTGCGTTGGAGATGGGGCCCGGTCGCTTGGCCGGCGGGGAGCCGGGCTGCGCTCCAAAGGCAGAGGGTGATGTCGCTCCGCCCGGCTCCCCGCCGGCTCGGCACTCCCTCCGGTGCAACTGCAGTACCAGTGTCGGCTCAGCTCGAGGCGGTGCGACGAGAGGAACTCGAGCGCCATCGGAGAGGTGAACGGTCAGCGGGCCGACGACGGAGGGTGCTCTGCGGGGTGGGGCCCGGGGCTGAGCGACATCACCCTCGCCTCTGGAGCGCAGCCCCGGGCCCCACCCAGCCTCGGCACCCGCTGCCGGAGCGTCATACGCCGGCAGCCCCAGACGAGTCAGCCGGTTTCTTCGCAG
>JBFGNS010000162.1:0-9342 GCA_041574955.1 Thermoanaerobaculia bacterium | reverse complement strand
TGGCTGAGGTCACCCGTCACGTAGACGGCGAGATTGAAGTGCTCGGCGCCGTCGCGGTTGAACTTGCGAAAACGAACTTTGCCGTTGCGCTTGCGGAGCTCGTGACAGACCGTCAAGCCGGCAGGCTCTGTCATGATCTTGCTAAGTGTAGCTCAGCGGATGCTGCACAGCAATTACAGCCTGGAATCACGCAGGCGGGCTCTACGGGCGAGGTCTCCAACCACCTCTGGCGTTCCCATAAGAGGCCGCGGCAGCCGCACAGGCCTCTCTCATTCGCCCTAGAGCGTTCTCGGTGGACTTGCGATGGTGCCCAGGGGCGGACTCGAACCACCGACACCCTGATTTTCAGTCAGGTGCTCTACCACCTGAGCTACCTGGGCACGGGGGCGGGGGACGCCCCGCGAGTTTCTAGCAGGCGGCGGAGCGGGCCGTCAAGGTGGGTCAGGGGAGGAGCCGGAACGGCTTGCCGGCGCGCGAGCGGAGCTCGGCGAAGCGGCGCCGGTCGAGGGTCAGGAGGAGGTCGGTGCCGAGCCGCTCGGCGAGGGCGATGACCGAGGCGCCGGTGCCGCCCAGGCCGAGCTGGCGGTGGCGGCGGACGAGCTGGCCGATCCGCCGCCAGTCCTCCGGGTAGGGGGCCTGGACGTCGAACCGCTCGAGGCCCGCCAGGAAGCGGGCCGGCAGCTCGGCGTCGCGGCCGCGCGCCAGCAGGTGGCTCACCTCGGCGACGCACAGCGCCGGGATGACCAGGTCGAGCTCCGGCGAGCGGAGGAGCTCGAGGCAGGCTGCGTGGTCGGGGTCGGCGCGGTTGACCGAGGCGAGGAGCGGGCCGCTATCGACGACCGCGGTCGAGCTCATCGGACCAGCCGGCGTCGAGGGCCTTGTCGATCTCGGACGCCGGCGGCAGGGTGTCGTCCTCGCACAGGCCGGCCCACGGGATGTCCCGCCGGCCTTCGCCCCTGAGGTCGCGGGCGAGCGAGGTGCGGACGACGTCGGAGACGCTTGTGCGGCGGCGCCGGGCCTCGCGGGCCACGAGCGAGGCCAGCTCGTCGCTGAGGGTGATTGTTGTGCGCTTCATAACTGCATACTAACATACCTACGACTCGAACGGTTCCCCGAGGGGCCCAGGCCGTTGGTGCCTGCGAGGTCCTTCGGCTCCCGGCGGAGTCGCGGCTACAGCGTGTCGAGGCCGCTGGAGAGGGTCGGGTGGTGCAGCGTCGCAACCAGGTCGCGCCGCGCGCGGCGGGTGTCGCCGAAGTAGGAGACCCGGCCGATGCGGACGAAGTCGCGCGTCAGGGGTGAGCGGCCGTCGGTCAGCGCCGCCCACGCCTCGCACAGGCCGGCGGCGGCGTGGATCAGCCAGAACGGCAGGCGCAGGGGCCGCGGCAGGCCCCAGGTACGGCAGGCGGCATCCAGGAACTGCTGCAGGGTGACGGGCTCGTCGTCGCCGAGATGGTAGATGCCCTGGACTCCGGGCTCGAGGACGGCCGCCTCGGTGGCGGCGAGGAAGTCCGCGGTCGACAGCAGGTGGATCCATGTCGGCTCCCGCCACACCGCCAGCAGGCGGCGCCTGGCCAGCCAGCGTGCCGCCTCGATCATCAGGATGCCGCGGCCGTAGACCATGCCGAGACGCAGCACCACCGGCGTCGTGGAGCTGCGGCGCGTCCGCTCGATCAGCAGCCGCTCCTCCTCGAGACGGGTCCTGGCGTGGACCGAGACCGGGCTGCCATCGAGGCGCCCGGTGGCCGGGGCTTCGGCGGAGGTCGGGCCCTCGACATGCGGAAACGAGATCAGGATCAGGCGGCCGACGCCGGCCGCCAGGCACGCCGCCAGCAGGTTGGCAAACCAGCGGGTGTTGGTCTCGGGCAGGAAGGCCTCGGGGCGCGGCGCGAACAGCACGCCCGCGAAATGAACGACGACGTCTGCGCCGGCCACCGCCGGTGCCAGGGTCGCGGGTTCGGCGAGGTCGGCGCGCACGGCGGTGACGTTCGATGCACCCGCCAGGCCGGGTGCCAGCGGGGTGCGGTGGACCATCAGCCGCAGGTCGCAGGCGGTCGCTGCCAGCCGGTGCGCCAGCAGCCCACCCAGGTTGCCGGCGGCGCCGGTGATCAGAACTGTGGGCGGACCTGCCAAGCCGACGGCGCCCCGGGAGGTGGCTAGTGGACGGCGCGCAGCAGGTCGAACGAGCTGAGCATGCCGACGACCTTGTCGTTCTCGACCACCACCAGGTGGTGGTGGCGCAGCTGGCGCATTCGGCGCGCCGCCTCGGGGGCGGTCGTGTCGGGGGTGACGGTGTGCACCGGCGCGCTCATCACGCGCGAGACGGGCAGGGTCGGCTCGTAGTCGGTGAGCAGGTCGTCGCTGGTGACGATGCCCACCAGCACCCCCTTGCGGTCAACCACCGGCAGCGCGCCGACGTCCATCTCGCCCATCCGCGCCCGCACCTCTCCCACGGTCTCCTCGGCGGTCGCGCTGACCACCGCTTGCTGCATCAGACGGCTGATCGGGGTCGGCATGGCGACGCCCCTAGCGTACCGTTTCTTGCGGTCGAGGAGGCCAGAGGCGGGTCGTTTCTCCCGACCTGCTGGCCGCATGCCCTGCCGCCCGGCAGCCCGCCCCGCTTCGGCGGCGGGCTGTCAGAGGCACGAAGGGTGGACAGCAGGCGCTACTGCGACGCGCAGTCCTGCACGTTCGACGCCGGGTCGTAGCTCAGCGTGCCGTGGGTGACGTCGTCGACGCAGAAGGTGAACGAGACGCCGCCCTTCTGGGTGGCATTGGTCACCAGGGTGACGCTGCCGCCGGCGTCGGTCACCCCCATGTGCGTCTCCGAGTAGTCGCCGGTGAAGGTACCGGTGACGCTTGCCGAGGCCACCGCGTTACCGAGGTTGTCCTCGATCGCGACCGTGGCGGTGCCGCGCTTGTTGCCCCTGCCGGCGCTCTGGGTGCCGACGGCGATCGCGGCGACGTGCATCGTGGTCGGGTTGCCGCCGCCCTGGGTGGTGGCGCTGGCGGTGTTCGAGTAGGCCGAGTTGCCGTGGACGTTGAACGCCCGCACCCGGTAGTCGTAGCCGGTCGAGGCCGCCAGCCCGGTGTCGGAGTAGGCGGTGACGTCGGCACCCGCGGTGGCGATCTCGGCGAAGCCAGCGCCGCCCGTCTGGCGCTCGATCTTGAAGCCGTCCTCGTCGGTCGAGTTGTCGCTCCAGGCGAGGTCGATCTGGCTCGACGAGACCGCCGTCGCGCCCAGGCTCGACGGCGCCGCCGGCGGGTTGCCGCCGGTGTCGAGCGCGTAGCTGTCGAAGTTGTCGAAGGTGAAGACGTCGCCGGTGAACGAGTTGGTGGCGAACAGGATGACGATGTCGTCGATGGCGGCGTCGGACACGTTCGGATCGGGCGTGTCGAGCAGGCTGAACGCCAGGCGCTCCCAGCTGTTCTGGACCGAGGTGAACGCCCGGTAGCGGCTGTGGCGCCCGTCCGGGAAGTTGGTCGGCGTGGTGATCGCCGAGTCCTCGAGCTGGATCAGGATCTCGGTGCCGGCCGGCGCGGCGGTGTAGACGTCCATGTAGAACCGCTTCTGGCCCGAGACGTACTGCGAGGCGTCGGTGATCACCGACACGTCGTAGAACAGGGTGTCGAACTGCTGGCCGGAGTCGCGGGTGTACTGGCCGGACTGCGCCGAGGTGTTGACGCCGGACGGGTCGGGGTTGGCGATCTCGACCAGCGTGCCGGTCGAGGTCTGGTAGGTGACGTTGGCGGGATCGTCGAAGTTCTCGAACGTGAAGTCGTGGGCGTAGGCGGGGTTGACGCTCACCGGCATGGCGATCTGGTCGTTGCCGCAGCTGCTGGTGTAGGCGACGGTGACGTCGCCGCCGGTGGCGCCCCAGTCGACGGTGATCGAGCTCGTGCCCTGGCCGGAGACGATGGTGGCGCCGGCCGGCACCGTCCAGCTGAACGAGCTGCCGGCGAAGGCGTTGCCCACCGAGTAGACGACGCCGCCCTCCATGTTCTCGACCGTCCGGTCGCCGGTCAGGTGGGGATGGTTGCCGTCGTACACCCGCACGTACTCGACCTCGAGGGTCTGCGGGAAGACGGTGGTGGCGTCCGGGGGCCCCGGCCAGTCGCCGCCGACGGCCACGTTGAGCAGGAAGTGGAACCGCTCGTCGAACGGCCAGGTGTAGCCGGCGGTGTCGGCGGGGGTCTTGGTCGAGTAGAGCACGTCGTCGACCATCCAGCGGATGACGCCCGCCTCCTTTTCGACCGCGAAGGTGTGGAAGCCGTCGGTGAACCGCTGGCCGCCGGGCAGCGTGAAGCTGGCGCCCGACGACTGGTTGTTCGGGTACGGGTCGCCGAAGTGGATCGTGCCGTGTACCGTCGACGGCTCGGAGCCGATGTTCTCCATGATGTCGACCTCGCCGCTCTGCGGCCAGCCGCCGTAGACGTTGTCGGTGGGCATCATCCAGAAGGCCGGCCAGATCCCCTGGCCGACGGTCATCTTGATCTGCGCCTCGAACCGCCCGAAGGTCCAGTCGCCCTTGTTCAGCGTGCGCAGACGCGCCGAGGTGTAGTCCTTGCCGCGGTAGCGCTGCTCGCGGGCGGTGATCAGCAGCCGGCCGTTGTCGATCGTGGCGTTCTGCGAGCGGTAGTACTGGAGCTCGTTGTTGCCCCAGCCCGGCGGCAGGCCGTAGTTGGTGCCCGTGCCGATCATGAACTCCCACTTCGAGCTGTCGACCGAGGTGCCGTTGAACTCGTCGGCCCACACCTGGGCCGGGCACTGCTGGGCGTGCGCGGCAGCCGGCCCCAGACAGGCGAGCAGGACGGCGGCGGACAGCATCGGGATCAGGAAACCGTGCGGTGAGCGGCGTGCGAGACCGGCGGTGCGGGGCGAACTCATGAGATGACCTCCATCCTCGGTGAAGGGACGCTGCGGCGGTGAGCTGGCCTGGGAGACGCGGCTCGCGCCCCTGGATGTCGCGTGGCGACCGCCGCAGCGTTTGGGCTGCTTCAAGTAAGGCCTTACTATAACGTATTAGTTGGCAGTCGGGGCACCCGCTCTGGGCCGCCGGCCCGGCGCATCCGCCGCCGCCCGCCCGCCTGCCTCGGCCGCGGCTGTAACGACCGCGGGTGCCGCCGCGCCTCAGGACCAGAGCACGAGGCCGAGAATCCCCGGAGCCACTGGCGTTTGAACGGCGCTGGTCATGAGGTATAGACTTGTCTCGATATTCATCGACAGTTGCCGATTGAGGGGCTTTGTCGGCGCGCGGAGCGTGGGGTGGCGATTCAGATCGTAGTCTTTTCGGACGTCCGTCTCTACCGGCAGGGGGTTTCCGGTCTGCTGGCCGCCGACGGCCGGCTCGAGGTAGTGGCGCGGGCGGCCACGTTGGAGGCCGCACGGGAGCTGATCCGCAGCCACGCTCCCGCTGCGGCGCTGGTGAGCGTGGCGGACCGGCGCGGCCTGCGGCGGGTGAAGATGCTGGCGCGGTGCTTCCCCGACCTCCGGTTGATCGCCATCGGGGTACCCGACGAGGAGAGCTTCATCCTGGCGTGCGCCGAGGCCGGGGTGGCGGGTTACGTCTGCCTGGACAGCTCGGTGGAGGAGCTGGTGTCGTCGGTCGAGCGGGCGCTGGCGGGCGAGCTGAGCTGCTCACGCCGCATCGCCGGCGCTCTGCTCGAGCGGGTCGGGCGGCTGGCGCGGCAGCGCCCGCCCGAGGCGAGGGGTTTCCGCCTCACCTCGCGCGAGGTCCAGATCGTGCGTCTGGTCGACGAGGGCCTGACCAACAAGGAGATCGCCTCCCGGCTCCATATCGAGCTGTCGACGGTCAAGAACCACGTCCACAACATCCTCGAGAAGGTGGGCGCCCAGACCCGCGGTGAGGCCGCCGCCCGCGCGCGGCCGTACCTCGAAGCCCTCGGACCGGCGAGCGGACCGTAGCGGCCCGGCCGCCTCCCCGGGCGCGCCGCGCCGAGCTCGCCCGGCAGGGATCCAGACCTATCGGTCCGGACCGCCTCCACCGCCGGATCCAGCCGGCGATCCAGTTGTTCGCCTGGATCGAATTCCGATCTCCCGCTCTATTCCCTTCGCGCCGAGCGGCGCCCAGAATCGCCGGCACGAGACGGGGTATGGAAAGAGGCGCGGACAAGATCCGCATCTTCGTGGCGATGATGCCGCGGCTGCTGCGAGAGATCATCACCGGTTCGGTCACCGGCGAGGACGACATGGAGGTGGTCGGCGAGGCGTTCGAGCGCGGCGAGCTGCTCGAGCTGCTCGGCGAGCAGAGGCCCGACGTGGTGGTCGTCGGCTGCCGCGACCCGAACCTGACCGACATCTGGCCCGAGCTGCTGTTCCGCCACCCCCGCATCAAGATCCTGGCGATAGAGGAAGTCGGCCGCCGAGCCTGTCTCTATCGTCTATGTCCGGAGCAGGTTTCGTTCGGCGAGGTCTCTCCCGCGCTGCTCCTCAACCTCATCCGCGACGCCGCTGGCGAGCACCTCGGGAGCGGCGAATCGAACTGACCGCACCGGCAGCCCGGCGGACCGTGCCGGTGGTGCGAAAGGAGACAGCATGCAGACACTGGTCGTTCCCGGAGTTCGAGTCGAGGCAAGGTTCGACGTCTTGCCGCCGCTGCCGGCCCCGGCGGGGATCCTGGGTGTGGTGGGGATCGTCGACCGGCCGCCCGCCGCCGGCACCCTGGTCGGCGTCTCCAACGGCTCCGAGCTGCGCCAGCTGCTCGGACCGGGTACCGAGTCGACGATGCCGCAGGCGTTTCACGCCCTCGGCGCCGGTGCCAGCGAGGCGGTGATCTCCGCCGTCGCCGGCGGCAGCCCGGCCTCGGTGACGCTGCTCAACGGCGACAGCGAAGCGGCGATCAGCCTGCGCTGCAGGGCCAACGGCGAGTGGGGCCGCTCGCTCTCCGCCGAGGTGCGCGGCGTCGCCGACGCCGAGGGCTCGGTGGTGCGGGTCACCCTGCGGCTGCTGCGCGGCGGCCGGGCGGTGGAGTCGTTCAACGACCTGCGCATCGCCGCCGGTGAGACCGACGACCTGATCGACACCATAAACCGGCAGTCGCGCTTCGTCGTCGCGGTGGACGCCGGTCTGCCGGAGGCCGGGCTCGACAACGGCACCTTCGCGTTCAACGAGGACGGCGATCCGATCGCGATCGCCGCCGAGGGCGCCGCCGGCAACCTGATCGAGCTGCTGGTGGGCGACGAGGTCGATCCCAACGGACTGAGCGTCGTGATCGGCGGCACGGCCGACGATCACACGATCCGCGTCTTCCAGGGCGGCCTGAGAGAGGAGTTCGACGACCTCTCGATGAACCCCGACAGCGAGCGCTACCTGCCGTTCGTGCTGCTCGCCGAGAGCCGCTTCATCCGGGTGCGTGCGGTGGCCTCGGGGCGCGGCCTGCCGCGGCCGACCGACACCCCGGTGGCGTTCACCGGCGGCAGCTCGCCGAACGTCAACGCCTACCGCGATGCCATCCAGGCGCTGGCCGAGGACACCCGCGTCGACCTGGTGCTGGCGGCGATCGAGCCGCAGCGCTCGGTCGGCGACGTCCACCAGATCCACCAGCACCTGGTGGCGCACGCGGTGACCATGGCCGACAACGGTGCGCCGCGCATCGCCTTCGGCTCGATCACCGCCGCGGAGAGCTCGCTCGACGCGGTGCGCACCCACGCGGCGGCGGTGCGCAACCGGCGCTTCGTGCTGGTCTCGCCGGCGGGTGCGGAGGGCGCGGTGGCGGGCCTGGTGGGACGCATGAGCCCGCACGACTCGCCCACCTTCAAGCCGGTGCCGCTGTTCGGCATCCCGCCGGCGAGCTATCGCGAGAGCGAGCTCAACCGGCTGCTGGGACCGAACGTCAACCTGCTGGTGGTGCAGGAGCGCGCCGGCCGCGGGGTGGTCGTGCTGCGCGGGCTCGACACCACCGGCGATCAGATCTCGGTCACCCGCGTCGCCGACCAGGCGATCCGCGAGACGCGGGCGATCTCCGAGAACTTCATCGGCCGCCTCAACTCGGACGAGGCGCGCATCGCGCTCAAGGAGCAGATCGTCGCCACCTTCACCCGCATGGAGCGGGCGGGGGCCCTGGTGCCGTCCACCGACGGCTCGGATCCGGCGTTCATGGTCGACGTCTACTCGACCCAGCAGGACTTCGCGCAGGGCATCGTGCGCATCGACATCGCGGTGCGGCCGGTGCGGGCGATCGACTACATCTACGCCACCATCCGGGTGAAGAACTAGGAGCTGACAGATGCCTACGATCTTTGCGGCCAACGAAAGCGTCGTGCTGCTCAACGGCGATCCCGTCGAAGGAGTGCGCACGATCGACTATCGCCACCAGCAGGTGCGGCAGAACGTCTACGCCCTCGGCAGCGCCGAGCGCATCGGCATGACCTCGGGACCGCAGTCGGTGGAAGCGCGGCTCACCGTCGCCTCGACTTCGAGCGGCTTCAACGGCCTGACCGGTGACGAGCCGTTCCAGGTGACCGCCCAGCTGCGTCAGGGCGAGACCGAGATGACGGTCAGCTTCGACGACTGCTTCCTCACCGAGAAGGGTTTCGAGATGGGCGCCGGCGGCCACGGCGAGGCCTTCTACGGCTTCACCGCCGCCCGCGTGCGTGAGGAACTCGCCTAGTGACGAGTTCCGGGCCGCGGATCCACATCGACCCCGGCCTGGGACGAGCCGTCCTGGGTGGGGTGGAAGTGGCGGTGGCCGCCGTGGGCGGGCGGGGGGAGGTGCGCGTCGGTGGCGAGGACGGCCCGCTGCTGCGGCCGCTGCTGTTCGGCGAGCGCAGTCGCGTCGCCGCGGCTGCGCTCGGCTCGGCCGTGCCCGAGAGCTCGCTCGCGGCCGCGGTGCTGGAGCAGGCGACGGTGGAGGCCGGGCCCGGCGATCGAGCGGTCCTCGAGGCGATCGCCCTGGCTCTCGCCGGCGCCGCCGTGGAAGCGCCCGGATTCAGGGAGTGCGTCGCGCTGCTCGC
The DNA here is from genome assembly GCA_041574955.1 of Thermoanaerobaculia bacterium. Lineage (GTDB taxonomy): Bacteria > Acidobacteriota > Thermoanaerobaculia > Multivoradales > JAHEKO01 > CALZJC01. The sequence continues at coordinate 372 of JBFGNS010000162.1, read as the reverse complement.
GGGCGACGTGGATCTCCCTCCGGAGGAGCTCGACGGGCTCGAGGCGGCGGCGGTCGACCGGCTGGCCAGCGAGCTGGCTGGCGGCTCGGAGCCCGATGGCTGGCGACGGCTGGTGCTGGCGCCGCCCCAGGTCGAGGACGTCGAGGAGCTGGTGCGTGAGCTCGCCGCCGTCCTGCTGCGCAGGGCGGTCTCCGGCGACACCCGGTGGGCGGTCGACCGGCCGATGACGCCGGCGAACCAGCGGTGGGCGGCGCGAGCCGCCGAGCCGCGGCCGGCTTCGACCCGACAGACCGCGCCCTGGGGCCCGCCGCCAGCCGACGACCCGCGGGCCGCTGCCGGGGACGGGCCCTCCGACGGCCCGCCCGGCGGGGG
>JBFGNS010000161.1:0-9346 GCA_041574955.1 Thermoanaerobaculia bacterium | reverse complement strand
CAGGTTCTCCTCTACCGCGCGTGAGGGGTAGGGGCCACCGGCCAGCCGATCGCGGATCTCCCGCCAGCGGGGCTCGCCGCCGGCGACCAGGAGGCGCGGGTCCAGCACCACCCCCTCCTCCGCCAGCGAGCGGCCCTGGGGCGGCATCGAGCCGGGGCGCACGCCGCCGATCTCGGCGTGGTGGGCGCGGCTGGCCACGTAGCCCAGCGGCCGGTCCCGGCCGTCGACATGGACCGGCGTGATGACCGTCACGTCCGGAAGATGGGAGCCGCCGTAGGCCGGATGGTTGGTCACCGCCACATCGCCGGGGGCGAACTCGAGCGCCTCGCGCACGCTGCGCACGCACAGCCCCAGGGCGCCGAGGTGGACCGGTATGTGGGGCGCGTTGACCACCAGCCGGCCGTCGCCATCGAGCAGGGCGCACGAGAAGTCCAGGCGCTCCTTGACGTTGACCGACAGCGCGGTGCGGCGCAGCGTCTCGCCCATCCGCCACACCAGCCCGCGAAAGCGGTTGGCGAACAGCTCCAGCTCCACCGCCTCGCGCGACGCCTGCCTGCCGCCCGCGGCGCTCACGACAGCCCCACGTCGAGCAGCATCATCACCGCGAAGCCGATCATCGTGGCCACCGTCGCCAGATCGCCCGCCGAGCCGCTCTGCGACTCGGGGATCAGCTCCTCGACCACCACGTAGATCATCGCTCCAGCGGCGAACGCCAGCGCGTACGGCAGCAGGTCGGCTACCGCCAGCGCCGCCCAGGCGCCGGCCACCGCCGCCAGCGGCTCGACCAGTGCCGACAGCTGTCCGTACCAGAACGATTTGCCGGCCGACACCCCCTCACGGCGTAGCGGCAGCGCCACGGCCACGCCCTCGGGGAAGTTCTGCAGGCCGATGCCGAGGGTGAGCGCCAGCGCGCCGGCGAGCGTCGGGCCCGCTCCCAGCTCGGCAGTCTGGGCGGCGGCGCCGAACGCCACGCCCACCGCCAGCCCCTCGGGGAGGTTGTGCAACGTGATCGCCAGCACCAGCAGCGTCGCCCGCCGCCACGGCGTCGGCAGCCCCTCGGCCTGGTCGCGCCGCAGCCCCGGGTGGAGATGCGGCAGGTACTGGTCGATCACCCGCAGCACCAGGCCGCCGGCCAGGAAGCCCACCACCGCCGGCAGCCAGCCGGGCGTGCCGCGCGACCGCGCCATTTCGATTGCGGGCACCAGCAGCGACCAGAAGCTGGCCGCGATCATCACGCCGGCGGCGAAGCCGAGCATGCCCTCGAGCAGCCACCGCGGAAGCCGCCGCGTGACCACCACCAGCGCCGCCCCCAGCGCGGTGATCAGCCAGGTGAAGACTCCCGCCAGACCGGCCTGAGCCGGCGCCGCCAGATCCGCGAACCAGTCGTAGAGCACCGTCGCCAGCCTATCCCGGCCCGCCGCCGCTCTCGAGCACCAGCGCCCGGTGATCGTCCACCCGGCAGCGCCAGCCCGGCTCGACCACGGTCGCGCTGTGACGCTCGAAGACCAGGGCCGGGCCCTCGAACCGCGCGCCGGCGGCCAGCTCGTGGCGGGCGAAGACCGGCGTCCGCCGCCAGCCACCGGCGAAGTGGGCCCGGCGGTACCGCACCGGCCGCGCCGTCGCCGGTCGCGCCGGAGCGGGCGGCGCCGGCGGCGGCCCGCGGCGGGCCGAGGCCACCACCCTGAGCGACACCAGCTCGATCGGGCGGGCCGGCGGTGCATAGCCGTAGCGCTCGCGATAGGCATCACGGAAGGCCGCGGCCAGCGATCGCTCGCCGCCGGCCTCGACCACCAGCGCCGAGTCCTGGCCACTCAGCCGCAGCTCGGCCGGCCGGCGTCGGATCTCGACCTCGGAAGCCGCCACCCCTTCGCGCCGCAGGCTGCGCGCCGCGCCGGCCGCCAGCTCGTCGAGCCAGGCCGGCACGCGCGCCGCCACCTGCGACAGTGGCGCCAGCACCTGGCGCTCGGCGAACCGCTCGAGCCGCGCCGCAGCCAGGCCGGCCGCGCTCAGCAGGCCGGCGTCCGCCGGCACCAGACAGCGGTCGATGCCGAGCCGCCGCGCGACACCGCAGGCGTGCTGCGGACCGGCTCCACCGAACGCCACCAGCACGAAGCCCGCCGGGTCGTGCCCCTCGCGGATCGACACCCGGCGCACCGCCTCGGCCATGCGCTCGTCGGCGATCTCCAGGCAGCCGGCGAGCAGCACCTCGCGCGCTGCGTCACCGGCGGCCGGATCCAGCTCAGCCGCCAGCGCCGCCGCCGCCGCCGCCGCCGCCTCGACGTCGAGCGGGATCTCGAAGCCCTCCGCGTCCAGCCGCCCGAGGAGCAGGTTGGCGTCGGTCAGGGTCAGCGGTCCACCGGCGCCGTAGCAGGCCGGTCCCGGGCTGGCACCGGCGCTGCGCGGCCCCACCCGCAGCCGGCCGCCGGCCAGCATGCACACCGAGCCGCCACCGGCCGCCACCGTCTCGATCGCCAGCGCCGGCGCCAGCAGCCGCACGTCGCCGACCGCGGTCTCGTACCGGTAGTCGAAGTCCCCGGCGTGGCGCGAGACGTCGGTCGAGGTACCGCCCATGTCGAAGGCGATGGTCTGCTCGAAGCCGGACGCCCGGCCGGCCGCCGCCGCGCCGACCGCGCCGCCCGCCGGGCCCGACAGCAGGCTGTCGCGCGGCCGGAACGCCTCGCGTCGCATCAGACCGCCGGCACTGGTCATGACGTGCAGAGTGCCGCCGGCAAGCGGCTCCGCGACCCGCTCCAGGTAGCCCTCGATCGCCTCTGCCAGGTAGGCGTCCACCACCGTCGTCTGGGCGCGCGGCACGAGGCGGATGAACGGCGCCAGCTCGGCCGAGCAGGAGACGTGCCGGAACCCCGTCTCGCGCAGGCAGCGGGCGGCGCGGCGTTCGTGGTCGGCGCGCCGGTAGCTGTGCATCAGCGCCACCGCCGCCGAGGTCACCCCGGACTCCACCAGCGGCCGGGCCGCCGCCGCCAGCGCCTCGAGATCGAGCGGCCGCACCAGGTCGCCATCGGCGTCGAGCCGCTCGTCGACCTCGACCACCGCGGCGTACAGCGGCTCCGGCTTGATGACGCGCAGCGCGAACAGCTCGGGCCGCTGCTGGTTGCCGATGCTCAGCAGATCGCCGAAGCCGCGGGTGATGAACAGAGCGGTGGGGGCGCCGCGCCGCTCGAGCAGGGCGTTGGTGCCGCGGGTGGTGGCCAGCCGCAGGTAGAGCCGCGGCAGCGGCTGGTCGAGGCGCCGGCCGGTGACCAGCCGCACGGCCAGGATCGGCGCCTCCTCGGGCGACAGCAGCTCGCAGGCGGCCCCCTCGGCGGCAGCCGGCAGCGGCGCACTCAGCCGCAGCCCGCCGGCGCGGTCGGTACCCGCCACCGCCACCGGCGGGCCGCCACCCAGCAGCCCCAGCCGGTAGCCGACGAACAGCGACGCGTCGGGCGCGGCGGCCAGCTCGAGCCGGACCCGATCACCGTCGACCGCCGCCAGCCGGCCGCGCAGCCGGGAGGTGCTCAGCACCTTGACCCGGTGCAGCCCGCCGTCCGGGTCCCGCGCCAGGCAGTCGGTGAAGGTACCGCCGGTGTCGACGCAGATCTCCCACCGCCGGCCGGCCCCCATCGGACGCCGCTCTAGCCCGACCTTCTCGGCGAGCCGCCCGGCGACCGGCCACCGGTGCCCGAAGATGCGCGACTTTCCCCCGGCGGGCGCCGCCGGCGTGCGCGAAGTACGTCGAGGATGCCCGAACGGGGAAAGCCGTGCAGATTCAGGTGCATGCGGACGCGCGGCTGCGGATGGGTGAGAGAGGCTAGCCAGCGCCGGCGGCCGGGACCGTCGCCGCCCGGCGCCGCGCCAGCCGCCGCCCGGCGACCACCAGCAGCACCACCGCAAGCAGTCCCGCGAGCACCGGCAGCGCCACCGCCAGCAGCGACATCAGCAGCGAGCCGGCCAGCTCTCCGGTCGCCACCAGCGCGTTGCCGAACCCGGCGGTGGCGACCGACGAGGCGCCGCGCGTGCCGACCGTCACGGCCTGGACAGCGCCGGCGACGCCGCCGCCGGCGATCACCGCCAGGGTCCACTTGAGGTACGGGTCGATACCGGTCACCACCGAGGCGGTGACGACGATGCCGGCGACCACCGCCGCCGGGCTGGCCACGCTGTCGAGCAGGTTGTCGAGCCACGGCACGTAGTAGGCGCCGATCTCGAGCGCCGTCGCCACCGCCAGCGTGACCAGCGCCGGCGTCGAGCCGATCCACTCGAAGCTGCCGCCGAGCGTCACGTAGCCGGCGCGCGCCGCCAGGTTGAGCAGCAACAGCGGCACGAACACGCGGAAACCGCAGGCGGCCGCCAGACCGAGGCCGAGCCCCACGCTGAGCAGCGGCTCCATGCCGCTACTCTAGCTGATCCAGCAGCGCGATCCGCCGCATGTGGCGTCCGCCCTCGAACGGCGTGTCCAGCCAGGTGTCCACCATCTCGAGCACCAGCTCGAGCGGCAGCAGGCGCTGGCCGAAGGAGATCATGTTGGCGTCGTTGTGCTGCCGTGCCAGCCGCGCCGATTCGACGCTCCAGCACAGCGCGCAGCGCACGCCGCGGAAGCGGTTTGCCGCCATCGCCTCGCCGTTGCCCGAGCCCCCCAGCACGATGCCGCGCTGGCAGTCACCGGCCACCACCGCACGCGCCGCCTCGGCCATCAGCGGCGGGTAGTCGACCGACTCCTCGGAGTGCGTGCCGCAGTCCACCACCTCGATGCCGCGGCCCTCCAGGTGGCGCTTGATCTCCTGCTTGTAGCGGTAGCCGGCGTGATCGGCCGCCAGGGCAACTCTCATCACACGTCCTCCTCGGGGTCGTCGCCGTGCCTCGGCAGCTTGGCGCGACCGAGCCAGCGCCCCGCCTGCGAGATGCCGGCCAGGCGGGTGATTGCCAGATAGAGCAGCCCGTAGGCCGCCAGCGCCGCAACCGCCGTGACCACCAGCGGCAGCGGCGAGAGCCGCCAGATGGCGGCCGCCCCCGCCGCTGCGGCCAGCGCCGCCGCCGCCAGCCCCAGCGCGTAGCCCACCGGCGCCACCAGATCGGGCAGCCGCTGCCGCACCGCGCGGCCCAGGCGCCACAGCTCGTACCAGGCGGCCAGCGCGGAGGCTATCGCCAGCCCCACGGCTCCCAGCCGCAAGCCGCCCCCTCCACCCGCAGTCGCGCCCAGCGCGGCCGGGAAGCGGTCGAGCCACAGCATCAGGCCGCCACCCACCAGCGCCGACAGCAGGACGCGCTGCACCGCGATGCGCGCCGGTACCCCCGTCTCGCCGGTGGCGTAGAACAGGTTGACGAACAGCCGCGAGCAGGCGGAGGCGGGCAGACCCACCGCGTAGGCCGCCAGCACCAGGGTCACCAGCAGGTGGTCGTCGGCGCCGAACTGGCCCCGGCGGTAGAGCACCGCCACCACCAGGTAGCCGAGACCGAGATAGGCCACCGTTGCGGCCACGATCGGGTAGAGCGACTGGCGCAGCGCCCGCTCCAGCCGCCGCGCGACGGCAGAGCGCTCGCCACCGGCCTGGCGCGACAGATCGGGCAGCTCGGCGGCCGCCACCGACAGCGCGAACAGGCTGATCGGCAACAGGTAGGGCAGCTGGGCCCAGCCGAGCGCCGACTGGGCGCCGGCGGCGAGAAACGACGCCAGCAGCTGGTCCAGGTAGCCCGACAGCTGCACCGCGCCGCGGCCGGCGAGCAGCGGCGTGAAGCTGCGCAGCGCCTCCCTCACCCCCACCACCCGGGTCGAAAGGGAGAGCCGGAACCCGGTCAGCAGCCGCGCCACGAGGGGTAGCTGGACCAGGAACTGGAGCGCCCCGCCGGCCAGCGCGCCGACACACGCCGCGATCAGCAGCCGGTCGCGCGCCGCCGAGCCCGCAGTGGGGGTCAGCCCGCTACCGACCACCCACAGGGTGGCGATGATGGCGCTGTTCCATACCGCGGGAGCGAAGTACGGCAGAAAGAACCGCCGGTGGCTGTTGAGCACGCCCAGGCTCCAGGCCGACAGCACCAGCAGTCCCGACATCGGAAAGACGATGCGCACCGCCGACACCGCCAGCGGGAAGCGGTCGACCGTCGCCTCACCGGCCGCCACCCGCGGCGCGTCGGCCAGGTAGCCCGCCGACAGCACCGCCACCAGCGGCTCGGCCAGCAGCACCCCGACCAGGGTCAGCCCGCCGGCCGCCGCCAGCAGCAGGCCGAAGATGGCGCCGGCGAAGCGCCCCGCCTCCTCTCGCCGGCCCTCGCCCAGCAGCCGCGAGTAGATCGGGATGAACGACGCCGACAGGCTCTGCTCACCGAGCAGGTTCTGCAGCACGCCGGGACCGCGCAGCGCGGTGCGAAACACGTCGACGTGCGGTCCGGCGCCAAAGAACGCCGCCAGGCTGGCCTCGCGCACCAGCCCGAGCAGCCGGCTGATCAGGATGCCGCCCGCCACGCGGCCGGCGGCGGACGGTCTCGAGTCGGAAGCGGTCGCGCTCACCAAGGGCCCGCGCCGGACCATAGTCCATTCGCCGCGCTTCCGCCACCGCGGCTCGTGTCGGCCGGCTGCGGCCCCGCGCCTCGCCGACCCGCCGCGCGACCGCGCCGGTCCCGGCCTCAGACCAGCCCGCTGCTCTCCATGATCCGCTGCAGCTTGCGCAGACAGCGGCCCCGGATGAAGCCGATCGAGCCGACGGCGAGCCCCAGGCTGCGGGCGACCTCGCGGTACGGCTTCGGCGGATCGGCGAAGAACAGCATGCGAATCATCTCCTGGCAGCGCGACGGCAGCCTGAAGACCGACTCGCGCACCCGCTGGTCCATCTCGATGTCGGCGAGCTCGACCGGGTCGACCGCCATCTCGGGTGGATCCTCGTCGGACGACAGGATGACCGACTCACGGCGGCGCTGGCCCTTGCGCCAGTGGTAGCAGCGCCGGCGGGTCACGGTGATCAGCCAGGAGCGGAGCGAGTCGAGCTTGCGCAGCTTCTCGAGGTCCGAATGCACCGCCAGCCAGACGTTCTGGAACAGATCGGCGGCATCGTCGACGTCGATGCCGTAGCGCAGGATCACCGCATAGACCAGCCGGCTGTACTTGTCGACCAGCGCGTTCCAGGCGCGCTCGTCGCCACGCAGGCACCGTGCCACCAGCTGCCGGTCGTGCCAACCGGGTGCCGGGCCGCCGTCGGCGTCGCCGGAAGCGGCCCGCCGCTCGTCACGCGGCTTGGCGTTCATCGACGACGCTCCCCCTGTACACCTCTCCCCATGCGACCAACCCAGCCGAAGTCTAGCCGGCGCGGCCGCACAGTAGCCCGCCGAGTTCGGCAAGATTCGGTCAAGAATCCGCTGCCCCGCCGCCGCCGGTAACGGGCTCGCCGTCCCAGCGGTATCCCACTCCACGCACCGAGGCGATCAGATCGCGGCCCGAGGCCGACCGCAGCTTGCGGCGCAGGGCGCCGATGTGGGTATCCACCGTGCGCGGCGTGACGTAGACGCCCTGCCAGAGGTCGGCCAGGAACTCGCTGCGCCTGACGGTGGCACCGCCTCGCCGCACCAGCAGCTCGAGGAGGTCGAACTCGGTGCGGGTCAGCGCGATCTCGCCACGCTGCCAGCTCACACGCCGCGACGCCGCATCGACCTCGAGCGGCCCGGAGCGGAGCACACCCGACGCCGGCTCGAGCGTCCGTCGCAGCACCGCGCGCACGCGGGCCAGCAGCTCCTCCGGGTTGAACGGCTTGGTGACGTAGTCGTCGGCTCCGGCTTCGAATCCACGCACCACCTCCTCGGGCCTGTCGCGGGCGGTCAGGAAGATGATCGGTACCGTCGCTCCGGCTCGCCGCAGCCGGCTGCACAGCCTGAAGCCGCTGTCGTCGGGCAGGTGAACGTCGAGCAGGATCAGGTCCGGCAGCTGCGAGCTGGCGGCGGCCAACCCGCCGGCCGCATCGGCGTGCACGGTGCAGCTCATGCCGTGCCGCTCGAGCAGACCGGCGACCACCCCGCTCACCGAGGCTTCGTCCTCGACGATCAGGACCCGCGGCCGCCGTGAGCCGGGGGTCAACCGACGACCTCCCCGCCCCGACCGTCAGCGACTCGGCGCGGCGCCGCGGCCGGCTTCGCCCGCCACCGGCCGGGCTCCGGCGGCAGACGCCGCCGGGCCGCGCGCACCCCCTTCTGCCGCGCGACCCCGACGGACGCTCCACCCCGGTCCGGTGCTCCGGCACCCCCTCCCAGGGAGACTGCGGATCTCGCGAGCCCTCCAACTCTGGACCCCATCCCGATCTAGTCGCCGGTACTGTAGTCGAAGCCGTGCGCAAACGCCGTTAGTCATCAGCTTGTTAGTGCGTGATCGTCTGGCGGTGGGGCGTGGCGGAGCCGCTGGCGCGCCACCGCCCGCACCATCCCGACCATCCCGGCGAGGCCCATCGACTTGCCCATCGACAGCTCGTTGCCGAAGATCTCGAGCGGCAGCTCGGTGGACAGCGCGGCCAGCTTCTCGAGCGGCTGCGCGGAGCACGACTCGTCCAGGATCACCGCCATGGCGCGGGCCGAGATGCCTTGCGGGTTCTCGATCGCGAAGTGGATGCGAAACCGGTCGTCCCCGGCCAGCGGCTCGGCGAAAAAGTACGCCTCGGACTCGCAGTTGGGCACCAGACGCTCGCGCGGGTAGGGCCGCCGCGCGATCCGCTCGGGCACCCCCCGGTAGCGGTCGGCGATGCCGATCAGCAGCTCGATGCGCGCACTTCGGTCGTCGATCAGCCGCAGCGTGTCGAGCAGCTCGGTCAGCCGCTCGGGGAGGCCGGCCGCCGCTTCCTTCAATCGACCTCGCCCTTCTCCACCGGCACGCCCACCAGGTTCCCCCACTCGGTCCAGCTGCCGTCGTAGTTGCGCACCTGCGGGTAACCGAGCAGCCGGGTGAGCACGAACCAGGTGTGGCTGCTGCGCTCCCCGATCCGGCAGTAGGCGATGACGTCGTCGTCCGGCGACAGGCCCTGCTCCTGCTCGTAGATCGCGCGCAGCTCGTCGGCGGTCTTGAAGCTGCCGTCGGTGTTGACCGCGCGGCTCCAGGGAACGTTGCGCGCGCCCGGAATGTGACCGCCGCGCAGCGCGCCCTCGTTGGGGTAGTCGGGCATGTGCAGCCGCTCGCCGGTGAACTCCTCGGGACTGCGCACGTCGACCAGCGGCCGCCCGGAGTCGATGTGGCGCCCGACGTCGACGCGCAGCGCCCGGATCGGCGGATCGTTGCGCTCCGGCACCGGGTAGTCGGTGGCCGCGAACTGCGGCTTGTCGCGCGTCATCTCACGCCCCTCCTGCTTCCACTTCAGCCGCCCGCCGTCCATCAGCCTGGCGT
>JBFGNS010000160.1:0-9396 GCA_041574955.1 Thermoanaerobaculia bacterium | reverse complement strand
TAGAGCAGCAGCGCCAGCAGCGCGGCGGGCCAGCAGACGACGAGCAGCAGCAGCCACAGCAGAAACGTCTTCATCGGCGAGCGACCTCCTCCGCTCCTAACTACGTGGTCGGCGGGCTCGGGGTTGCTTGGCCGCCGCCCCCGCCCCACGGCGGGCCGCCCGCGGCAGCCCGCCGGTCAGCCCGAGCAGCCACCGCATGCAACGGTGGCCCAGGTCCACCGGCGGGTCGAACATCATCGGGCAGCCGCCCGGGATCACCCGCAGGCCGCGCTCGCGGCACAGCTCCACGGCCTCCTCGGATACGCTGCCCTGGCCGAACGAGCGGTGGATCCAGACCCGCTCGATGCCCAGCTCGGCGCAGTCGCGCGCCACCGCCAGCGAGGCGGCCGGCGGCGTCGCGATCAGCACCGCGTCGACACCGCCGGGGATCGAGGCCAGGTCGGGGTAGCACGGGTCGCCCTCGGCGGTGTCGGTGCGCGGGTTGACCGCGAACACCCGGTGGCCGCCGTCGCGCAGCTTGCGGTAGTTCAGGTTGGCCGGTTGATCGCTCGAGCGCGACACACCCACGATCGCGATCCTCTCCTGCGCCAGGAAGTCGGCGATCAGCTCCTGCACGGCAAGCACTCCTCGTGCCGTGGCCCGCCCGACCCGCGGCTTCGGCCCGGGCGCCCGGCACGGCCCACGCTAGAGTGGGTCGCAAGAGGCGCCAACACCCGAGCGGGTGGGAGGAGGGCAGACCGGCCCGCCCGGGCGGCCGACAGGGAGGAGCCCATGAAGCTGCACCGCGAGTCCGTCGAGAAAGCCACCGCCGCCGACACCGACATCCACGACCTGACCGACGACGTCGAGCGCGTGGTGGCCGCCAGCGGCTGCCGCGACGGCTGGGTGATGGTGTTCGCCCCCGGTTCCACCGCCGGCATCACCACCCTCGAGTTCGAGAGCGGCTGCGTCGCCGACCTGCGCCGGGCGGTCGACGCGCTGGCGCCCAGCGACGGCGACTACGCCCACAACCTGCGCTGGGGCGACGGCAACGGCTACTCCCACGTGCGCGCCGCGCTGATGGGGCCGTCGCTGGTGCTGCCGGTGCATGACGGCCGGGTGGAGCACGGCACCTGGCAGCAGATCGTGCTGTGCGACTTCGACAACCGGCCGCGGCGCCGGCGGGTGCTGATCGAGGTGCTGGGCAGCTAGCCCAGTAGCGGCCGGCCGCCCGGCCTGCCGACTCGGCGACCGTCGGGGCCACACCGCTGCTCGCAGCCGCTGCTAGCCGAGCGGGACGGTCTCCTGGTAAAGGGCCCCCTGCCAGCTGCCGTCGCGCAGCACGTAGAGCGAGCTCACCACCAGCCGGGGCGGCACCGCCTGGCCGTTGCAGACAGCGTCCTGGCTGGCCGTGTAGGTCAGTGCCGCCGTCGCGGCGCCGAAGCGGTGCAGGCTGAACCCGGTCAGCTCGTAGCCCGCGACCTCACACGAGCCGGCCTTCAACTGCTCCAACAAGTCGGCCTTGCTCAGATTCGAGCCGTCGCCCAGGATCAGACGCGCGTCGTCGAGCATGTAGTTCTCGAAGAAGCCGGCATCGCCGTCCTTCCACGCCTGCCAGGCCGCCTGCTCGAGCTCGACCAGCTGGGCCTTCAAGACGTCGCCGTCCTGCGCCACGGCGACCGGACACCAGACCGTCGTTAGAACCAGCACCAACCCCACCCGGAAACCGACCACGAACTTGCTCTTCATGGCGCTTCTCCTCGACTCCAGAATGGAGTGACGAAGCGGATTCTCCGCCTATCCCGATTCGGGGTCAAGCAGTTCGTGTTGGCAACCGGGTGGCCCGCCGAGCCGCTTCCGGCACCAGCGCACCGCCCGGCCCGCGACGGCCGACGCCCCGGGCCGCCACCGGGCGCGCGCCTTGGCGGCTCCCGGCCGGCGAGCCCAGGGCTCGGACCTGGTTGGAGCGGCTCCCGGGGATGCTCAGGCGGTCTGGCGCCGGCTGCCGAGGGCGATCGCGGAGATCACCGCCGACACCAGGAAGGCGTCCACCGCCAGCGCGCCGGCCACCACCACCCAGGTGGGCATGGTGGCGTAGCCGGCGGCCAGCCAGCTGCCGATCAGCGCGCTCAGACCCAGCGGCACGAAGAACAGCACGAAGATGTTGTGCCACCGCAGCCCACGGACGTCGATCTCGCGCCACATACCGGGAAACAGCACCAGCACGAGCTGGACGTGAGCCAGCAGGCAGATGACCGGGATAGCTATCTTGTACATTCGAGGCCTCCTCTCCGTCTGTCCGCCTGCAAGTCGAGAATTGGCATTGTAGCGGAAGAAAAGGTTTATCGTCCAGTCGAGGGCCGGCCTACTCGGCGTCGCCGGGGCCGGAGCAGCCGTCGTCGACCACGTCGCCCTTGTCGGCCCAGCCGCACTCCTGGAAGGCGTTGATGCAGGTGACGGCGCAGCCCACGCTGCTCGCCTCGTGCGCCACGATCGCCGCCAGACACGACAGCCCCCAGGTCGGGACGCCGCCCACCAGGCAGGCCGCGCCGATGGCGGCGACGCTGGCGGCCCACGCCACGATGCAGACGCCGCACTGCACCGCCGAGGTGCCACAGCCCGCTTCCGCCAGGGCCTCGAAGCCCGCCACGCCGTCGAGGAACGCCTGCGAGTGGCTGGAGCGGAAGACGTCGTCGATCAGCTCGTAGGCCGCCATGTCGAACGACGCCAGGTCGGTCTCGCCCCACAGCAGCTGCCGGCTCCGGTCACCGAGCTCGGTGTGGGCGCTGCGCTCGCCGGTCTCGGCGGTGATCGCCGCCAGCTGGCCGGCGTCGTCGAACCGGTAGCGCACGGTCAGCTCGCCGTCGTACTCGATCGCCACCGTGCCGGAAGGCGAGGTCCAGTAGCGGATGGTCATCAGCTCGCCCCAGGGGGCCTCGAACTTGGCCAGGCCGCCGGGGTGGACATGGCCGTGATGGCGGAACGTACCGGGCAGGGTCTCGGCCCGGAAGCCCCGGGCGCCCTCCAGCCGGGACGCCACCCCACCGGCGCGGAACTCGCTGGCGCCGCGCGGGCGGAGCGTACCGGCACCGCGATCGCCGCGGCCGGCTTCGCCTTGCGCCGCAGCCGGCGCGGAGACGAGCGGCAGGATCAACAGGTGGAACACCAGGGCCGGGGCCAGTGCGCTGCGGACTCGATTCATGCGGGCTCTCCTTTCTGTCATGAAACTCCGTCGGACTTCACTGGAGTTGGAGTACCCGCAAGACGAAAAACGTTACAAGCAGGGCCGTCCGGAGAACGGCCACCGGCCGGCACCGCCCGCCGGCCAACCAGGTGGGCGTGCCCTCCCGGCCCGGCTCGCGAACGGCTGCCGGCAGAACCGCCGCCGCGGCGGCCGCGCGCTACCGCTTCCAGGCGCGGAAGGTGATCGAGCGGACCTTGCCGGCCAGCTGCCCGGGCTCCACCCCGGCGCGTGCCAGCAGCGCCGCGGCCTCGGCCGGCAGGGCGTCCCCCAGCGTCGCCAGGAAGTCGACCTCCTTCAGGATCTCGACGTCGGCCAGACCGGCCGCGGCCACCGTCTCGAAGTAGCGTCGCCGCTCCATCGCGCCGGCGACGCAGCCGACGTAGGCCAGCAGGCTGTCGCCGAGCTGCGGCGGCAGCTCGCCGTCGAGCACCACGTCGGCCACCACCAGCCGGCCGCCGGGCTTGAGCACGCGGGCGATCTCGGCGAACACCTTGGCCTTGTCCGGCACCAGGTTGATCACGCAGTTGCTGGTCACCGCGTCGACCGTGGCGTCGGCCACCGGCATCTCCTCCAGCCGGCCGTGCCGGAACTCCACCTGCCGGCGGCCGGCGCGGGCGGCGTTGCGCCGCGCCAGCTCGATCATCTCGGGCGTCATGTCGACCCCGATCACCCACCCCTCGTCGCCGACCTCGGCAGCCGCCAGCAGCGCGTCGAAGCCGCCACCCGAGCCGAGGTCGAGCACGGTCTCGCCCGGCCGCAGGCCCAGGTGCTCGATTGGCGCCCCGCACCCCAGGCCGAGGTTGGCCTCCGCCGGTGCCGCGGCGAGCTGCTCGCGGCGGTAGCCGACCGCGCTCGACACCGTCGCCGGATCGGGCTCGGAGCCACAGTCGCCGGCCGGCGAGCAGCAGCCGGCGACGGCGCCGCTCGCGATCTGGCCGTAGCGTTGGCGCACCGCATCGACCACGCTCTCGGGATCGGCGGGCAGCCGGCCTCCGGGCTGCGGTCTGTCACGGTCCTGGTCTGGATGGCTCATGTCGGGTCCTCCTCGGTCGCGCAGGCGGCTTCGCAGCCCGCACCGGTCAGATCGGTCAACAGGTGGTCATAGGCACCGGGACAGCAGTCGTCGGTGGCGCGGCGCACCGCCGTCACCAGCTCCGCCAGACTCTCTTCCACCCGCCGCCGGCGCTCGGCCGGGATCTGGTCGAGCACCGACTCGAAGAACCGCACGGCCTGCCGCTCCACCTCGGTGGCGGCCCGGCTGCCTTCGATGGTCAGCTCGACCGTGGCAGCGCGTGCGTCGTCGGGATCCGGCCGCCGCCGCACCAGCCCCCGCTGCTCCAGCCGGTCCAGGTTGCGGGTCACCGTGCTCGGCCGGATGCCCAGGCGCCGGCCGAGGTCGCCGGCTCGCATCGCACCGGCCAGGCGCAGCGTCTCGAGCGCCCCGGCCTGCGCCACCGTCATGCCGCAGCAGGCCATCTCGCTGCGCTCCGAAAGAGCGAACCGGCGGGCGAGCGCTCGGATCGAGCGCCGCAGCCGGCCGGCGCTGCCGGAGGATGGCGCGGAGGGCGTATCCGCGGGTGAGCTGGGAGCAACGGTCATCGACGGAACAGTCTGCGGGATCCGGGTCGTGGGCTCGGACCATTTATTTGTAGCATACAACTACCATTCACGCAAGCCTCCCCAACGACCGACACGGTCGCCGCTCTACCGCCGACTCAGCCGACCGGAGCCGCCGGCGCTTCGAGCGCGTCGCCGCGCCGCCCCGAGCCCCGCCGACGCAGGGCGGCGCCGATGGTCCGCCGCGCGTCGTCGAAGAAGGTGTAGAACACCGGCACCACCAGCAGGGTCAGCAGGGTGGCGGTGGTCAGGCCACCGATCAGCGTCAGCCCGAAGCTGCGGTAGCTGATGCCGATGCTCGAGGCGCCCTGCACGGTGAGCGGCACCAGCCCGCCGATGGTGGTCAGCGCGGTCATCATGATCGGCCGGAAGCGGCGCTCGGCGGCCAGCAGCAGCGCTTCGCGCCGGTCGTGTCCGCGGTGGCGCAACCGGGTCACGTAGTCGATCAGCACGATGCCGTTGTTCACCACCACCCCGACCAGCAGGATCAGACCCACCACCCCCAGGAAGTCGATGTTGAGCCCGAACAGGAAGTGGCTCCAGTAGACGCCGAGGCTGGCCAGCGGAATGGTCAGGATGATCGACAGCGGCAGGATGAAGCTCTCGAACAGGAAACCCATCAGCAGGTAGATGAACAGGATCGACACGATGCCGGCGAACAGCATCCCCTGCAGGTCCTCGCTCAGGCCCTGGTTGCCGCCGCCGCCGGCGAAGGTGACGCCCTCCGGCAGGTCGATCTGGGAGGTGAGCGCCGCCAGGGCGCGCCGTGCCTCGTCCTCCTTGCCCTCCTCGAGCTCGAGGGTGATCTCGCGCGAGGTCAGCTTGTTCTTGCGGTGGATGCGCTGCGCCGATGCCAGGTAGCGCGGCTCGGTGAGCGTCGACAGCGGCACCGACCCGCCATCGCCGGTGGGCACCGCGAACCCCGCCAGCTCGTCGAGCGTGTCGCGGTCCTGCTCGCGGAACCGCACCGTCACCGGGATCTCCTTGCCGCCGTACTGGAACCGCGGCAGCGCCTGGCCGCGCAACGCATAGCCGACCACCGCCGACACCACCATCGGGTTGATGCTCTGCGCCTGGATGCGCTCGCGGTCCAGCACCAGCGCCATCTCGCTCGGCGAATCGTCGTCCACCTTCTTGCTGCCCAGCACTCCCGGCACCTGCACGAACAGCCGCTCCAGCTCCTCACCCACCTCTTCCAGCAGCCCCGAGTCCTCGCCCTGCAGGATCACCGCGTACAGCGCCTGGTTCTGCCGCTCGTCGCCCTGGTTGTCCTCGGCGGTGCGCAGCTTCACCCCGGCCTTCTCGGGCAGCGCCTCCATCACCCGCTTGGTGGCCTCGCGCGGCGACACCTGGTTGGTGCGCGGGCTCTTGAACCAGCCCTGCAGCTCGCCGAAGGTGGCGCGGTGGAACAAGAACCAGCCGTCCAGGTCCAGCTCGTCGGCGCTCGTCTCGATCACCTTCTCGGCGGTCAGAAAGTACTCCTCGGCCTCTTCCAGGGTGGTGTTCTGCGGCAGCGCCACGCTGATCGAGAACCCGCCCCGCTCCTCTTCCTGGGCCTCGACGAACTCGACCCGCTGCATCGCCACCGCCGAGGTCACCATGAACACCGCCGCCACGATCAGCACCAGGTCGAGGCGGCGCCGCAGAAAGACCGCCAGCAGCGAGGCGTAGGCGCGGTTGAGCAGCCCGAAGCTGGCGTCGTAGGCGCGCTTGAGCCAGTCGAAGACCGGGTGCGGCTTCTCGCGGTCGCCGCCGTTGGCCGGCAGCGTGACGTACACCGACAGCGGGATGAAGATCAGCGCCACCAGCAGCGAGCCGAGCAGCGCCACCGAGATCGGGATCGACAGCCGCAGCAGGAAGAACTGCCCCATGCCCTCGACCAGCGAAACCGGCAGGAACACGATGATGGTGGTGAGCGTGGCCATCACGATGGCGAGGGCGATCTCGCCGGCGCCCTGGATGCAGGCCTGGCGCCGCGGCAGCCCCTCGCGCTGCAGACGGAAGATGTTCTCCCCGACCACCACCGAGTTGTCGACCAGCAGCCCGACTGAGATCATCAGCGCCAGCAGGGTCAGGATGTTGAGCGACTCGCCGGCGAAGTACATCACCGTCAGCGCGATGACGATCGACACCGGGATCGACAGCGTGACGATCAGGGTCATCCGGAAGCGGCGCAGGAAGAAGAACATCACCAGCAGCGCGATGATGCCGCCGATCCGGCCGCTCGCCAGCAGCGTGCTCAGCGACTCGAGGATCACGTCGCCCTGGTTGAACAGGGTGGTGACGTCGATCACCTGTAGGCGCGGGTTGGCCCGCATCTGCTCGACCACGGCGTCGACCCGCTGTGCCACCTCCAGGGCGTTGGCGTCGCCCTCTTTGGCGACCGAGATCGCCACCGCCGGCCGGCTCATGGCGCGCACCCGGTACTCCTTGTCGGGCAGGTCGTAGCTCACCCTGGCGATGTCCTTGAGACGGGTGGTGTCGCCAACCAGCCGGTTCTCGAGCTGCTCGACGTGGTCGTAGCGCGCCACCGAGCGCAGCAGCAGCTTCTTGCCGCCGTACAGCACGCTGCCGCTCGACAGCGTGAAGTTGTCGCCACCGAGCTGCTGCGCCAGCTCGTAGATGTTGAGCCCGGCGGCCGCGGTGCGCTCGCGGTCGAGCTCGATCAGCACCTCCTTCTCTTCCAGCCCGTGCGTATCCACCGAGGCGACGCCGTCGATACGCTCGAGCGGCAACACCACCTCGTCCTGCACCAGGTTGTAGACGTCGATCACCGCCGGGTCGATGGCCAGACCGATGAAGTAGATCGGGATGCCCGAGGTGTCGTCCTTGCGGATGAAGATCTGCTCGACGTCGTCCGGCATCTGCAGCCGCGCCCGCTCGACGCGATCGCGCGCCTCGCGGTAGGCGACGTCCATGTCGGTGCCCTGCTTGAACATCAGCGAGCACATGGCGAAGCCGGTGCGCGCGTAGGAGTCCATCCGGTCGATGCCGGCGATCGTCGACAGCTCCTGCTCGAGCGGCAGCACGATCTTGTCGAGCACCTCCTGGGAGGGGGCGTCGCGCCACGGCACCTGCACCGACAGGTGGGGGCCGGTGAAGCCGGAGGGGAACAGCTCGAGCGGGATGCTGAGGGTGGCGACCGTCCCCAGCACCACCAGCGTCAGCAGGATCATCAGGACGGTGATCCGCCGGTCGAGCGAAAAGCCGGTCAGCCGCGACTCGCGGTCGGGTGCCTGGTCGGTGTCGGTCATGCTCCTCCTCCTCACCGGGAGCTCGCTACGCCGTCTGCGCGGTGGCCTCGGCCAACGTCTCCCGCCCGGTCAGCCGCGCCTTCAGCCGGTCCACCAGCACGTAGATCACCGGGATCACGAACAGGGTCAGCAAGGTCGAAACTACCAGCCCGCTGATCACCGCGATCGCCATCGGCGTGCGCAGCTCGGCGCCGTCGCCGAGACCCACCGCCATCGGCAGCAGGCCGAGGGTGGTGGTGGCGGTGGTCATCAGGATCGGCCGCAGCCGCACGCTGCCGGCGGTCTCCACTGCCTCGGCCAGCGCCAGACCGCGCCGCCTGAGGACGTTGATGTAGTCGACCAGCACGATGGCGTTGTTGACCACGATGCCGGCCAGCATGATCATCCCCAGGAACACCACGATCGACAGGCTGATCCCCAGCAGGTAGAGCGTCACCACCGTGCCGAAGAACGCCAGCGGGATGGTGAACAGGATCACCAGCGGGTGCCACATCGACTCGAACTGCGCCGCCATGATGACGTAGACCAGGAAGATCGACAGCGCCATGGCCAGCCACAGGCTGCCCCTGCTGCGCTCCCACTCCTCGTTCTGGCCGGCCAGGAAGAAAGTCGTGCCCGAAGGCCACGACAGGCCATCGAGATCGTCGCGGATCGCCGTCACCGCGCTGCCCAGCGAACCCTGGGCGATCGAGGCGGTGACCAGCGCCACACGGCGGCCGTCGACCCTGCGCACCTCGCTCGGCCCCTCGGCCAGCTCGACCGCCGCGACCGCCGACAGCGGGATCGGCCGCTCGCCGCCGGGGTTGATGTTGAGCGAGGCGACGTCGGCGACGGTCTCGCGGTCGGGAACATCGAGCCGCACCACGATCGGTATGCGGCGGTCCTTGAGGTTGAAGCGGGTGGCCTCGAAGCCCTGCACCTTGTCCCGCACCATGCGCGCCACCTCGCCCGGATTGAGGTCGGCGCGCGCCAGCAGGTCGCGGTCGTAGACCACCTGCACCTCGGGCGCGCCGCGTCGCAGCGTGGTTTCCACATCGGCCAGCTGCGGCATCGCCGCCAGCCGCCGCTCGACCAGCTCCGCCTGACGCCGCAGCTCCACCAGGTCGTCGCCGTGGACCTCGATCTCGATCGGGGTGCGGAAGCTGAACAGCACCGGCCGGGTGACGCGGGCGCCGAGGTCGGGGATGGCGGCGAACCGCTGGCGCAACCGCGCGATCACCTCCGCCTCGGTGCGCGGATCGGCCTTCTCCAGCAGCACCTTGAAGCGCGCCGTGTGTTCGCCCTCGTCGGAGCGGTTGGAGT
>JBFGNS010000159.1:0-9469 GCA_041574955.1 Thermoanaerobaculia bacterium | reverse complement strand
GGCCGTGGGCGAAGTCGTAGGTCGGGTAGATCGACCAGGCGTCGCCGGTGCGCGGGTGGGTGGCGTGCAGGATGCGGTAGATCACCGGGTCGCGCAGGTTGAGGTTGCCGGCCGCCATGTCGATCCTGGCGCGCAGCACGCGCGCGCCGTCGGGGAACTCGCCGGCCCGCATGCGCCGGAACAGATCGAGGTTCTCCTCCACCGGCCGGTCGCGGAACGGGCTCGGCCGGCCGGGTTCGGTGAGCGTGCCGCGGTAGGCGCGGATCTCCTCCGCCGACAGGTCGTCGACGTACGCCTTGCCCCTGGTGATCAGCTTCTCGCCCCACTCGTAGAGCTGCTCGAAGTAGTCCGAGGCGTAGTACTCGTGCTCGCCCCAGTCGAACCCCAGCCAGCGCACGTCGGCCTTGATGGCGTCGATGTACTCCTGCTCCTCCTTGAGCGGGTTGGTGTCGTCGAACCTGAGGTGGCACCGGCCGCCGTAGTCGCGTGCGATGCCGAAGTCCAGGCAGATCGCCTTGGCGTGGCCGATGTGCAGGTAGCCGTTGGGCTCCGGCGGGAAACGGGTGCGCACGGCGCCGCCATGCAGCCCCCCGGCCAGGTCGCGCTCGACGATGGCGCGGATGAAGTTCGATGGGGCCTCGCCCGTCGCGGCCTTGTCGCTCATGGGGCGTCATTCTAGTGCCTGCCGCACAGCGGCGTGCTAGGCTCCCGCCAACTCACCGGGAGGGACAGCCGATGGTGGTTCTCAATTCGCGCGGCGCGCCGCGCCTAGTGTGCTGGCTGCTGGCCGTGCTGCTGCCGGCCGCCGCCGCCGCCCAGTCCGACGCGCTGCTCGCGGCGCGCCACTCGGCCCAGGAGCTGTACGGGGCGGGGCAGTACGTCGAGGCGGAGGCCGCCGCGCGCGAGGCGATCCGCCTGGCCGAGCAGGAGTTCGGCGTCGACCATCCTGAGGCGGCGATCGGCTACAACGACCTGGCGGACATCCTGTGGACGCTCGACCGGTTTGCCGAGGCCGAACCGCTGCTGCGGCGGGCGCTGACCGTGCTGCGGGCGGCGCCGGGCTCGTACGCCGAGATGGCCATCGGCATGCGCAACAACCTGGCGACGCTGCTCGACCAGCGGGGCGAGTGGGAGGAGGCGGAGGAGCTCTACCAGGAGGCCATCGAGCTGGCGCGCACCCGGATCGGCCCGCGCTCACCCCTGCTGGCCAAGAGCCTGAGCAACCAGGGTGCCCTGTACCGGGTCCAGGGCCGGTTCGAGGAGGCCGAGGCGCTGTACCGGCAGGCGCTCGAGATCAAGGAGGAGAACCACCGGGAAGGCCCTTCGCCGGAGACGGCGGCGACGGTCGCCACGACGCTGACCAACCTGGCCAACCTGTACGACATCCAGGGCCGCACCGACGAGGCGTTCGACCTGTTCGACCGGGCGCTCGCGATGCGGATCGAAGCGCTCGGCGAGGAGCATCCGGACGTCGCCTACTCGAAGGACAAGCTGGCCTCGATGTACCGCGACCGGGGCGGCAAGCGCTACTACCGAAAGGCCATGGCCTATTACGAGGAAGCGCTACAGGTGTACGAGGCCACCTTCGACGAGCTGCATCCGCGCATCGGGCTGGTGATCCGCAACCTGGGGTCGCTCTACTTCGAGATGCAGGAGTGGGACGAGGCCGAGGGCTACTACAAGCGAGCGCTGGAGCTGCGTCGGCGGGCGGTGCGCCAGGGTCGGGGTCCGGCCTTTCCCCAGATTCCCACCGCGCTCATCGACCTCGGCAACCTCTACTGGTTCCGCAGCCTGTACGACAGGGCAGAGCCGCTATACCGCGAGGCGCTCGAGCTACAGCAGGCGGTGCTGTCGCCGGGCCATCCCGAGATCGCGCTCAGCCTCCACAGTCTGGCCAACCTGCACTTCACCCGCGGGCAGTACCCCCAGGCTCTCGAAACGGTGCGGCGGGCGAGCGATATCCGCCGCGCCCGCGCCTCGCGCTTCTCGGGACGTCAGGCCGGCATCCTGAGCGAGCAGCGCAAGAACCGCGAGACCTTCCTGCTACACGCGCTGGCCGCGGTCACCGTCTTCGGCAGCGAGCCGCAGCGGCAGGACGAGCTGCTCGGCGAGGCGTTCGAGGCGATACAGCTGGCCCAGGTGACCAGCATCGCCGGCGCGGTGGCCCGCATGGCCGCCCGCTTCGGCGCCGGCAGCGACGCCCTGGCGGCGGTGGTGCGGTCGCGGCAGGAGAAGGTCGACCGCTGGCTGGCGATCGACGAGGAGCTGATCGAAGCGCTGACCCTCGAGCCGGAGGAGCGTGACGACGAGCTGGAGCGGCAGCTGCGCCAGCAGGCGGTCGAGCTCGACCGCGAGATCGCCGCGCTCGACCGGCGGCTGGCCGACGAGTTTCCCGAGTACGCCGAGCTCGCCGGTCAGCGGCCGGTGTCTCTCGAGGCGCTGCAGGGCGTGCTGGCCGAGGACGAGGCGCTGCTGTCATTCGCCGTCTGGCGCGACCGGACGTTCATCTGGGTGGTGCGTCGCGACCGCGCGGCGCAGCGGCAGACGATCGGGCTGGGGCTGGAGGAGCTCGGCGACCGGGTGGCCGATCTGAGGGCCAGCCTCGACGTCACCGGCGGCCAGGCGGTCGCCGATCTGCCGCTGTTCGACACCGCCCTGGCCCACGAGCTCTACCGCCAGCTGGTGGAGCCGGTGGCGAGCGAGCTCGCAGGTGCCGGCACGGTCTACGTGGTGCCGGACGGGCCGCTGGCCAGCCTGCCGCTGGGGGTGCTGGTGACGTCGCCGCCGCCGTCGCCGCCGGCCGACCTGGCTGGCTACCGCGACGTCGCCTGGCTGGCCGACGAGTTCGCCATGACCGTGCTGCCGGCGGCTTCCTCGCTGCGTGCGCTGCGGGTGTTCGCCGCGCGCGCGCGCGCCGCCAAGCCGTTCCTGGGCGTCGGCGACCCGGTGCTCGACGGCGCGCCCGGCGGCGGCACCGGCGCATTGCTGCCGATGCTGTATGAAGGCGAGACCGACAAGGTCGACCTGGCCGTGCTGCGCGGCATGCCGCGGCTGCCGGACACGGCGAGCGAGCTGGCCCAGATCGCCGCATCGCTGATGGCGCCGCCCGAGGAGGCGCTGCGGCTCGGCCGCGACGCTTCGGAGAGCGTGCTGCGCCGGGCGATGCTCGACGACTACCGGATCGTCGGCTTCGCCACCCACGGCCTGCTGGCGGGCGAGATGGCGGGCGTGCCCGAGCCGGCGCTGGTGCTGACGCCGCCCGACGAGATCAGCGCCGACAACGACGGCCTGCTGACCGCCGGCGAGATCGCGCAGCTCAAGTTCAACGCCGACTGGGTGGTGCTGTCGGCGTGCAACACCGCGGCCGGCGACTCCGCCGGCGGCGAGGGGCTGTCGGGCCTGGCCAAGGCGTTCATCTATGCCGGCAGCCGGGCGATGCTGGTGTCGCACTGGCCGGTCGAGTCGCAGGCCTCGGCGCGGCTGACGACCCGCATGTTCGCGGCGATGGACGCCGAGCCGGGGCTGGGGCGGGCGGAGGCGCTCAAGCGCTCGATGGCCGCGCTGCGGGCGGACGATGCAGAGCCGCAGTACGCCTATCCGTTGTACTGGGCGCCGTTCGTGGTGGTAGGTGAGGGCGGGCCGGTGCCCGCCGCGGACACCGGCTAGCCCAGGCCCTCCACTACCCGGCCGTCATCACTCGGCCGCCGGCAGGCTGCCCAGCAGCAGCCACGCCTGGCGGTCGCAGCCGGCCTCGATCAACTGGTCCAGGCGGGTGGGCACGTCGGCTTCGCCGGCGGGCAGCAGGTGGAGCGTCATGCGGCGGGTGCTGGGGGAGCCCTCGAGGCGCAAGGCGTAGCTCGCGCCGTCGGCTAGCGGCACGTCCTCGGGCCACTCGGTGGTGGCCTGACCTTCCTCCCACCAGGCCTCTTCGCGGCCGCGCGGGCCGCGCACGTCGAGCGCCGCTTCCTCCTCGGTCTCGGCGCGCCACAGCACCGCCGGCTCGCCCTTGGGCAGGCAGTGGGGGCCGCTGCGCGCGGGGTCGATCCAGCTCCAATCGCCGGGGACCTCGCCGCCGCCGGGGCCGGCGCGGAAGTCGCCGGCGCTGGCGGTCCGCTGCTCGCCCTGGATCAGCCGGCCGACGGCGTCGAGCAGCCGGGGGTCGGCACCGGCCGCGGCGGCCGGGGCGGGCGGCCCGCTGAACGGCCCCTCGAGGCTGATCGTCCGGCCGCTGAGCGTCACCAGGGTGAGGCTGGCGCCCGCCGCCAGCTCGATCGGGGCCTCGCCGTCGATGCGCGCGCCCGGCTTGAGATCGGTGTTGTTGGCGGCCGTCACGATGGCCTCCTCGGCCAGGCCGGCGGTGGCGAGAAGGGTGAGGGCCAGCAGGGCGTTGACGAGAGATCGGTATTTGGGCATGGTCACTTTCCTTTCAAGACGATCCGGGTGCCGCTCTCGCCGCGCTCGAGGCGCTCGAGGTGCATCCCGATCAGACGGTCGTTGGGGTAACGCGCGGCGAGGTCACGAAAGAGCTCGAGCGAGTCCGCGGCGCCGCGCTCGAGCCGCTCGTAGGCGGCGAGGTAGGCCGCCAGGGCCTCGCGTTCGAGCGCGCCTTCGGCCAGCGGCTCGTAAACGGTCAGCTGCTCGCTCCGCCCCTTGAGCACCGGCTCGCCGACCGGCCGGAACTGGACACCGGAGCAGCCCGCGACGGTGTCGCCGCTGACCGCGATGCGCGTACCGAAGTACTTGTTGGCGCCTTCCAGCCGGGCGGCGGTATTCACGGTGTCGCCGATGGCGGTGTAGTCGAACCGCTCCTTGCCGCCGAAGTTGCCGATCACGGCGCGGCCGGTGTGGACTCCGATCCGGGTGATGCCGAACTCCAGCCCGGCCGCCTGCTGCTCGGCGCTGAACCGATCGGCGAAGCGGTCGAGGGCGAGCGCGCAGCGCACCGCCAGCTCCGCGTGGTCGGTCTGGGGCTCGGGTGCGTTGAACACGCTGACCGTGGCGTCGCCGATGAACTTGTCGATCGTGCCGCGGTGCTCGAGGATGATCGCGCACATGCCGTCGAGGTACTCGTTGAGCAGCCGCACCAGAGTCTCGGGCCGGCCCTCGCGTGCCAGCTTCTCGGACAGCGAGGTGAAACCGGCGATGTCGGTGAAGACGTAGGTCAGCTCGCGCTCCTCCCCGCCCAGCTCCAGCCGCTCGGGCTCCTCCTCGAGCTGGCGCACCACTTCCGGTGCCAGGTAGTGGCCGAAGGCGCGCCGGATCTCCCGCTTCTGGGCCAGGTTGCGGCGGCTGGTGTAGGCGGCGGTGAGCCCGTAGGCGGCGGCCAGCCCGACGGTGGGCGTGACCAGCGGCAGCATCAGCCCGGCGCGCTGGTAGAGCGCGAAGCCGGCCAGCCAGAAGCCGGCTGCGACGACCGCCACCAGCGCCGTCTTGAGCGGCCAGGAGAGATCGATCGCTGCCACACCGAGGCCGATGACGGCCAGCAGCAGGGTCACCGCCAGCGCCAGCGGCAGCCCGGTGCGCGGCGCCTGCCTGCCGTCCAGCAGCTGTGCCAGGGCGTGGGCGTGCACCAGAGCCCCGGCCATCGTGGCGGCGGCCCCGCCGGCGGCGGAGAACGGCGTGCGGTGCCGGTCGGTCCACGGCAACCCGGCGCCCAGCAGCACCACCCGGCCGGCGAACCAGTCGGCGGGCAGGAACGGCACGGTCTGGGCTTCGTAGACCCGGAAACCGTAGGTGGGGTGCTGGCTGTAGTTGCCGCGGTAGGCGATCTCGAGCTCTCCGGCCGGTGGCGTGGCGCCGGCCGCCGCCGCCGCCGCGGCCGCCAGCGCCGGTAGCGGCTCGCCGCCGTCGCCGCGGGGGCGCGGCGCCGGCAGCCACCGCACCACGCCCGCGCCGTCGGTCAGGAGGTCGGCGCGGGCGCGGATCACGTTGTCGGGCAGGTACGACTGCTGGAAGCTGGCCTGCTGCTCGGTGAGCCCACCGCCAGCCTGCTGCGGGCGCCGGGTGAGCAGCCGCGCCAGGCGGTCGAGCCAGCGCCGCGGCTCGGGCGCGGTGGTCTCCTGCTCTCCCCAGGCGACCACCACCGGCACCGTGGTGGCGGCCAGGACCGCCCGCAGCAGCTCGTCCTTGGCGTCCTCGGTCCGCTGGTCGAAGAACATGTCCAGCACCAGGACGCGGGGCTCGGCCCGCGCCAGCGCATCGACCCACAGCCCCAACCGAGCGCGGTCGACCGGTGAGCGGTAGCGCAGCTCGGGCTGCGCCAGGGTGGACTCGGTGACCGCCACCAGCACCACGTCGTCGCGCTCGCTCGCCGGCTGCGACAGGGTCGCCAGTCGGAGGTCCTCGAGCTGGCTCTCGAGGCGGCCGAGGAAGGGGAACAGCGCCGGCAGCCCGGCGGCGGCGGCCAGCGCCAGCGCTGCCAGCGCCGCGGCGACTGGCCACGGCACCGCGGACCGGCTGCGGCGCCGCTTCCGGCTCATACCGGGGCTCCCCGCCAGCGTGGCGGCCTCTCCTCCAGCCAGCGCTCGATCTCGCCGCGCGCGTGCTGGTAGCCGGCCTCCACCAGCTCCTCCAGGGCCTCGAACTGGAGCAGCCCGTAGCGGTCCACCGGCGGCTCGATGCACAGGTCGGACTCGCCCATAACCCGCCGGGTGTGGCCGACGCTGGAGAGCAGCGTCGAGCCCATCAGCACGTCGAGGATGTAGGGCGCGTTGACCGGCTTGCGGAACGGCAGCGCCCGGCTGAGCAGCACCTGCCAGGGCGAGGGGAAGCGGCCGTAGCGCCCCTCGATCTCCTGGCCGGCGCTGACGTCGGAGACCACCACCGTGTCGCACGCCGCGCCGACCAGGTCCCCCGGCAGGTTGTTGAGCAGCCCGCCGTCCACCAGCAGGCCCTCGCGCGACGCCACCGGCAGGACGATCCCGGGCAGCGCCGAGCTGGCCCTGAGCGCCCGCCGCAGCGACCCCTCGCGGTGCACCATGACGCTGCTGAGCGACAGGTTGCTCGAGACGCAGAAGTACGGCAGCCACAGGTCCTCGATGCGGGTGTCGCCGTGCGCCTCCTCGAGCACCCGGTCGAGCTTGCGGCTCCTGACCAGCGAGAACAGCGGCAGGGTGAACTCCGCGAACGGACGCCGGGCGATCAGCCCGCGGCGGTTGGTCTCGAGCATCGTGGCGAGGTCCCAACCGAGCGCGCACTGGGCGCCGATCACCGCCCCCATGCTGGTGCCGCCGATCATGTCGACCGGCACTCCCGCCTCCTGGAGCGCGCGGAACACGCCGTAGTGGGCGAAGCCGCGGGCGCCGCCGCCGCCCAGCGCCAGGCCGACGGCGCGGCCGCTCAGGAACCGCGCCAGCCGCGCGCAGCCGTCCGGCTGGCGCCAGGCCACGTGGTGGTGCTCGTCCACCCGCCGCGCCGCCAGCCAGCGCGCGGTGCCGTCCGGCTGGTCGGTGGTGTCGTGGAGCAGCACCAGGACGCGGCGCGCGGCGGCGCCCGCCACACCGGCGGCCGGCAGCGCCGCTTCGACCGCGCCCGGCGACGGGTCGTCTCCGGCCCCGCCCACCAGCAAAACGATGCGCGCCTGCTGCAGGCAGCGGCGGGTCCAGGGCGTGTCGTCGCGATCCGTCTCCAGCACCAAGAAGGACTGGCGCGCCTCCTGGTCCTCGAGCCAGGTGCTCAGCCGCAGGTTGCGCGGGTCGCCGGGCGGGGTGCGCGCCACGCCGGCGGCTCCGAGCAGGCTGTCCACCCGGTCGCCGCTCAGCTCGAGCACGCCGCCGTGCTCGCCGAGCGCCGCCGCCAGCCGCGCCGAGAACTCTGCCAGCGGCACCGCCTCGCCGCACGGCACCAGCGCCAGGCTGAGGGCGGTGCGGCGCGGTTCGGCGTGGAGCGTCCGCCGCAGCCGCCGCACCACCCGGCGGGTGATCTCCATCAGGATGCGCGGGTCGCGCTCCACCAGCCGCTCGAACAGCTCGTTCGAGACCTTGACCAGCTCCGAGTCGCGTAGCGCGCGCACGGTGGCGGCGCGTGGCTCGCCGGTGACCACAGCCATCTCGCCCAGCAGCTCGCCGCGTCCCACCTCACCCACCAGCCGCGCGCCGGTGTCGTCGGCGACCAGGCTGGCCAGCAGGCCGCTCATCACGATCCACAGAGCGTCGCCGGGGTCGCCCTCGAGGAACAGCGTGTCGCCGCTGGCCAGCTGCTGCCACTCCACCCGGTGCTCGAAGTCGGCCAGCGCCTCCGGCTGCTCGATGCCGAACAGCTCCGCGGCCAGCTCGGCGAGCTGGTTGTGGCGCAGGCGGCGCTGGATCACCGTCAGCAGCTGGTGCATCACCCGTGGCCGGTCGGCGGTCAGCTCGTCGATGGCGGCCGCCGGCAGCCGCACCAGCCGCGACGGCTCGGCGGCGGTCACGTCGGCGGTGCGCTCGCCGCCGGTCAACAGCTGGATCTCGCCCACCGCCTCGCCCGGGCCGATGGTGCCCAGCACGGTGCGCTCACCGTCGTCGTCCTCGCGGCTGGCTTCGAGCAGGCCGGAGATCACCAGGTACAGCGCACGGTCCTCCTGGTCGCGCCGGAAGAGCGTCTCGCCGGCCTCGAGCGCGATTTCGTCGAGCTGGCCGTGGAGCGTGTCGAAGTCGTCGTCCTCGAGCCCGGCCAGCAGCGGCGAGCGGCGCAGGAGCCGGCGCAGCTCGTCGTCGCTCGTGGGGGTGGAGTCGGGCACCGTCACGTGTGGCCGCTGGCGCGGCCGGCAAGAAAAGCCGAGGGCTGCCGGGTAGCTGGGCGCGAGTATAGCGGCTGGCGCGGCCCGCCCGCGCCGCGCTGCGGCGGACTACAGCCGCGCCAGGGCGCGGTCGATGCGTGCCAGGCTGCGCGCGCGCCCCAGCACCTCGAGGATCTCGAACATGCCGAAGCCGACCGCCTTGCCGGTGGTGGCGACGCGCAGGGCGTGGATCACGGCCCCGAGCTTCACCCCCCGCTCCTCGACGTAGGCGCGCAGCTCGTCCTCGAGCGCGGCGGCGTCGAAGCTCGCCGCCGCCGCCAGCCGGTCGCGGAAGCCGGCCAGCAGGGCGGCGGCCTCGGGCGGTCTGGCCAGCCGTTTGTCGAACGCCTTGGGGTCGTAGGCCAGCTCGTCGTCCGGGGTGAAGAAGTCGGCGTAGTCGAGCACGTCACCTGCGACCTTGACGCGGTCGGCGGCGGCGTCGAGCACGGCGGCGGCCAGCGCCCGCTCGCCGTCGGTGGGTGGCGAGCCGACCAGCCCGGCGCGCTTGAGATACGGCAGGCAGAGCTCCAGCTTGCGCGCCGCCGGCAGCTCCCTCAGGTACTGCTCCTGGAACGCCAGCAGCTTGGCCGGGTCGAAGCTGGCCGGCGAGCTCTGCACCCGCTCGAGCGAGAAATGTCGCACCATCGCCTCGCGGTCGAGCCGCTCAGTCTTGTCGTCGAGCGACCAGCCGAGCAGCAGCAGGTAGTTGAGCAG
>JBFGNS010000158.1:0-9505 GCA_041574955.1 Thermoanaerobaculia bacterium | reverse complement strand
GAGATCTCGTTCACCGGCATCTTCGTCGGTCGCGCGTCCGACTCCGGCCGCGAGGAGTTTGCCGCCGAGGAGTTCGAGCTCGACCTGCAGTCGGCGCTCGACCCGTTCTCGCGTACGCGGTGGACGATCGCCTTCGGCGACGAGGGCGTCGAGATCGAGGAAGGCTGGGTGATGTACAGCTCGCTGCCCGGCGGCCTGGCGCTGACCGCCGGCAAGTTCCGCCAGAGCTTCGGGCCGCTCAACCGCCAGCACCTCCACGCCCTGCCGCAGACCGAGTATCCGCTCGTCTACCAGACGGTGTTCGGAGAGGAGGGGCTGGCGCAGACCGGGGTGTCGTTCGCCTGGCTGCTGCCGCGGCCGTGGGCGACCGCCAACGAGGTCGTGCTGCAGGTCACCGACGGCGAGAACGAGGAGGCGTTCGCCGGCGAGGAGTTCGAGGACCTGTCGGTGCTGGCGCGGCTCAAGAACTTCTGGGAGCTGTCGGACGCGACCTACTTCGAGTGGGGCCTGTCCGGCATCACCGGCAAGACCGCCGACGGCGGCGACAGCCGGGTGCTAGGCACCGACGTCACCTTCAGCTGGCAGCCGCCGTCACGCGCCAAGTACCGCGCCCTGACCTGGCGCACCGAGCTGCTGCGCTCCGAGCGCGACGACGCCGCCGGCGTGCGCCGGCAGGCGTGGGGCGGCTACAGCTACCTCGAGGGCCTGTTCCGACAGAACCTGTGGGCCGGGCTGCGCTTCGACTGGGTGGAGGATCCGCTCGAGCCCGAGCGCCGGCTGCGCGGCCTGGTGCCCTACCTCAGCTGGTGGCAGAGCGAGTACGTGCGGCTGCGCGCCGAGTACGGCTGGCTCGAAGACCGGCTGACCGGCGAGAGCGAGAACCGGTTCGCGCTCCAGCTCACCTGGGCCGCCGGCCCCCACAAGCACGAGAGCTACTAGGGAGGCGGGCCGATGAACCGGTTCTCACGAACAGCCGCGGCGCTCGCCGCGCCGCTCTTTCTGGCGACCGTCCCAGCGGCCGCCCTCGAAGTGGTCACCACCCTGCCGGCCTACGCCGCCATCGCCCAGGCCGTAGGCGGCAACCGGGTGACCGCACGCTCGATCTCGCGTGGCGACGAGGACGCCCACTTCGTCAAGCCCAAGCCGTCGTTCGCCCTGATGCTCAAGAAGGCCGACCTGTTCGTAACCACCGGCCTCGACCTCGAGCTGTGGGCGCCGGTGCTGGTAGACAAGTCCGGCAACCGCGGCATCCGCGACGGCCAGCCGGGCTTCGTGGCGGCCAGCGAGGGCGTGCCGCTGCTCGACGTACCGGCGGTGGCCGACCGCTCGGCCGGCGACGTGCACATCTACGGCAACCCGCACATCTTCACCAGCCCGATCAACGCCAAGATCATCGCCGGCAACATCGCCGCCGGCCTCGAGCGAGTCGATCCGGCGGGCGCCGCCGACTACCGGGCCAACCTGGCGGCGTTCCGCCGGCGGATCGACGAGGCGCTCTACGGCGCCGAGCTGGTGCGGCTGCTGGGCTCCGAGGTGCTCGACCCGCTGGCGCGCCAGGGCAAGCTGCGCGACTGGCTCGCCGGGCAGAGCCTCGAGGGTCGGCCGCTCAGCGAGCGGCTGGGCGGCTGGATGGCGCGCGCGCGGCCGCTCGACGGCGCGCGCATCCTGGCGTACCACAAGAACTGGGTCTACTTCGAGCAGCTCTTCGGCTTCGAGATCGTCGACTACGTGGAGCCCAAGCCCGGCATCCCGCCGTCGGCCCGCCACGTCCACGACCTGGTGGCCCGCGTGCGGCAGGAGGGAATCCGGGTGCTGTTGGCCGCCAGCTACTTCAGCAGCCAGCAGGTGCGCCTGATCGCCGAGCGCACCGGCTGCGCGCCGGTGCAGGTGCCGCTCGGGCCACCGGAGATCGACGCCGGCGCCTACTTCCGGCTGGTCGACCAGTGGGTCGACCAGCTGGCGGCGGCGCTCGCCGGCTGAGGAGGACGACAGTATGCTCGACGTCATCGGTTTCCTCGCCGCGCCGTTCGCCGCCTGCCTGGTGCTGGTCGGAATCCTCGGCTACCTCGGCCTGCACGTGCTGCTGCGCCAGGTCATCTTCGTCGACCTGGCGCTGGCCCAGATCGCGGCGCTCGGCGCCGTCGTCGCCTTCTACTTCGGGCACGAGCCGGGCAGCTGGGGCTCGTTCGGCTTCTCGCTCTCCGCGGCGGTGATCGGTGCCGCGGTGTTCGCCGGCTCGCGCATGCGGCGCGAGCGGGTGCCGCAGGAGGCGATCATCGGCATCAGCTACGTCATCGCCTCGGCCGCCACCATCCTGGTGGCCGACCGCGCGCCCGAGGGCGCCGAGCACATCAAGGAACTGCTCGCCGGCGCCATCATCTGGGTGACCTGGCCGACGGTGGTCAAGGTGCTGGCGGTGTGCGCCGCGGTGGGCGCCAGCCACTGGCTGTTCCGTCGCCAGTTCGCGCTCATTTCCGAGCGGCCGGCCGAGGCGTTCGAGGCCGGCATGCGGGTGCGCTGGTGGGACTTCCTGTTCTACGTCACCTTCGGCCTGGTAATCACACTGTCGGTGGAGATCGCCGGCGTCCTGATGGTGTTCGCCTACCTGGTGGCGCCGGCAATCATCGCCCTCGCCTCGGCCGACCGCTGGCCGGCGCGTATCGCCCTCGCCTGGCTGGTCGGCCTGGTGGCGAGCGCGCTGGGGCTGCTGGCATCGTACCGCTGGGACCTGCCCAGCGGGCCAGCGATCGTCTGCCTGCTGGGAGCGCTGCTGGTGGTGTTCGCCGGCTGGCGCTGGCTCAGGCGGGGCAACCCGACGGCCGGGGCGCCCGTACCAGCAGGAGAAACGCGCCGCACTCGATGATCGCCTTCGCCACCCTGCTGCTCGGCCTCTACCTGGGACCCCAGGTGATCGAGCTGGCGGTGGCCGACGGCGTGGAGCGGGTCGAGCTGGAGCTCGACGGCGAGACCGTGGCGAGCCTCGACGGGCCGCCGTGGCAGGCGGCGGTCGACCTCGGCGACCAGCTAGAGCCGCACGAGCTGGTGGCCACCGCCTTCGACGCCGAGGGCAGCGAGCTGGCGAGCGCGCGCCAGACCGTAAACCTGCCGCGTCCGCTGGCCGAGGCCGACGTGGTGGTGTCGGGGGCGGAGGACGGGCGCGGAGCGGTGGCCACCGTCACCTGGAACAGCACCGTCGGCGACGAGCCGCGTGGCATCGCGGTGCGCTTCGACGGGCGCCCACTGGCGGTCGTCGATCCGCGGCGGATCGAGCTGCCCGACTTCGACCCCCGCCAGCTCCACTTCCTGAGCATCGACCTGGAGTTCGACCAGTACGTCGGCGCCACCGTCGAGACCACCTTCGGCGGCTCGTTCGCCGGCGAGCTGAACCTCGACCTCACCGCGGTGCCGGTGACCGCCGACCGCCGGCCGCCCCGCCCGGAGCAGCTCGCCGGACGGCTCCGTGCCGGCAGCCGCGAGCTGGAGGTGCTGACCGTCGAGAAGGGACCCGCGGACCTGGTGGTGGTGAGGGACCTGGCGAGCCACGAGGCGGTCGCCGCGCTGGTGCGCCGAGCCTTGCGACAGCGGGGCGTCAGCCGCCGGCGCAGCGGCGCGATCGCTCCGGTCTCGCCGTACGAGAGGGTGCGCGGAGCGGCCAGCCTGCGCCGCGGCACGACGCTCCGCCTGCTGTGGCCGCTGCCGCAGACCGTGGTGCGCCCGCGCGGGAGCTGGGTGCTGTTTCCACCCTCGCCGGAGCTCGGCCCCTCCGAGGGCGGCCTGCTTCACCTGCTGTCGCGTCACCAGCCTCCCGCCGCCGACCCCTCCGAACAGCGGCTGGCCGACGCGGTGGCGGTGGCTGGCATGATCGCCGCCGGCCGCAACCACCGCCGGGCGGTGGTGCTGGTGCTCGCCGAGCCGCCGCGCGACGCCAGCCAGCTGACGCCGGCGCAAGTGGTCGCCTACCTCCGATCGCTCGGCGTCCCGCTGGTGGTCTGGGCGCTGGCGCCGCGCCTCGAGGCGCCGGGCTGGCCGGCGATGGTGCCGGCGTACGACCTGTCCAGCCTGGAGCGGGCGGCACGCGAGCTCGCCTCGCAGCTCGAGCGCCAGCGCATCGTGTGGGTGGACGGGCTCCACCTGCCCAACCGGATCGAGATCGACTCCGGCGCCGACGGCCTCGGGCTGGCACGGTGGCAGCGCCGGTGAGCGCCAGGGCCGAGCGGCGGGCCCGGCAACTCGCCCGACCGGCGGCCGCCCTGCTGGTGGCGGCCGCCGCGCTCGCCGCCGAGCCGCCGCCGCTCGGCAGCCCGTCGGCAATCGCCCCCGAGGCGGAGGTCGAACGCATCGAGCTGCCGGCCGGCAGCGAGCTTCGCGAGCGACCCGATGCCGGCGCCACCCTGGTGCTGGTGCTCGACCAGCCGCACAGCCTGCCGCTGGTCGACCGCGCCGGCGGCTGGGCGCGGGTGCGGCTGGGGCAGCAGAGGCTCTGGGTGCTGGTCGATCCGGAGGCGCCGGCCCCGCCTCCCCCACCGCCACCGCCCGCCGACCTTCCCGACGGGCGGCAGCCGGGCGAGCCCGACCCCCGGCGGATCGCCCGCGCCCTCGACATCCTCGGGCTGACCGAGCCGCCGGCGGACCGGCTCGCCTCCTACCAGCTGGTGACCGACGTCACCAGCCCGCGGCTGCTCGAGCTGTTCGCCGCGGTGGCCACCAACCTGCCACCCGCCTACGCCGAGCGGTACGGGCTCGAGGTGGCCGAGCCGCGCGGGGCGGTGGTGCTGTTCACCGACGAGGACGACTTCCGGCGCTACGAGGAGGCCGAGATCGCGGTGCGGGCGCTGGGCGCGCCGGGACACGCCGGCAACGGCGTGGCGGCGCTGTTCGTCGGCCGCCGCGCGCCGCTCGAAGTGGCTCCGGTGCTGGTGCACGAGCTCACCCACCTGCTCAACCGCCAGTTCCTGGGAGACGGGCTGCCGCCGTGGCTCGAGGAGGGCCTGGCCAGCGACCTGGCCTTTGCCCGCATCGACCGCCGGGGGCGCCTCGAGCCGCACCTGCTGGGCGGCGAGAGCCGGCTGCAGGACGAGCCGCTGCTGACCCCTCGCGGCCGGCCCCAGCGGCGCTGGACGGTGCATCTGACCGGCGCGCGGGCGTCGCTGAACCTGCTGCTCAAGGCCCACGCCCGGCGCCAGACCGAGCCGCTCGAGCAGCTGGTTTCGATGCCGCTGGCCGAGTTCCTGGATCCCGACCGGCGCACGCTGCACTATGTCCAGAGCGCCTTCCTGGTGCGCTACCTGATCGACGGCGACGACCACCAGCTCGGCCCCGGCTTCCGGGCCTACCTCGGCGCGCTGCGCGACGGCGGCGGTGAGCCGCCGCTCGCTCGGGCCCTGGAGGTGAGCTGGCAAGAGCTCGAGTCCGGGTTCGCGGCCTGGCTCCGTCATCAGCGCCTCTAGCGCCGCCACGCTGGGGAACTCCGCGCCGGCGCCGTTATAATCGGCGCTCCATGGCGCCGATGCCCAAGTCGCTCAGCAAGTTCCGGCCGCGGACCAGCGAGTCGCGCCGCATCCCGCTCGAGCGCGAGGTGACCTTCCGGGTGCCGCGGTTCGAGAACTTCGTCACCGAGTACTCGGCCAACATCTCGGCGACCGGCATCTTCATCCGCACCCGGCAGCCGCTCGAGCCGGGCACCGAGATGACCCTCGAGTTCAAGGTGGCCGACGACTGGAAGCTCATCCGTGGCCGCGCGCGGGTGGTGTGGGTGAGACGCGAGGACGGCGGCCCGGACGAGCCGGCGGGTATGGGAGTGCGCTTCCTCGAGATGGACCCGCAGAGCCGGCGGTTGATCCACTGGATGGTCGACAAGCACGCGCGCGAGGGCGGAGAGACCTTCGAGTTCGACAAGCTGCGCGAGGCCGCGGGCGAGGCTCTCGGCACCGCACTGGTCGACGACGACCGGGACGCGGGCGCGCCGGCGCTCGACTCCGGCCGCGCCGCCGGCACCGCTTCCGGCTTCCGGCCGCTGTGGCTGGTGGTGGCGGCGGTGGCGGCGGCGCTCGTAGCCTGGTGGGTGCTGTGGCCTTCCGATCCGGCCCCCGCTCCGCCGCCCCAGCCCGCCGGCGCGCCGGCGGCAGGGCCCGCGACGCCCCCGCCGGCGGCGACCCAGCCGGAGGCGACAGCGGGACCGGGCGCCACCGTGGCGGTGGGCGACACCATTCGGGACTGGGCCGCCGCCTGGTCGGCGGCGCGGGTTAACGACTACCTGTCGTACTACTCGTCGAGCTTCACGCCTCCCGACGGCCTGAGCCGCCGCCAGTGGGAGGCGTCGCGCGCCGAGCGGCTGACCTCGCCACGTTATATCCGCGTCGCGATCACCAACCTCGAGGTCGAGATGCTGGCGCCCGACCGGGCGAGCGCCACCTTCTTCCAGACCTACCGCTCGGACCGCTTCGAGGACACCATCCGCAAGCGGCTCGAGCTGGCGCTGGAAGACGGTCGCTGGCGAATCGTCGACGAGCAGGTGGCCGGCTAGCGGCCTGACCCGACCCGTCGGTGACTTGCTGACGGGCGGCCGCGGCGAGCTGGTGAGAAGGTCAGGCTAGTCGATCGGCGGCAGCGGCCGCCCACCGCCCAGCAGCTTACGGCGCGGCGGCAGGTAGCCGCGCCGGTAGGCCTCGCGGCGGGCGCCGCGCCGCTCGCCGCGCACCAGCATCCCGGAGGCTTCGTCCACCCAGCGGTAGACCACGCCGTTGGGACGCGCCGGCTCCGGCGCCGGGTACGAGCCCACCGCCCGCTGCATGAACTCGCGCCACAGCGGCGCCGCGTCGGCCGCGCCGCTCAGGCCGCCGCCGGCGCCGCGCTCGACGCCCAGCCAGACGGCAGTGACCAGCCCGCCCGCGCCGCCCACGAACCAGCCGTCGCGGCCGCCGCTCGAGGTCCCGGTCTTGCCCCAGGCACTCACGCCGTCGAGCTGCGCCGGCCGGCCGGTGCCGTTGGCCACCGCGTCGCGCAGCAGGTCGCGCACCAGCCAGGAGCTGGCGCGGTCGGCCAGCCGCCGGGTGTCGGGCCGCCAGCTCGCCAGCCCGCGCCCCGAGGCGCGACGCAGCCGGCTCCACGGCCGCGGCACCGCCACCCGGCCCGGCCGGCCGAAGGCGGTGAACGCCGCCGCCATCGCCAGCGGCGTGGTCTCCACCGCCCCCAGCACGAACGCCGGCGGCGGCGCGGGTGGCAGCTCCAGCCCGGCGGCCGCGAAGCGCGCCGCCACCGCCTGGAAGCCGCACCAGCGGGCCACCCGCACGAACGGCGTGTTGAGCGACTCGACCAGCGAGCGGCGCAGGTCGACGGTGCCCGCGAACCGCCCGCTCGGGTTCTCCGGCCGCCACGGCCCCGACGGCAGCGCGATCTCGAGCGGCGCGTCGCGGACCCGGCGGGAGGCGAACAGCGGCGCGCGCTCGCCGCAGTCGGAGAACGCCTCGAGCACCACCAGCGGCTTGACCGCCGAGCCGGTCTGCCGCCTGGCCTGGCGAGCCCGGTCGAAGCGGTCGCCGGGGTCCCGCGGGTCGCCGCCGACGTAGGCCACGACGTCGCCGGTGGCGGCGTCCAGGCTGACCAACGCCGCTCCGTGCGGCGTCCGGCGTCCCAGCCGTCGCAGCGCTGCGGCCACCGCCTGCTCGGCGGCGGCCTGGAGATGGGGATCGAGAGTCGTCTCGACCAGCAAACCGCGGCCCTTCTCCAGCCGAGCGGCGGCGCGCTCCTCCACCGTCTGGCGCACCCACGCCAGGAACTGGCGGGCCGGCGGTGCCGGCGGGCTCCGGTCGACCAGCCGCGGCAGTCCGGCGCGGCGCGCCGCCGCCACCGCCCCGGCCGACGCCCAGCCCAGCTCCTCGAGCCGCGACAGTACCCAGCGCTGGCGCTCGCGCGCGGCCCGTGGGTGGCGACCCGGGTGCAGCCGGTTGGGGCCCTGGATCATCGCCGCCAGCAGCGCCGACTCGCCCAGACCGAGCCGCCCGGCCGGCTTGCCGAACCAGGCGCGGGCGGCGGCGCCGACGCCGTACACGCCGAGGCCGCCGACGTGGCCGAGATAGACGCTGTCGAGGTACGCCTCGAGGATCTCCCGCTTGTCGTGCTCGGCCTCCAGCGCCAGCGCCCGTACCGCCTCCGACACCTTGCGGCCGAGCTTGCGCTTGGGCGTCAGGTCGCGGTTCTTGATCAGCTGCTGGGTGATGGTGCTGCCTCCCTGCACCACCTTGCCGGCCTTGAGGTTGCTCAGCATCGCGCGCGCCAGGGCGCGGGCGTCGACCCCCGAGTGCTCGAAGAAGCGAGCGTCCTCGGCCGCCAGCACCGCCCGCCACAGGTGCTCCGGCAGCTCATCGAGCGACACCGGCTCGCGCGGCGCCCGGTCGCCGGCCAGCGACTCCGCCAGCAGCTCGGGCTCGAGGCGGGCGTCGACGCCCTCGGGCAGCGAGGTGATGCGGCCCGTCGACCGCTCGAGCGACAACCCGAAGAGCGCCGCCGCCACCGGACCCGACGCCCGCCGGTGGGCGCGCCGGTAGATCCAGAAGACGTCGTGTCCCCAGAAGAACTCACCCGGCCGCTCGGGCTTGCGGCGCACCCGGCGGTAGCCTTGCCGCTCGAGCCGTCCCGCCAGGTCGGCGTCCTGCACCGACAGCCCGGGGAGCGGCGCAAACGGGGCCGAGTAGACCCGCACCTCGCTGCGCCCGATCTCCTGCCCCAGATCGCCCGCCGCCAGCGGCGCCGCCGACAGCAGCAGCGCGGCGACGCCGCCCGCGGATCTCGCTCGCCAGCCCACGCCCGCCGGCCATGCAAGACCCCAGCCAGCTCCGACCCTCTGCGCGCCGCTACCCAGTCGGCAGAGCGCACCGGCGGCTGCCGCGCGCGCTCTGCGGCGTCAGTCGTCGCGGACGATCATCTCGGGATCGAAGCTGAAGGTCCTGGTCTCGCCGCCGGAGGTGATCTGGAGAGTGATCTGGTAGAGGAACCGGCCTGCGTTGGGCACCTGGACGTAGGTGTACTCTCCAGTACCGTTCCCGACGCCGCCCGTTCCCTGGCCGCTGAGCCTGGGGCCCCAGCTGGGGTAGGAGACCTGCGGGGGCGACCTCAGATCGCTGCCGAAGACCTTGCTGTGTTTATTACCCCGCCAAATGAAGTCGGTGGTCGGATAGGTCTGCAGAAGGGCCGGCGAGGAAGTCGAGGTGCCGATGTCACCCTTGGCGAAGGACACCTGGAAGCTCGTGGGCGGGGCGCTGCTGTTCCCGAGCACCTTGGTGCGGCCGAGGTCGTAGATGGCGAACACGATCCGGTCGCTGGGGCTCAGGTTGAACTGTCCGTTGGCCTCCAGCCAGCCGTGCAGGAGCTGGTAGTTGTTGTTCCTGGCCCACTGGGCAACGGAATCCCAGTCGATCCCCAGATCGATCGTGTAGGCGGACATGGGGCACTCCTTTCCGAGTCGGTCGGGCTCCTAGGAAGCCGCTTCGGCTTCCGGCATCGCGATCAG
>JBFGNS010000157.1:0-9701 GCA_041574955.1 Thermoanaerobaculia bacterium | reverse complement strand
CGTGCGGAGCACCAGCGGCGGCCGGCGCCCCATCGCCACCGTTTGCGCCAGGTCGCGCGCCAACCAGCCGAGCTCCAGCCGCCGCAACCGATCCAGGTAGTAGCGGCTGGAGCCCAGCGTCAACGGATCGCCGCCGAACCCCGAAAGCGCCAGCCGGCCGTGCTCGGCCAGCGCCTGCTGGAGTCGGCGGGCGCGCACCAGACCGATCGGGTTGGACGGCTCGGGAGACCGGTAGATGGGGGCCTGCCAGTCCGGATAGAGATCGTCGGCATCCGACGCCACGAAGTGCGCCGGCATGCCGAGCTGCGCCGCGGTCGCGGCCGCCAGCTCGCCTTCGCGGTCGGGCACCATGTGCCGGAAACCGCTGGTGAACGCGGCCAGGCTGCCACGCCAGCGGCCCTCCTCGACGATCCGCCGGGCGGTGACCGCCACCACCGTCGAATCGATGCCCCCGCTCAGGGTCACCGCCGCCGCCGGTCCCCCCAGCCGGTCGCCGACGGCTCGCCCGAAAACCTCTTCGAACTGCTCGAGATACTCGCCCGGGTCGCGGTAGCGGATCAGGTCGGCCGTCTCGAGCCGCCAGTAGCGGCGTGTCTGCACAGACTCGCAACCGGCCACCAGGAGGTGGGCGGGAGGCACCCTTCGCACCTGCCGAAAGGCGGTCGCCGTCGGCTCGACGTAGTGGTCGAAGAGGAGCAGGTCGGCGATCGCGGCGTCGTCCAGCCGGTCCGAAACCGCCGGGTGGCGGCGAACGGTCGCCAGACAGTTGGCGACGATCACCAGCCCCCCGCTCTCGGCGTAGAACAGCGGCCGGACACCGAAGCGATCCCGCGCGCAGAACAGCCGCCGCTCGACGCCGTCCCACAGCGCGAAAGCGAAGTCGCCGTGCAGGTGCTCGAGGCACTGATCGCCCCACTCGCGGTAAGCGCGCAGGATCAGCTCTCCATCGCTCGGTCCGTCGGACCCTGGCTGCGGGGTCCCGGCCAGCCTGGCGAGCAGCGCGTCGCGCTCGTCCAGCCGCGCGTCGGCGACCACCCACGAACCGCCGAGGCGTTGCGGCACCGCGGCGGCCAGCGGCCGCGCGCCGGTGTCCAGCACCGTTTGCACCAGCCCTGCCGAGCCAACCGACGCCCAGCCCCGGCCGTGCGGGCCGCGGTAGTCGAGAGCGCCGGCCAGCGGCTCGAGAGCCGACTCGGCCACCGGCTCCCCGCTGCGATCGAAGATGGCCAGAAAGCCGCTCATCACCCCGCCGTGCGCCCGCCCGGCCAACCGGGCGGCGCCGCGGCGCGGCGAGCTTGTCACACCGCCGGCCAGCGGCGAGAATCCGACGATGTCGGCAGCAGTCGAGGTGGCCGGCCTCGCCAAGAGCTTCCCTCCCGGCCCTGGGGTCCTCCCGTGGCGGCGTCGCGGCCAGCCGGTGGCCGCCCTGCGCGGGGTCGACCTGCGCATCCGCTTGGCCGAGTCGGTCGCGCTGCTGGGGCCCAACGGCGCCGGCAAGACGACGCTGCTCAAGATCCTTTGCTCGGTGCTGTTGCCGGACGCC
Organism: Thermoanaerobaculia bacterium; assembly: GCA_041574955.1. Classification (GTDB taxonomy): domain Bacteria; phylum Acidobacteriota; class Thermoanaerobaculia; order Multivoradales; family JAHEKO01; genus CALZJC01. Next base: position 8,158 of record JBFGNS010000157.1, on the reverse strand, counting down.
GGCCAGGTCAGTCTCTTCGGGACCCCGTTGGTCGACCGGGACGGCCTGGTGCGGCGTCTCGTCGGTTACGTCAACTCGGACGAGCGCAGCCTGTACTGGCGGCTCAGCGCGAGAGAGAACCTGGCCTTCTTCTCCGCCCTCTCCGGCGGCGGGCGGGCACGGGCGCTGCGCGAGGCGGATCGGGTTCTCGAGCTGGTGGAGCTCGCGGCGCACGCCGAGCGGCGCGTGATGAACCTGTCGACCGGCATGCGACAACGACTCTGCCTCGCCCGCGGGCTGCTCGGCAGCCCGCGCCTGCTGCTGCTCGACGAGCCGACCCGCAGCCTGGACCCGACGGCGACCCGCAGCCTCGAGCGCGAGCTCCGACGCATGACCGAAACGCTCGACCTCACCCTGCTGTTCGTCACCCACAGCCTCGAGCAGGCCCGCCGCCTGGCGACCCGCGCCGTGGTGCTGCGCCAGGGCAGGGTGGCCGGCGAAGTCTCCCTCGACGACGAACGCCACACCTGGCGGCTGGGGCGCGACCCGGCTGCCGCCCCCTTCCCCGTTGCGGACCACCTGACGGTCGCCGCTGACGGGCAGAGCGCTGTCTTCTCCGGCACGCCAGCCGAGGTGGCCGGCCTGCTCGCCGAGCTCCACGCGGCAGGGGTGACGACGACCGACCTCGCCGAGCTTCCACACCCCGCGCTCGACGCCCTGCTACGGAGCCCGGCGTGAACGAGATGTTGGCCTTCCTGCGGCGCGACTTCCTGATCGACGCCTCCTATCCGTGGTCACTCGCCTCGCAGGCGGTCACCCTGGTGGGCAAGATCCTGCTGTGGTTCCTGGCGGCCGGCATCCTGGCCGGACGGCCCATCCCAGGGGTCGCCAGCGGCTACCTGCCGTGGGTGCTGATCGGCACCGCCGGAGCGATGCTGTTCTCCACCGCACTGTCGGCGTTCGCCAGCCGCCTCCGTCAGGAGCAGTTCTCGGGCACGCTCGAGATCCTGTTCACCAGCAACACGCCGTTCGTGCGTGCCGTGCTCTACTCGTCGGCCTACGATCTGGCTCGGGTTACGCCACAGGCCCTGATCTTGATCGGCCTGGCCTGGTGGACCGGACCGCACCGGGCGGTGGCAGGGCACCTCCCCTTGCTGGCGGCGTTCACCGTGCTGGCGTTCGCCCTGTTCGCCGGTCTCGGCCTGCTGGCCGCCGCCGCGGTTCTGGCCTGGCAGCGAGGGGATCCGCTGGTGACGCTGGTGTCCGGGGCCGCCACCCTGTTCGGCACCGCCTACATCCCGGCCGAGGTGCTGCCCGGCCCGCTGGCCCACCTGCCGCAGCTCGTACCCTTGACCCCTACGCTGGCGGGGCTGCGCGGCTGCATCCTGGGCACGACGGCGCCGGCCGAGCTCCTGCCGGCACTGGCCATAGTCGGCCTGGAAGCGGCGGTCCTGCTGCCGGTCGGGCTGACGGTCTTCAACCGCTCGGTGGAGCACGCCCGGCGTTCCGGCGGCCTGTCCCGATACTGAGGCGAGTGATGACCCGGGGCTCCACAACGCGGACGCGACGTCCGGTGGCCCGCGCCCTGGCGGCGCTGGGGGTGCCCCTGCTGCTGTCGTTCACCTACATCGCGTGGCTGGCACACCGCTCCGGCGGCGGCCGGCGGCTGGTGGTCCTGCACGTCGCCCTGGTCGGCTGCCTGCTGCTGCTCGCGCTGCTCGCCCTGGCCGGCCTGCGAAGGCTCGGCGTGCTGCCGGGCGGCCGCGGCGGCAGGCTGACCGTCGCACTGCTCGGGACGGCAGCGGGTCTCGCCCTGCTGACGCTCTATGTCGGCAACGCCATCAGCCACGCCTTCTGGCAGGACAGCCTGAGCTACAGCCTGCTCGACTACTGGGTCCTGGAGCTGCATCTGTTGCGCGATCCGCTGCCGGTGGCGCGCGGCTGGGTCTACCTCGTCGCGGCGGTGGTGCTCGCCCTGTCGGCGGCCGGCTCATGGGTACTGTCGGGGCCGCTGGGTGCCCTGATCGACCCGCCGGGCCGGCGCCGGGGCGGCGCACCCGGCGCGCTCGGTGCCCTCGCCGCCGGCGCCCTGCTGATGGCGGCCGTCGCCGCTCTGGCCGTGCTCGCACGCCCCGGCATCAGCCTGTCCGCAGACTCGAAGGAGGCGGTCGGCGCGAGGTTCCTGGCCCGCCGGCTGGTCGGGGTCGAGCCGATCCTCGGCCTGCTCGGAAACGACACCGCGCCCACCCGCTTCGGCGAGTACTGGCAGTCGCTGGATGCCGCTGCGCGGGACGCGGAGCTGCGCGCTTCCTATCCCCGGCCGACCGGTCTCGCGCGTCGCAACGTCGTCCTGATCGTGGCCGACTCGCTGCGGCCGGACCACATGTCGCTGTTCGGCTACCGCCGGGCGACGACACCCTTTCTCGAGCGGCTGCACCGCGGCGGCTCCCTGGTCGCCTTCGATCTGGCGATGGCGACCTGTCCACAGACGCCCTGCGGGGTCGGCAGCATGCTGACCTCGAGGGTCCAGGCGACGCGCGCGCCCGGCAGCTTCGGTCTGCACACCCTGCTGCGGGACCAGGGCTACCGGGTGCACTTCATCCTGTCCGGCGATCACGACTGGCAGGGCCTGGAGCAGCTCTACCGTGCCGCGGCGGACAGCTACTTCGACGGCCCGATGTCCCGCCGCTGGGCCGCCGCCGACGACCGCACGGTCTACGAGGGACTCGACGCCGTCGCCGACTACGACGGCACTCCCACGCTGCTGTACTTCCACATCATGGCGCCCCATGTGCTGGCGGCGCGTCAGCCGCGGCACAACCTCTACCTGCCCGCCGACAGCAGCGCCTGGCTTCTGTCGGTGGTCGGCCGCCCCGACCGCGGGCAGGCGGTCAACTTCTACGACAACGGAGTGGTGCTGGCCGACGACACCGTCGAGGGCATCTTCGAGCGGCTGGCGGCCAAGGGCTACCTGGAAGACGCCCTGGTGCTGATCGCGAGCGATCACGGGGAGGCTCTGGGGGAAAGGCGCGAGCGGATCTACGGCCACTTCCCCGAGCTCTATCAGCTGTACCTGAGGATCCCTGTCCTGGTCTACGACCCGGACCCCTCGTCCTACGCCAACCTCGAGTTCGCCCGCCAGATCGACCTGGCGCCGACGATCGTCGATCGGCTCGGTCTGCCGATCCCGGCCTCGTGGCACGGCGTCAGCCTGCTGCGGCCGGACGGCCCGCGCTACGCCTTCGCCACGGTGGCACCGGCGGACGGCTCGCACGCGCTCCTGCTGCGGCGCGAGGGGAAGATCTTCAAGTACCTTCGCTACTCGAGCGCTCGGTACGACGCCCGCGAGGAGCTGTACGAGCTGGCCTCGGACCCGCAGGAGCGCCGCGACCTGATCGCCGACGCCGACGCCGAGCTGGTGAGCCACCTGCGAGACACGCTCGACGAGATGCTGCGCGACCCGGCGGCAATGGCGCGGGTGCTGCGCCAGCCGCTGGAGCCGTAGCGGCGCCGACTAACCGGCCGGCGCCGGCTTGACCAACAGATGGCGCCCCAGCGCCAGGGCGTCCAGGTCGGTGCGCAGGAAGCAGTCCAGCGCCTGCTCCGGGGTGTCGACGATCGGCTCGTTCTCGTTGAAGCTGGTGTTGAGCAGAGCTCCGACACCGGTGCGGCGCCTGAACTCGGCGATCAGGTCGTAGTAGAGCTCGTTGGTCTCCCGCGCGACGCTCTGCAGCCGGCCGGTGCCGTCGACGTGGACGACGCCCGGCAGCCGCTCGCGCCAGCGCGGCCGGAACGGCACGACGTGCATCATGAACGGGCTGTCGATCGCCTGCTCGAAGTACTCGGGGACCAGCTCGCGCAGCACCGAGGGCGCGAACGGCCGAAACGACTCGCGCCGCTTGATCTTGTCGTTGATCAGCTGCTGGACGCCGGGCCGCGCCGGGTCGGCCAGGATCGAGCGGTTGCCGAGCGCCCGCGGCCCCCACTCGCTGCGTCCCTGGTACCAGCCCACCACCTGCCCCTCGGCGAGCAGCCGGGCCACCGCCGGGACCAGCTCGCCCCGATCGAGGCTGTCGAGCGGCAGGCCACACGACTCGGCGACCCGGCGGCAGCGCTCGTCCGGATACTCCGGCCCCCAGTAGGCGTGGTTCATGGGGAAGCGCTGCTCGCGGCCCAGCACCTGGTGCCAGACGTAGAACGCCGCGCCCAGGCAGGTGCCGTCGTCGGAGGCCGCCGGCTGGATGTAGCTCTCGCTGAACGGAGTGTCGCGCGGGATGCGGGCGTTGAACACGCCGTTGAGGGCGCAGCCGCCGGCCATCGCCAGCCGCGAGGTCCCCGGCACCAGCCGCGCCAGCCGCTCGAGGCAGTGGCGCGCCGCCTGCTCGAACCGGCGCTGGGTGGAGCGGGCGATGTCCTGCTCGCGCCGGCCGACGGGCTCCTCGCGCCGACGCTCGGCCCCCAGCAGCCCGGTCATCCGCTCCGTGTACAGCCGCCCCAGGACCGGCCGGTCGGCCTCGTCCTCGGCGCCGCTCTGCCCCCCCTCGTGCATGCCGAAGAACGGCTCCGCCAGCCGGAACCAGCCGCCCGGCACCAGGCGCAGCAGCAGCCGCATGGCGTCGGCGAACCGGTCCTCGCCGTAGGCCGCCAGCCCCATCACCTTGTACTCCTCGCCGAAGCGGTCGAAGCCGATGAGCTGGCACAGCGCGGTGTAGAAGAACCCCAGGCTGTGGGGCAAGGTCACGCGGTCCAGCACCTCGATCCGCGGGCCCTCGCAGCGCGCCGCCATGACGCTGGCGAAGTCGCCCGAGGCGTCGTAGGAGAAACCGGCGGTGAGGCCGTCGAACGGCGACAGGTAGTAGCCGCTGGCGATGTGCGCCAGGTGGTGCTCGACCGGCACGGTCTCGAAGCTGACGCGCGCCGGGTCCTCGTCGCAGACCTCGGCCAGCCGCTCGAGGCCGCCGGCGGTGCGGCCGCGCCGTGCCCAGTTCTCGCGCGCGGCGCGCACGCCGCGCCAGGGGTGCCTCAGCACCCAGCGCGCCTTGGCGCCGCGGTTGGCGGTCGGCCGGCGAGCGATCGCGACGTGGGTGACGTCGCGCAGCCTCACCCCGCCCTCGGCCAGCACCCGGCGGACGGCGTGGGCGGGGAACCGCGGGCAGTGCTTGCGCCGCTCGCCCAACCGCTCCTCGGCGATCGCAGCCACCAGCCTGCCGTCGACCACCAGACAGGCGGCCGAGTCGGCGTGGAAGGCGTTGATGCCGAGGATGACGGCCATGGGCGGCGGCGGCCGATCAGCGCCGCGGGGCGCCCGACGGCTCGAGGGCGCTGGCGTCGGCGCCGGCCAGCACCAGCTGGGCTAGGGCCCACTCGAGCGCCTCCAGCCGGTGCCTGAGCAGCCGGGTTTCGGCGGCGGCCGCCTCGCCGGACGCCTGGTCCCCGGCCGGCGGCGCGGCGCGCAACGCCTCGAGGTCGGTCGCCAGACGCTCGAGGCGGCGGTTGGCGGCGGCGCCTTCCGCCTCGGCCTCGCTCAGCAGCCGGCGGAGCCCCTCGGCTTCGGCGCTCGCCTGCGCCAGCCGCTCCTCGGTGGTGCGCCGCAGTTCGTCGAGGCTGACGCGCAGCCGCTCGCTCTCGGCCTCGAGCTGCGGATCGCCCGCCGCGGCCTGGTGGCGCGCCGCCGACAGCGCGTCCGCCAGTCGCTCCGCCTCCGCCCGCTCCGCGCTCAGCGACGCGGCGAGCTCCTGCCTGGCGGACCGCTCGGCTGCGAGCTCGGCCCGCAGCTCGCCGAGCTCGCCCTCGCGACCGGAGAGCACGGCCGTGGTCTGCTCGAGCTCGGCGGCGGCGGCCTCGGCCGACGACCGGGACGCGGCCAGCTCCCGCTCCAGCCGCTGGCGCTCCGCGCGCTCGGCGGCCAGCGCCTCGCCGAGCTCTCCGGCGGTCTGGCGGGCCGCCTCGCGCGCCTCGACCGACCGCTCCGAGCTGGCCGCCACCGCCGCGAGCTCGGCCGTCAGACGCTCGCTCCGGCCGCGCTCCTCGCTCAGCTCGTCGGCCAGCGCCGACCGCCGCACCTCCTGCTCCTCGGCCGCCTGAGCGGCCGCGGCCAGCCGCGCGCGGAGCTCATCGATCTCGGCCGCCAGACGCTCTGCACCGGCCGAGCGCTCGGTCCTCAGCCGCTCGAGCTCGGCCGCCAGAGAGTCGCGCTCTTCAGACACCGCCGCCAGGCGCTCGGCGCTCTGCCGCGCCGCCTCGGCCTGCTCCTCCAGGGTCCGCCCGTCGGAGCGAGCGGAGGCCAGCTCCTCGGCCTGCCGGGCGGCCGCCGCCGCGGTGGCAGCGAGCCGGCCTCTCAGCTCCTCGAGCTCGGCTGCCAGACGCTCGGCGGCGGAGCGCTCGGCGGCTAGCTCGGCCTCGGTCGCGGCCAGCTTCTCCCCGGCGGCGGCGGCAGCCGCCCGCTCGCCCTCGACGGCGCCAGCGAGCTGATCCGCCTGCGACCGGCTGCTGGACAGCTCCTCGCCGAGCTCGGCCAGCCGCGAGCGCTCCGCCGCCAGCACTCCGGCGAGCTCGTCGCGCTCGGCGCTTACCGCCGCCAGCTCTTGTTCGACGGAGGACAGCTCACCCAAACGCTCCTCGCCCGCGGCACGCGCGGCGCGCAGGGCGGACAGCTCGGCCTCCCGGCGCGCCGCCAGCTCGGCCTGCTCCGTCGCTTCGGCCTCGGCCACCGCCAGCCGCGAGCGCAACGACTCCGCCGCGGCGGTCAGACGCTCCTCGCTGGCGGCGCTCTCGCGCCGCAGCTCGTCGAGCCCGGCGGACAGCTCGGTCCGCTCACCGGCGGCCGCGGCCAGCAGCTCGTCGCGCTCCGCCAGCACCGCGCGCAAGGCGGCGAGCTCGGCGCTCAGGGCGTCGCGCTCCGCGCTCACCGCCGCCAGCTCACCGGCCCGGGCCGCCCGCTCCGCGCTCAGCTCCTCTACCAGCTCGGCGCCCCGCCGCGCCGCCGTCAGCTCGCCGCGCGCTTGCTCGAGCGCCGACCTGAGCGCGTCACCGCCGGCGCGAGCGGCGGCCAGCTCCTCGGCCAGCTCGGCCGACCGCGTGCGCTCCACCGACAGCTCACCGGCCAGCTCGTCCCGCTGCGCGGCGACCGCGGCCAGCTCCGAAGCGCCGCTCGACTCGGCGCGCTCGGCGTCCTGGCGCGCCGCCGTCAGCTCGGCACGGGCCTGCTCGAGCGCGCCGCTCAGCTTCGCCGCGGCAGCCCGGGCTTCGGCCAGCTCCCGGTCGAGCCCGGTCGCCCGCGTGCGCTCCACCGGCAGCGCCGCCGCCAGCTCGTCGCGCTCGGCGGCGACCGACGACAGCTCCTCGCGCATCGCTGCCAGCTCACCGGCCAAGGCCGCCTGCTCCGCGGCCAGCTCATCCGCCTGCTCGGCGCCCGCCGCCCTCGCCGCACGCAGCGACTCGAGCTCCGACGACAAACCCGCGCGCGCCGCACGCTCCGACGACAGCTCCTCGCCCAGCTCGTCACGCTCAGCCGTCACCGCCGACAACCGGGAGCTCTTGGCAGCCAGCTCGGCGATCAGCTCCTCCGTCCGCTCGGTGCCCGCCGCCAGCGCCGCGCGCAGCGACTCGAGCTCCGACGACAGGTTCTCACGGGCCGCACGCTCCGACGACAGCTCCTCGCCCAGCTCGTCACGCTCCGCCGTCACCGCCGACAACCGGGAGCGCTCCGCAGCCAGCTCGGCGACCAGCTCGGCGCGCTCGGCCGACACCGCCGCCAGCTCCTGTCGCGCCGCCGACAGCTCGCCGGCCTGCGCCGCCTGCTCGGCGATCAACTCCTCCGTCCGCTCGGTGCCCGCCGCTCGCGCCGCGCGCAGCGACTCGAGCTCCGACGACAGGCTCTCGCGGGCCGCACGCTCCGACGACAGCTCCTCGCCCAGCTCGTCCCGCTCCGCCGTCACCGCCGACAACCGGGTGCGCTCGGTGGCCAGCTCCGACGACAGAGCGTCTCGCTCAGCCGTCACCGCCGACAGGCGAGACCCTTCGGCCGCCAGCGCCGACTGCAGATCGTCCCGCTCAGCCGACACCTCCGCCAACGTCTCTCTCGCCGACGCCAGCTCATTGGCCCGCGCCGCCTGCTCGGCGGTCAGCTCCTCCACCCGCTCGGCCCCTGCCGCCCGCGCCGCGCGCAGCGACTCGAGCT
>JBFGNS010000156.1:0-9887 GCA_041574955.1 Thermoanaerobaculia bacterium | reverse complement strand
GTGGCGCGTTTCCTGTTCAGCAGCGCCGACGATCTCGAGCTCACCTCGCCCGCTGGCGCGGTCCAGGCGGTGGCGTTCTCGGTGGTCGGCGCGGTCTGGGTGATGGGGGCGATCCCGCAGCTGGTGGACAAGCTGGTCAGCGTCCTGTGGGTGCTGCGCGCGGGAGCCGAGACCGAGAGGGAGGCGTTTCTTAGCAGCTCGACCTTCTTCGAGACGCTCTACGCGGTCGTCACGCTGGGGGTGGGCGGGTTCGTCCTGGTTCGGTCGCGATGGCTGGTCGAGCGCTGGGCCGGGTTCCAGAAGCCGGCGGGCGAGCGGGCCGTTTCGACCCCTGAGGAGCAGCCCGGCGACTAGCGGGCATGACGGAGGCGACGATGAGCGAGCGCAGCGCGGAGCTGGCCGAGGGCTGGATCGAGGCTTGGAAGCGGTTCGACATGGAGTGGCTGCGGGCGCACCTGGCGCCCGACTTCGTCCACGTCAGCCCGTTCGGCCGGTTCGACGATCGCGACACCTACCTGACGGCGATCGAGCCGATGGCGCGCAAGAGCGTCGCCGAGCTCCGTATCCTCGAGACGATCGCCACCGGCGACGTGGCGGCTGTGCGGTTCGACAACCGCACGCCCAAGGGTGTCGTCGAGTCGTGCGACTGGGTGCGCGTCGCGGGCGACACGATCGTGGAGATCCGCTCGTTCTACGACAGCGCCAGGATCCGCGAGGTGCTGTCGCCCGAGGAGCAGGCGAGCCTCGACGGCTCGTACTAGGGGCCGGGCCGCGCGGTGCCAGACCCCGTCCGTCGGCGCGGCGCGGCGTGTCGACTTCGAGACGGCACCGTTGCGGCGCGGCCGTATACTGCGAGAGTCCAACCGCAGGCCAGCGAGACCGGCTCGTGCTCCGCGCGGGTTGACGGACCGGCCGGTCGAGGAGGATTCATGAGCCAGAGCTCCAGCAGTCGAGTGTCCGGATTCGAGGTGCGCTGGGTGGTGCTGTCGGCGCTGGGTCTGGTGGTCGGAATCGCGGCCGGTCTCGGGCTTGCAGGCCAGATCGAAGCGCTGGTCGGGATGGTCCTGGTCACGCCGGTGATGCTGGCGCTGGCCGGCTCGCTGTTCGGGGCGTCGCAGTGGCTGGCCGTCTGGCGGTGGCATCGCGCCGGTGTGCGCTGGGTGGCGGCCTCGGCGGCGGCGCTCGGGGTCGGCATGACCCTCGGCGTCGTGCTGGTCGAGGTCGTTGGGCGCGCGATCACGGGGGAGCAGATGCGGCTGGTGGGCGGTGGCCCGGCGGGCAGGGTGCTCAGCCTGGCGGTGATCGGCACCCTGACGGGCCTGGCCGTGGGTGCGACACAGCGCATTGCCCTGCGGCCGTACGGCGGCGCCCCCGCGGGCTGGACCGGTCGCTGCACGGCCGCCTTCGGCGCCGGGCTGCCGGCGGGCGGGCTGGCGGCCGACCTGCTGATCGGAGGCCTCGGCAGCCCGGCGGGCTTCGCGACCTTCCTCGGCGTGACGGGCCTGGTGGTGGGGCTGGCGACGGCGCAGGCGGCGAAGCGGGCGGTCGACGGGCTGCCGCTGCACAAGGCGGGCTAGGATCCGCGTTCGTTCCAGGACTGGACTACCAGCACGGTGGACACTCGAGAGGCCATGCGACGACTCGCGCCCGGGCTGGTGGCAGCGCTCGTGTTCGCTCTTTGCGGCAGCGGCCCGGGATCTGCCGCGGCGGCCGATCCGCCGGAGGCCGGTGCGGCCGACCGGGCCGCGATCGCGGCGGCCAGCCGCGCTTTCTCCGACGCCTACGTACGGAACGACTCACGGGCGATAGCGGAGCTGTACACCGAGGACGCGGTGCTGCTGCCGCCGGGCGGCGAGTTCCGCGGGCGCGAAGCGGCGGCTCGCTACTTCGCCTGGGGCCCGGGGCGTCGCCAGGTCGCGCACGCCATGGAGTCGTCGGAGCTGGTCGTGGCGGGGGACATGGCGGTCGACGTCGGCACCTGGCACAGCACGAGCCAGCGCGGTGACGCGCCGCCGGTCACGGCATCCGGGCGCTACCTGGTGGTCTGGGTGCGGCAGGGCGACGGCGCCTGGCGGATGCGCTACGACATGTGGCACCGGCCGAGCGGCCCGCCGGAACCGGAGCGGGCCGAGTCCGGGGCCGAGTGAGACCGCTCGGGTGAGGTCGGCCAGCCGATCGGGTGGCTGACCGGCCGGCTCCGGCACCGCAGGTATCTCCTCCAGCTGCCTCCACCCGGGTCCGCGAGCGACACCCGCCGCTCGACCCGGCGCGGCGGCAGGGGACGTTGCAGTGGTATCCACTTTGCTTGATGAATACGCGAGAGGTCCCGCCTGTCGCGGAGCCTTCTACCAAGGAACCAAGCCATGCGCTTTCCAACCGCCTTGCTCGTCGTCCTCGGTGCGCTCGTAGTGCCGGCGGCGACCCGCGCCAGCGTCGAGATCACCCTCACCGCCGGCCTCAGGAGCGGCGACGCCAGCTTTCCGATCGAGGCCCGCATCGACCCGTCTTCGCCGGTCAGCCTGGCCTGCATCACCACCCCCTGCCTGCTGGCCGACGCCTCGACCGGGGACGGCGAGGCTTTACCGTCCCTGATCGTGGACGTGCCGTTCTCCCGGCAGTGGGCCGTCGAAGGCCTGCTGAGCCGGCAGGACGGCCGGCTGTCCCTGTCGTCGAGCCGGGTGCCACCCGAGGTGGTGCTGGCGCCGGAGAGCTGGGAGTCCAGCACGGCCCAGCTCGGGTTGCGGCGCCAGTGGGACGGGGAGCGGCTGCGACCGTTCGTGGCCGGCGCCGTGGGCCGTACCTGGTTCGAGTCGTCTGCCGTGGCCTACGACCGCCCGTTCTTCCCGGGCATCGCGGCGACACGGGTGGATGAAGACGTCTTCTCGGCCAGCCTGGCCGGCGGCGTGAGCATCGGGCTCGCCCGTCACCTCGCCGTGCGTGTCGAGGGGCGCTCGTTCTGGCACGACCTGCCGGAGCGGCTCGGCGGGACGCTGCAGCAGACCGAGGCCGGGGTGGGGATCACCTACCGCTGGTGAGCCGGGGCCGGACGGTCGCTGCGTCGCTGGCCGTTGCGCGGGTCGCCCCTCCGGCACGGGCGGTTGGGTCGAGCCGGTTCTAGGGGCCCGGGCTGCCGTCCTCCCGGGCGTTGTGGACGCCCGGCAGCGGCGCTCGGAGGTCGCGACCTGCGATGATGACCCGGTGCGATGACTCGGTGCCGGCCGTTGCGGGCCGGCGGGGGAGACGGCGATTCGGCTCAGCTCGCGCGTGGTGGAACCTCTCGTCGCGGCGTTCTTCGTCGCGATCCTGGCCGCCTACGCGCTGAGCTTCCTCGGCACCCTGTTGCTGACGGGGGGCGCCTGGGTGGTGGGGCTCACGGCTTTCGTGGCCACCTGGGTAGCGGCGCACCTGAGAGGTGGGCTGCGGTTTGCGCCGCGGCCGGTGGTCCTTCCCGGCCTGTGGCGTGTGCTCCTGCCGGTCTGCATCGCGCTCGCCATGCTGGCCGTCGCGCTGACCCTGGGGTTCGGACTCGATGCTCGCGCCGGCGTCCCGGAGGTCGGCCGGGAGCCCCTGCTGGCGGCGCGCGCGCGTTACCTGCTGAGCGGGGGCGCCGAGATCTCCCGCTGGCGCTTCGTGATGATCGGCCTTTCGTCCCAGCTGGCTTGGCACCTCGGCGGTTTCGCCTTCGCGCTCGAGACCTGGCTCGGTGAGCCCGTTCGCGGCCGGGGGGAGAAGGTCGTTCCGCCAGCCGGCCGGCATCTGCGATCGGAGCTGCAGCAGGTTCGCGCGCGCTTTGCCGCGGCCCGCCGCGGGCGGCTGTCACGGACCCACGTGAAGCGAATCCGGGCGTTCGTCTTCTTCGTGCTGACGAGCCGGCCGCTGTTCTTCTGCCTGTTCGCACTGACCGTCGCCGCCTTCGTGGTGGCCAGCGCCGGCCTGATTCCGCCGCGCGCGGCGGGGCTCCCGGTGCTGCTGGTGTTCGGTTGGCTCTGGCTCGGGCTGGCCCTCGACCTGGTGCTCTCCGTCTGGGAGAGAGAGGTGCTGACAGCCGTTTGGATGGCCGCCTGGGTGGCGGGGATCGGCTGGGTGATCCTGGTGACAGCGCGGTCGCTGGTGGCCGGCTAGGGGTGCCTCCGCGCTGGCGCGGCGCTTCTCGCGGATCGCCCTTGCCGGGTCGAACGGCTATGCGGCGTCGCGCTTGTTCGGGCCGCCGCGAGGGTCGATCGGCACGGTCCGGGGTGCCACGGTCCGGCGTGCCAGCGAAGAGGTTCGGGCCGGCTCGAGGGAGAACGGGCTGACATAGCGGCCGCGTCCTCCCAGGCGGTCGGCCACGGCCACCAGGACCGGCATGGCCACCGCCCACGATACGGCCAGGACGGCGATCGACAGGGCGCGCGGCTCGCCGAAGGCGGCGGCGCCGAGACGCTCGCCGCCGAGGAAGGCGAGCGGTCCGCCGATCAGCCCCAGCAGCGCGGCCAGCGGATAGCGGCGCGACAGCCAGTGCAGGCTGAAGTGGAGGGTGGTGCCGAACTGGAGCCAGAGTGCCAGGATCCACAGGGGTGCCAGGGTGCCGGCCTCGTGGCCCCGGAAGTCGAGGATGCCGGTCGCGGCGTGGAAGGTGTCGAGCACGAGGCCCAGCGCCACGGCGTAGAGCAGGAGCGGCCATTCGCGCCCGGGCCGGTCGGCGAGGCCGAGGTGGGCGAGAGCCAGCAGCAAGGCGATGGCCGCGCCGGCCGTCCCCCAGCCGCCGGCCGCGCCCAGCACACAGGCGAACCAGCCAGCTTGCGACAGCGCGACGTTGAGCAGCAGAGAGCCGTTCCCATCCGGCGCGGTGGCGCTGGAGCTGGGGCGGGGCTGCCGAGAGCGGGATCGGAAGGTCGGGATCAGGTCGGTCAGGTTCATCAGGCCACTCCACGGGCTGGCGGAGGCAAGCGGTGGCGGGTCAGTCAGGAGGCGGTGGTGAGCGTCGGCGCTTCGCGGCCGCCGTCGGGGTAGTCGAAGACGATACGGGCCTGGTACCGCTCGCCGTCCTCGTCGCACACGTTGGCGAGGCCGCGAAACTCGAGCAGGCGGCCGTCCAGCCCGTAGACGAGATCGATCGGGTCGACCAGCAGCCGCACCAGGGCGTTGGCGGGTTTCATTTCGACCCTGAGGGCCGGCTCGCCCCGGTAGTCGGTTCGGCCTTGCGGCACCAGACGGAACTTGACGAACCGCTGGATGGCCGGCACGGCGAACTCGAATTCGAGCTTCTCGCCGGCGGCGATGCTGGAGAAGTTCTGTCGCATGAAGGCGTCGAAGCCGGCGTCGATCACGGCGCCGCGGGGCCGGTCGATGCGGCGCTCGTCGACCGGCTTGTCGGTCGGGCCCGAGAACAGGACGACGGTTTCAGCCGCGACCTCGGCTCCTTCCTTGAGGCCGATGCGGAAGTCGGTCATCTCGAACGAGGGCGCCTCGACGGCGTTGCCGTAGCGCACCTCTTTCTCGGCGATCAGTCGACCCGCGGGATCCTCGTAGCGCACTTGACGCCTGGCGAGGCCGTCCACGGTCCAGACCTCCGTGTGCGTTTCGGTGTAGAGCAGCTCGCCGCCATCGAGCGAGAAGGCCGAGGCGGAGTAGGTGCGGGTCTCGTTGGCTGCGGCCGGCGACCAGCCGGCCATCAGCAGCAGGGGCAGGAGGGTGAGCGCTGTCTGGTGGGGGTGCATGGGTTTCGTCCTTAAATCGTTCAAATCGTTCAAATGGAGTGTAGAGGAGCTTGGGCGATGTGTCAAGTCTTCTGCGACTAAAGAGTCTTTTCGTCGATTTGGACGAATTGGATGAGTCGGGCTCCGGATTCCGGCGGGTGCGGTCTGCCCTCGTTTCGCCCGTCCATCGGGGTGGTGCGGCGCCCCACTAGCCGGGATGGCGACAAGACGGGTGCGACGGCGTATACGGAAGGCGGGTGGTGCCGCGAGGAGGTCGTCATGGCGCGAGCCGGGAGGGAGCGAGAGGGCCAGCGTTGGGTGGTGGTGCTGGCCGGCGGCGCTGGCCGCCGGCTGCGAACGCTGACATCCGACGCCTACGGCCGTACGGTGCCCAAGCAGTACTGTGCGCTGCGCGGCGAGCGCTCGCTGCTCCAGATCGCGCTGGCGCGAGCCGACAAGCAGGCGCCCCGCGACCGCCAGCTGGTGGTGGTGGATCGAGCCCACGAGCACTGGTGGTCTCGCGAGCTCGCCGATCTGCCACGGGAGAACGTGGTGGTGCAGCCGGCGGACCGCGGCACCGCCGTCGGCCTCTTCCTGCCGCTGCTGGCGATCCATCGGCGCGACCCCCGAGCGCGGGTCGTGGTGCTGCCCTCCGACCACTACTTCGGCAGGGAGGACCGGCTCGCCGCAGCCCTGAAGCGCGCTGCCGGCGAGATCGGGCGGCGGCCCGGCGGCGTGGTGCTGCTGGGCGTCGAGGCCGCGGCGCCGGACCCCGAGCTGGGCTGGATGGAGCTCGGCGCCGTCGCGGCTGACAGCCCCCTCCACCGCGTCGTGTCGTTCCACGAGAAGCCGTCCCCGGGCAAGGCGGCCTGGCTTTTCGAGCGTGGCGCCCTGGTGAGCTCCATGATCCTGGTGGCGCGGTCGGAGGATCTGCTGGAGTTCTTCAGGCGCCATTCGGTTCTGCCCGAGAGGTTCCGCGCGCCGCTGGCGCACGGCGAGCTGGCGGGCGACGAGCTGCACCGGATCTACGGAGCCCTGGAGCCGGTCGACCTGTCCGCCGACCTGCTGCAGGGGGCCGCGGAGGAGCTGCTGGCTCTACGGCTCGACGGCTGCGAATGGGCGGACCTGGGCACCGAGCGGGCGGTCAGGCGCTGCCTGCTCCGCCAGCGCCCACCGATCCTGGCCTCCCTCACCGGCTGCCGTGCCCCGGTCGACCTGTCGGCGCCCCGTCTGCCGCGCACCCTGTGCTCGGACCTGCCGCGGGACGAGCTGGCGCGCTTCGTCGAGATGCTCTGAGTCGCGGCACCGGACGACTCGCCGGTGCGCCGCTGCCGCTCCGAGCTCGTGGGCGAGCCGGAAACCCCCGGCGAGCCGGCACCGTAACCTGAGCATGGCCTCGAAAGACGGCGTCGGGCGGCTCCTGCTGCTGCTCACCCTGGCGGCCTTGCTGGCGAGCGGAGCCCGCGGCGACTGGCCCCGTTTTCTGGGTCCGGCCCTCGACGGTACGACCGAGGACGAGCGGCTGGTGGCGGGCTGGCGGGAGCGCGGCCTCGAGCCGTGCTGGCGCCGGCCGGTGGGCGAAGGATACTCGGGGCTCGCGGTCGCCGCGGGCGCCGTCTACTCGCTCGATTCGGACGGCGGCTCGGAGTACCTGTTCAGCGTCGACGCCGCGGACGGCTCGGAGCGGTGGCGGCTGCGCCTCGGGCCCGCGCCGCGCGACTGGTACGGCGGCCTCGGGCCGCGGGTGACCCCCAGCCTGGCCGGCGGGCTGCTGGTGGTGATGGCGGCCGAGGGCGACCTGATCGCGGTGGCGGCGGACACCGGTCGCGTGGTCTGGCGCCAGCCGGTCCGCCGGCGAATGGCCGGCCGCTTCCCGGTCGAGGGCTACGCGGCGTCGGCGCTCATCGTCGGCGATCGCGTGCATCTGCCGGTCGGCGGGCCGGCCGGCCGCGCGGTCGCCGCCTTCGACCTCGACACGGGTGAGCCGGCCTGGGCAACGCAGGACGACCGGGCCGCCTACGCCTCGCCGATCCGCGCCCGGCTCGCCGGGCGGGAGCAGATCCTGTTTCTCACCGCCTCCAAGCTGTTTGCCGTCGAGCCCGTTGCCGGCGAGCTGTTGTGGAGCTGGGACTGGCCGACCTACGACGGCGTCAACGCCGCCTCGCCGCTGGTGATCGGCGGCGACCGGGTGTTCCTGTCGGCGGGCTACGACCAGGGCGCGGTGATGCTACAGGTGACCGCCCGCGACGGCCGGCTCCATCCCCGCGAGCTGTGGCGCAGCCGCGTCATGCGGAACCACTTCAACAACTCGGTCCACCACGCCGGCGTGCTGTACGGCTTCGACGAGTCGAACCTGGCGGCGGTCGACGCCGCCGACGGCACCCGACTGTGGCGCCAGCGAGGCCTGGGCAAGGGGTCGGTCATCCTGGTGAGCGGCCACCTGATGGTGCTGAGCGAGGATGGCGAGCTGTACCTGGCGCGACCCAGCCGCGAGCAGTTCGACGTCCTCGACCGGCGCCAGGTGCTCTCGGGCCGCAGCTGGACGCCGCCGTCGGTCGCCGCCGGCCGCATCTACCTGCGCAACCGCAGCGAGATGGTCTGCCTTCGGCCCGTCGGCGGGTCGCGAGCGGTGGCCGCCACGACTGCCGAGCCGCGGTAGGCGGGTCGGTCCGGCCGGGCCGCGGGGCCGGAAGACCCGGAGGCGCATCCGGCCGCGGCGCGGGTGCGAAGGAAAGACCCGGCGGCCTCTCCCGGGCCGCATCGGGGTCACTGATCCAAATCGTCCACAGGAGAGTTCGTGATGAGGAGAGCGATTGGGCTCGCGCCCGTCCCCGGCTTTCTGCTACTGCTCTTGCTCGCCGCCCCGGCGGCTTCGGCGGGCAAGCTCCCCGACCCGGGAGCGCCGGACCAGGAGTGGAACCAGTGGCGCGGCCCCGGTCGCGACGGCCGGATCGAGGGCGACGGCTGGCCGGACGATCTGGCCGGCCTCCAGCGTCTTTGGCAGGTGGAGCTGGGGAGGGGCTATGCGGGGCCGCTGGTGGTCGGAGACCGCGTCTTCGTGGCGGAAACGGTCGGCGGCGAAGAGTCGGTGCGTGCGCTCTCCCGCGCGGACGGACGGCAGCTGTGGCGCTCGTCGTGGCCCGCGCAGGGCAGCGTGCCGTTCTTCGCCCGGTCCAACGGCGACTGGATCCGCTCGACCCCGGCGCACGACGGTGAGGCGGTGTACGTCGGCGGCATGGAAGAGGTGCTGGTGAAGCTCGACGCCGCCAGCGGCAAGGAGCTCTGGCGGGTCGACTTTCCGGCCCGTTTCGGCACCGCGGTGCCTGACTTCGGCTTCGCGAGCTCTCCCCTGATCGACGGTGCCCATCTCTACGTGCAGGCCGCCAACTCGGTGGTGAAGCTCGACAAGACGACCGGTGAGACGGTCTGGCGGACGCTCGAGAACGACGGCGACATCATGCGCAGCGGGGCCTTCTCGTCGCCCGTTCTCGCCACCCTCGCCGGCCGGCGCCAGCTGGTGGTCCAGACGCGTGAGACCCTGAACGGCGTCGATCCCGAGAGCGGCGAGCTGCTCTGGTCGCGAGACGTGCCCCACTTCCGCGGCATGAACATCCTGACGCCGACCGTCGCCGGCGACCGGATCCTGACCAGCAGCTACCGCAACAGGACCTTCCTCTTCGGCATCGATGAGGGCCCGTCCGGTCTCGCCGCGGCCGAGCTGTGGACCCACAAGAGCCACGGCTACATGTCGAGCCCGGTGGTGGTCGACGGCCACGCCTACCTGCACCTGGGCAACGGCAGGCTGGTCTGCCTCGAGCTGTCGACCGGGCGAGAGCGGTGGGTCTCCCAGCCGATGGGCAAGTACTGGAGCATGGTCGTCCAGGCGGGGAAGCTGCTGGCCCTCAACGACCGCGGCGAGCTGTTCCTGATCGCCGCGAGCCCCGCGCAGCTGGCGCTGCTCGACCGCCGCCAGGTGAGCGACCGGCCGACCTGGGCGCACCTCGCGGTCAGCGGTGACCAGCTGGTGGTGCGCGACCTCTCGAGCGTCACGGCGTTCCGCTGGCGGGCGTCGACCGACGCCGCTGCCGCGGCCGGCGCCCGGGACGAGGCGGCTGGAGCCGTGATCTCTCCGTAGCGGCCTGCCTGCGCACAGCGGGCGGGGCAGCGAGCACCGCCGGTGAGCCGCCGCGTACAATCGGTCCGGACCGG
>JBFGNS010000155.1:0-10037 GCA_041574955.1 Thermoanaerobaculia bacterium | reverse complement strand
CCGCTCGCCCATCCCCACCAGCACCACCATCACCAGCATGCCGACGATGCTGCGTCTCAGCCCGAGCAGCGTCGCCAGGGCGCGCGGGGACGGCCGGCGGGTCACGGCCGACAGTATGCACCGGCTCAGCGGTGCCGGCGTCGGCGGCGGCCCAGGAGCTTCGAGCTGCGCTCAGCCGCGCGGCGCCAGCCGGCCGCGGATCGCTGACTTGAGCTCGTCGACCCCTTCGCCGGTGAGCGCCGAGACCGGCAGCGCATCGGCGCCGTTCGGCCCGGAGCCGTTCACCTGGTCCAGCTTGTTGAACACCGTCAGCACCCGCTCCTCCACCACCCCGAGGTCGGCCAGCACCTCGCGGCCGACCTCCATCTGCTCCTCCCAGCGCGGGTTGCTGCGGTCCACCACGTGCAGCACCACCTCGGCCTCGGCGATCTCCTCCAGCGTGCTCTTGAACGACGCCACCAGGTGGTGCGGCAGCTTGCGGATGAAGCCGACGGTGTCGCTGAACACCACGATCGAGCCGTTCGAATCGAGAGCGCCCCGCCTCAGCTTCGAGTCGAGGGTGGCGAACAGGCGGTCCTCGACCTTGACGCCGGCGCGGGTCAGCCGGTTGAACAGGGTCGACTTGCCGGCGTTGGTGTAGCCGGCCAGCGCCACCAGAGGCGCGCCCCGCCGGCCGTGGCGCTGCACCTCGCGCGTGCGCTCGATCTTCTCGAGGTCGCGGCGCAGCTGGGCGATGCGCTTGCGCATCATCCGGCGGTCGACCTCGAGCTGGGTCTCGCCCTCGCCGCCGCGGCCGCCGATGCCGCCCATCTGGCGCGACAGGTGGGTCCACTGGCGGGTGAGCCGCGGCAGCATGTAGGACAGCTGGGCCAGCTCGACCTGGGTGCGAGCCTCGCGGGTGCGCGCCCGCTGGTAGAAGATCTCGAGGATCAGGGCGCTGCGGTCGTAGACCTCGACGCCGAGGATCGCTTCCAGGTTCTTGACCTGGCTCGGGCTGAGATCGTCGTCGAACACCACCAGGTCGGCACCCTGCTCGTCGGCGGCGAGCTGGATCTCGCGCGCCTTGCCGGCGCCGATGAAGGTGCGGGCATCGGGCCGCGAGCGCCGCTGGTGGGCGCGCCCCACCACCTCGACGCCGGCCGAGCGGGTGAGCTCGGCCAGCTCGTCCAGGTGCTCCTCGGCCACGAACGCCGGCTGGACTCCGAGGCTGACGCCCACCAGGAAGGCGTGGCGGTCGGCGGGCAGGGCTGTTGGCTGGGGGATGGGCAAGGGAGTCGGCGACCCCTATTCTAGCGGATCGGCGCTCGACGGCTCACCGCCGGCGGGCCTGCGAGGCGCTGCCGGGGCGGGCCCGGTGGTCAGTCGGCCGGCTCGGATCCGGCCGCCAGGCCGCGGTCGGCGGCCAGCAGCATCAGCTTGTTCTGCTGCTCACGCGTGCCGCGGAAGCGGACGGTGACCTCGCGCTCGCCCTCACCCGGCCGGATGTGGATCCGTTGGGGCTCGATGTCGGTCTCATCCAACAGGTCGGCCACCACCCGCAGACGCTCGCCCCCGGCCAGCACCAGGGTCACCCGCCGCTCGCCGCGCGTGATCAGGCTCTCGACCGGGCGCAGCGCCGCCAGGATCACGAGCAGCGCCAGCGTGCCGAGCGCGGCGTCTAGGAAGTAGCCGGCGCCCACCGCGATGCCGATCGCCGACGCCACCCACAGGCCGGTGGCGGTGGTCAGGCCCTGCACGGTGCCGCGCGACTGGATGATCGTCCCGGCGCCGATGAAGCCGACGCCCGACACGATCTGGGCGGCGATCCTGCCGGGATCCCAGGCGGCGCTGCCGGCCGCGAACGACGGGCCGATCCGGATCGAGACGTCGGTCAGCAGGGCCGAACCGACGGCGATCAGCATGTGGGTCCTGAGCCCGGCCCACTTGCCGGTCCATTCGCGCTCGGCGCCCACCGCGCCGCCGAGCAGCGCGGACAGCCCGATCTTCGCGGCGACGGCCCAGATCCCGGTCATCCCGATCAGGCCCTCAGGCCCTCAGGCCCTCGAGCCCTCAAGCCCTCAAGCCCTCAAGCCCTCAGAAGTGATACCCCAACCCCCCGGTGAACGTCGCGAAGTAGCGCGCCACCGGGAAGTCGGCCAAATGCCCCGCCACCTCCACCACGAACCCCAGCCGTTTGGTGACCTCGAACTCGCCGGTGATGCCCAGCACCAGGCCCACGCTGGTGTCGCTGGTGGTGCCGCCGATCGGTTGGAACCCTTCGAGCCGGTAGGTGCCCAGCCCCAGGTAGATGCCCGATTCGTAGTACCGCTCGGAGAAGGTGTACTCACCGGCCACGGTGACGTACGAGAAGGTCGGCCGGAGCAGCTGGCCGATGCGTTCGCCGGTGCCGTAGCCGATCTCGCCGACGCGCAGCCCGACGTTGGTGCGGCGGGCGATGCCGAGCGAGATCGAAGCCTGGTAGCCGGTGTTGCCGAGTCCGCTGTCGCTCTCGTCGATCGAGCCTCCGAGGGCGACGGCCGCCCCCACCTCCAGCGGATAATCGAGCTGCGCCTCGCCGGTGGCCGGCGCCAGCGTCACGGCGGCCAGCAGGCAGACAACGGGAAGCAGGGGCTGTCTCAAGTCGGTCTCCTCCAGGGGCGGTGGATCGGCGGGAACGCAAGTATAGCGGCCCCGGATCGCGTCTGTTAGGGGCGACCGCGCCGCCGGCGCTCGGCGTTGCGGCTGCCCCACGGGTCTTTACGCTTCGGGAGGGCCGTCCGTCACACACCCGGCGATCAACCGCATCCTGGACTTCGTGTTTCCGCCCGTCTGCCTGGGCTGCGACCGGGAAGAGCGGCCGGGGCCGCTCCCTCTCGGCCTCTGCCTGCCCTGCCGCGGCCGGTTGAAGCCGGTGCGGGGGCCGGTGTGCAACGGCTGCGGCGAGCCGCTGGCGGCGGTCGGCGTGCCCGCCGGCTACCTGTGCGCCGGCTGCCGGCGGCGGCCACCGGCCTACGACGCCCTGCTCGCCGGCTGGTGGTATCTGCCACCCCTCGAGCCGGTGGTGCGGGCGCTCAAGTTCGGCCGCCTCGAGTTCCTGGGTGGCCAGCTGGCGGCGGCGCTGGCGCGCCGGTTCGGTCGCCGCCTGGAGCCGGTCGAGGCGGTCGCCGCGGTGCCACTCCACTGGCGCCGCCGGCTGGTGCGTGGCTACAACCAGGCCGAGGCCATCGCCCGCCCGCTGGCCCGCCGGCTGGGCCGCCCGCTGGTGCCGGCGCTCCGGCGCCGGCGGCCGACCCGGCCGCAGACCGCCCTCGCGCGGGCCGAGCGTGGTCGCAACGT
Organism: Thermoanaerobaculia bacterium; assembly: GCA_041574955.1. Taxonomy (GTDB): domain Bacteria; phylum Acidobacteriota; class Thermoanaerobaculia; order Multivoradales; family JAHEKO01; genus CALZJC01. Next base: position 6,722 of record JBFGNS010000155.1, on the reverse strand, counting down.
GCGCGGCGCCTTCCGCACCCGCCGGGCGGCGCGCGCCGCGGTGCGCGGCTCGTCGCTGCTGCTGGTCGACGACGTGGCCACCACCGGCGCCACCCTCGACCAGGCCGCCGCCGAGCTGCTCCGGGCCGGCGCCTCCAAGGTCGTCGCTCTGGTGGCCGCGCGCACCCCGCCGGCAGAGGCGGGAGCGACCGGGCGGGCGGGTTTCGGGGCTCCGCCGGGACCGTGGGAGCCGCGGATGGCGTTTTCGTGTAGAATCTGTCCGCGTCCGACGGTAGCCTCTGCCGACGGACAAACAATCCGAGGCTGATCTCGACCGGAGGCTCCGGGGAGCGTTTGACACCCCGGAAGCATCCTTACTAGAGTGAGGCCGCGTATCAGGTCGTGAGACCGATGGCTTCATCCAGGCGCACCGCCGCCCTCTTCCTGTCGCTGCTGGCAGCGACCAGCGGCGTGGTAGGCGCCGACGGGCTGGTCGAGAGCGGCTCGCTGGCCGGTCGGGTGACCGGCTCCGCGGCGCCACTCGCCTCCGCCGCGGTCTACGCCTACCAGCTGGCCGATTTCAAGCTGTGGAAGGGCGTCACCGACGAGCAGGGCCGGTTCCGGTTCGAATCGCTGCCGGCCGGTCTGTACAAGATCATCGCCGCCAAGTCGGGCTTCCTGCCGGCGATCGTGCACCTCACCCGAGGCTCCGCCAACCACCACCAGTACGTCGATTTGGAGCTGCGCGAGGGCCCGGTCGAGGGCAGCTCGACGGCCAACTTCTGGTCGGTCCGCGAGCAGATCCCGCCCGACGTGCTGCGCGACCTCGGCCTGATCGAGGGCGGCTCGCCGCGGCCCGCCGACGGCGAGCCGGAGGTCCAGCTGGCGGCGCGGCTGCTGGCCCTGACCGGGGTTTCGCAGGGCTTCAACGGCGACACGCCGTCGCAGCTCACCGGCGGGCGGCTGGACGTCGAGGGCGAGATCCGCAACATCCGCCTCGGTATCGAGGGCGACTTCAGCCAGCTGCAGTCGCTCACCGGGCAGAGCCTCGGGCTGAGCGGGCGCACCCAGGCGATGACCGTCAACCTCGAGGGCATGGGGTCCGGCCGGGTCGAGCTGAGCTCGGTGTCGAACCGCCTGCGGATGGACGGCAGCCTGCCCGAGATCGGCCTGGAGAGTCACCGCGTCAGCTGGTCGCAGCCGCTCGGTGAGGGCGTCTCGCAGTTCGCCGCCCAGTACACCCAGGAGAGCAACTTCTACAGCACCGGCCTGTGGGCGCCGCACGCGGCGCCGCTGGCCTCGCGATCGTGGCGACTCGAGGGCTCGTTCCTGACCGATCTCACCGAGCGCTCCAGCTTCGAGACCGGCTTCCGCTACCTGGAGCGCGAGAGCCAGTACGGCCGCGACCGGGAGGCCTTGCTGTCGCCCGATGAGCAGATCGAGCTGTACGGCCGGGGCGGGCTGCAGGTCAGCCCCGGGCTGCTGGTCGAATACGGCCTGTACTCCACGCTGCGCGACGGTACCGTCTGGCTGTCACCGCGCGGCGGTTTGGTGCTCAAGCTGGGGCGGCAGTGGCAGGCCGGCAGCGTCGTCACCAGCCGCTTCCGCGCCGACGGTGACGAGCTGCTGAGGCAGTACTTCACCCCGGTCTACTTCGCCGACTCGACCCCCTGCGAGCAGGGTGAAGAGCTCTGCTACCAGCTCTACCTCCGCCGCAACGGCAGCGGCGACGGCTCGCTCAGCATCGGCGCCACCCACCGGCGCTACGCCGAGACCCTGCGGCTCTACTTCGACGACGACTTCTACAACTTCTTCGAGAGCCTCTACCTGGTCGAGGGCGACGAGCTGCCGGAGCTGAAGCTCGAGTTCCAGCACCGGCTGTCGCCCGGCGTCCTGACCCGCTTCGAGTCGAGCGTGGCGGCAGGCGGCGGCGGCGTGCTGACCGCCGCCGACCGGTCTCGCTACGAGAACCAGGTGCGCTACATGGTGACCTCGCTCGACACCCACTTCGAGCGCACCTCGACGGGCGTCTTCCTCGCTTTCCATCAGCTCGCCCAGGAGCTCAGTCCGATGCACCGGCGCAACCTGCGCCACGCCGACATGGAGCTCGAGCGCGTCCAGCTGCTGCTGACCCAGGACCTCGACTTCCTGCAGCGGGTGGCTTCCGATCTGGCGCTGCAGCTGAACATGGAGATCAGCCGCGGCTCGCTGCCGGCAGGTCGCCAGTACGAGGACCCGGACGAGATCCGCCGCCGCATCACTGGCGGCCTGAGCGTCCGCTTCTGAGCCGCGCTTGCCGGCCTTGAAGCGCCGGCGGTCTTTTCCACAGTCTTTCCGCACCAAGTCGTTGAATCCATCCTCTTGGATGTGGTTCAATTGCTTGGAGTGCGTCGGCCAAACCTCAACAGGTACAGGGGGTTCACGGCGGTTCAAGGAACCGATCGGTGGCACGCTTCCTGCTTTGAACCGTCTCCGATAATTCGGAGCGCCATGCCACCAACTCGAGTGCACGCCGCCGCCCGTCTGCTGCCGGCGGTGGTGTTCACCCTCGCCGTGGTAGCGGCGGGCGCCGTCAGCCTCGAGCGCAGCTTCGACAGCTTCCAGCCGATCGGCCTGTCGGTCGAGCCCGCGCAGGGCTCCTGGCTTGTGACTTCGGTTGCCGAGCCGTCCCAGCTCACGCCCGGCGACCGCATCCTGCAGGTCGACGGCGAGGGCTACGGCCGCCTCGAGAGCCTGAGCGATGCCCTGCGCCGCCGGCCGACCAGCGAGCTGCTGGTGCTGCGTGACGGCGAGGTGCTCGAGGTCTCCTACCGCCTGCCGCCGCTCGACATCGACTGGGTCTACCTGGTGCTCGCTCTGGTCGGCCTGGTCTACCTGGCGATCGGCCTCTACACCCTGCTGCGCGACCGGCGGCGGCCGGCGCGGGTGTTCTACCTCTGGTGCCTGGTGTCGGCGCTGGTCTATCTGCTGGCGGTCCGCGGGCCGTTCGATCCGACGGGCAAGGCGCTCTACATCCTCGAAGAGGTGGCGCGGGTGCTGCTGGCGCCGCTGACGCTCCACCTGTTCGCGGTGTTCCCGACCGACAACCGGCGGCTGCGCTCCGCGGTGCCGTTCTTCTACCTGCCGGCCGCCTTCCTGCTGCTGCTGCAGGCCGACCTGGTGCTGCTCGACGGCCGGTGGCTGTTCGGTGGCGCCATCGCCGCGGCGATCACCGTGCTGGACCGGCTGGAGCTGATCCACCTGGTGCTGTTCGCCCTCGGCGCGGCCGCCACCCTGCTGGTCCGGCTGCGCGGCGGGCAGCGCACCGAGGAGCACCGCCAGGCGGTCTGGGTGGCGGTGGGGCTGGCCGGCGGCTACCTGCCGTTCGCGGCCCTCTACCTGCTGCCCTACACCTTCGGCCTCTCCACCCCCACCCCGCTCACCGCCGCCGCCGTGGTGCCGCTCGGTCTGGTGCCGCTGACCTTCGCCTACGCCATCCTGCGCTACAAGCTGTGGGACATCGGCGTGATCGTGCGCGACTCGCTGTCGCTCAGCCTCACCGTGCTGGTCGGGCTGGTCGGCTTCTCGCTCGCCAACCTGACGATCAACCGCCTGCTGCCCGAGGAGCCGGCGCTGGCTCGCAACCTGCTGTCGTTCGTCGCCGGACTGATGATCGCCGGCATGCTGGTGCCGGTGCGCAAGAACGTCGGCACCTCGCTCGAGCGGCTGCAGTACCGCGGGCGGTTCAGCAAGCGGCGCGCCCTGGCCGCGGCCGGTCGCGAGCTGCTCGAGGTGCGGGATCTCGACCAGCTCTGCGCCACGCTGCTCGAGAGCCTGGAGACAGGCCTCGAGGTCGAGCCCGCCAACCTGCTGCTGCTGCACGGCGAATCGCTGGTGCCGCTGGTGCACAGGCCGGCGCTCGCCGGTCCGGTGGCGGCCGACGGCCTGCCCGACGAGCTGTGGCAGGCCGACGTCCACAGCCTGTCCGGCATCGAGCTGCCTTCGGGCGAGGCCAGCGCTGTGCACCGGCTGTACGCCTCGGGCTACCGCTACGCCTTCCCGATGAGCCTGCGCCGCAAGCGCATCGGCGTGCTGGTGGTCGGCTACAAGGAGGACGGCATCCCGCTGTCGAGCGACGACGTCGACCTGGTCCGCAACCTGCTCAACCAGGCGACGCTGGCGATCGAGAACGCCGAGCTGCTCGACGAGGTGCACCGCCGCCTCGACGAGGTGGTCAGGCTGCAGCGGTTCAGCCAGCGCATCTTCGACTCCTCGCCCGCCGGCATCGCGGTGATCGACGGCGACGGCAAGCTGCTGTCGGCCAACCGTTCGTTCTCCGAGACCGCCGGCAGCTCGGCCCTGGCCGGCCGGCCGCTCGCCGAGGTGCTGCCGATCACGCCGCTGCCGACGCCGGAGGAGGGCCTCCGCGAGCTCAGCTTCACCGACGCCGACGGTAACGAGCGCTACCTGCAGGTCAGCGTCGCGCCGCTGCAGGCCGGCGGTGATGACGAGCGGCGAGTCGTGGTGGTGCAGGACATCACCGAGCGGGTGGCGATGGAGAGCGAGCTCAAGGAAAAGGACCGCCTGGCTTCGCTCGGCATGCTCGCCGCCGGCGTGGCGCACGAGGTGAACACGCCGATCACCGGCATCTCGAGCTACGCCCAGATGCTGCTCGCCGACACCGACCAGCAGGACCCGCGCTACGACCTGCTCAAGAAGGTCGAGAAGCAGACGTTCCGCGCCGCCCGCATCGTCAACAACCTGCTCGAGTTCGCCCGCGACCGGCGGCGCGAGCGCGTGCCGCTGGCCCTCGCGCCGCTGGTGGACGACGGTCTCGAGCTGCTGCTCGAGCGCATCGACAAGCACGGCGTCACCCTGCACTGGCAGCCGCCGGCGGATCGCGCGGCGATCCAGGTGCGCGGCAACGACAGCGAGCTGCAGCAGGTGCTCGCCAACCTGGTGCTCAACGCGGTCGAGGCGATGGCGGGCACCGGTGGCGGCGGCCACCTGACGGTGTCGATCGAGGCCAGCCAGCGCTGGGTCTGGCTGACCGTCGAGGACGACGGACCGGGCATGACGCCCAACCAGCTGGAACGGCTGTTCGAGCCGTTCTATTCGACCAAGCAGGCCGAGGGCGGTACCGGCCTTGGCCTGTCGATCAGCTACAACATCGTCCGTCGCCACGACGGCGACCTGCGCGTCATCAGCCACCCCGGCGAGGGCAGCCGGTTCGTCGTCGAGCTGCCCCGGCACCACCCGGGAGGCGGCGCGTGAAGGTCCTCATCGTCGACGACGAAGAGGTCCTGCAGGACGTCCTCACTGCACTGCTCGCCGGCAACGGCTTCGAGACCCTGAGCGCCCGCACCGCCGGTGAGGCCCTCGAGCTGCTGGAGCGCGAGGAGATCGACCTCGTGCTGCTCGACCTGATGCTGCCCGACCTCTCGGGCCACGAGCTGCTCAAACGGATTCGCGCCGAGGACCCCGACCAGGTGGTGATCGTGATCACCGCCTACTCGTCGATCGAGAGCGCCATCGAAGCGATGCGGCTCGGCGCCTTCCACTACATCCCCAAACCGTTCAAGAACGAAGAGGTGCTGCTGACCGTCCGCAAGGCGCTCGACCAGCGCCAGCTGGCGACCGAGAACCGCGAGCTGCGCCAGCAGCTGCGTCAGATGTACGCCTTCGACAACATCATCGGCAAGTCGAAGCCGATGCGCAAGGTGTTCGAGCTGATCAAGCTCGCCGCCCCGGCCAAGAGCAACATCCTGGTGCTGGGCGAGAGCGGCACCGGCAAGGAGCTGGTCGCCAAGGCCATCCACCACCACTCGCGACGCGCGACAGGTCCGTTCGTCACCGTCAACTCGGGCTCGATGCCGCCGGACCTGCTCGAGAGCAACCTGTTCGGCCACGTCAAGGGCTCGTTCACCGGCGCCGTGGCCAACAAGAAGGGCCTGTTCGAGGCCGCCATGGGCGGCTCGATCTTCTTCGACGAGATCGGCAACATCCCGATCGACACCCAGGCCAAGCTGCTACGGGTCATCCAGGAGCGGGAGTTCATGCCGCTCGGCGGGGTCGACACCCGCAAGGCCGACGTCCGCATCATCGCCGCCACCAACGTCGACCTTGCCGCCGAGGTGCAGGCCGGCAGCTTCCGCGAAGACCTCTACTACCGTCTCAACGTGATCACCGTCGAGCTGCCACCGCTGCGCCGGCGCAGCGAGGACATACCCCTGCTGGTACAGCACTTCCTCAAGAAGTACACGCGCGAGAACGACAAGCGGCTGGAGACGGTGGCGCCGGCGGCCATGGAGCTGCTGCTCGACTACTCGTGGCCGGGCAACGTGCGCGAGCTGGAGAACGTCATCGAGCGCGCCGTGGTGCTGTCGCGCGGCGACGAGTTGGACGTCGACCTGCTGGCCCCGAGCCTGCGCCAGTCGGCGACCGCCACCGCTCCCACCACCACCGTGCCGATCAACGGAGTGTCGTTCAACGAGGCGGTCGGCGGCTTCAAGCGCCAGCTCATCATCCGCGCGCTGCAGGCCACCGGCGGCGTACAGAAAGCCGCCGCCGAGCTGCTCGACCTCAAGCCGACGACCCTGCACGAGATGATGAAGCGGCTCGACATCTCGGTCGACCGCATCGCGTCGTAGGGCGCGCGGCCGGCACGGAGAGGGGTAGCCGGCGCGGGCGCTGGCACAGCTGAGCGCTCGGGGCCGCGGGTCAGCGCAGGCTAGAACCGGCGGGGCACCGGGACCGGGACCGGT
>JBFGNS010000154.1:0-10130 GCA_041574955.1 Thermoanaerobaculia bacterium | reverse complement strand
GCCTGCACCTCGGGGTCCTGGATCGCCCGGTTGTAGAAATCGATCGAGCGCACGTGCACCTCGGCGAGCAGGCGATAGCGGCGCTCCATCTCCGCCACCGCCCAGCGCAGCGCGTTCGCCGCCTTCTTCGGCTCCACCACCACCTCGGCCTTGAGGTGCGGGATGTTCTTGTAGACCCCGAGCTCGATGCGCTTGGGATCGATGAAGATGAACTGGACCTGATCGCGGCTCGCCTTGTAGACCATCGAGGTGATCATGCTCTGCAGACCGACGCTCTTGCCCGAGCCGGTGGCGCCGGCCACCAGCAGGTGCGGCATGGTCGCCAGGTCGGCGTAGTACGGCTCGCCCTGGATGGTCGTGCCGAGCGCCACGGTGAGCACCGACGGCGACTTCTGGAACCGCTCGTCGGCCAGCAGGTGGCCGAGCCGGATGGTGGCGCGCTCGCGGTTGGGCACCTCGATGCCGAGCGTCGAGCGGCCCGGGATGCGGTCGATGCGCACCGCCTCGGCCTTGAGCGCCAGCGCCAGGTCGTCCTGCAGGTTGACGATCTGGCTGACCTTGACGCCCGGCGCCGGCTGGAACTCGTACACCGTGATCACCGGCCCCGGGCTGATCCCCTCGATCGTGCCCTCGACGCCGAACTCGGCGCACCGCTCGCGGATGGCCTCGCCCAGGCGCACCAGCTCGTTCTCCTCGACGGTCGACTCGACCCGCTCCAGCCGCAGCAGGTTGAGCGGCGGCAGACCGCGCTGCGGCTTGGACGGCGCGGCGACCGGGATGGTCGGCTGGGCCTTGGTCGGCGCCGCAACCGGCGACGCCGCCGGGGGCGAGGCGGCCGCCGGCGCGCTCACCGCGGACGGCGGCGGCTCGGAAGGAGCCGTCGCCGAAGCGGCGGACACCTTGCGCACCGAGAAGGCGCCGCGGCCCTGCTTCTCGGTCACCCGCAGCGGCAGGTCCGGCTCGGGCGACGCCGGCACACCCTGCTGCTCGGCCAGGCGCCGCACCCGGCGCTCCAGGATCCGCTGCCGTGTCTGCTCCCGCTCCCGCCGCTCACGATGCCGCTCGCGGCTCAGCCGCAGCGCCTGCCAGGCGGCGGCCAGCCGCCCGAGCCAGCGACCCACCAGCTCGCCCAGGGTCGACTGGACGAGCAGCGTGGCACCGATGACGACGCCGCCGAGCAGCAGGAAGAAGCTGCCGGTCAAGTTGAGCTGGCCCTGGAGCGCGCCGGCCAGCAGCCGGCCCAGCCCGCCGCCCGAGGCGATCGTCTCGCCGCGCCAGACCACGTCGGCGAGGGTGAGCTGGAGCAGCGCCGGCAGCGACGCCAGCAGCACCACCGCGCCGAACACCCTGCCGGCCACCTTGCGGCGGGGCCGGCGGCGCAGCCGGCGCCAGGCGGTCACCAGCAGCAGCAGCGGCACCAGCAGCGCGGGCAGCCCGAGCAGGCCGAACGACGCCGCCGCCAGCTGAGAGCCGACCGGTCCGACCAGGTTGCGCACCGGCCGCTCCGCCGTCGACTCGTGCAGGAAGCTCGAGTCGGCCGGGTGGTAGCTGAGCTGACTGATCAGCAGCAGCAGCCCCACCAGCCCGAGCGCCAGACCGACCAGCTCGCGGCCCTTCTCGGGCGGCAGGCTCGGCGCCGCCATCTTCGCGCGCTTGGCGCTGCTTGCTCTGGCCAGGTCTACAGCTCTCCGCGGGTTCCGGCCGGCGGCTCGGTCCCGGCGCAGAACCGCCGTCTCGCCGGCCGATCGAACAGCCGAAAGTCTAGCACCGGGGACCGCCGCCGCTCGCGGCGACCTCCGTCCGGTGGAGGTCGACGAACCGCTCGAGGCCGAGCTCGCCGGCGCGCGTTCCGGGCGTCAGACCGGCGGCGGCCAGCAGCCGCTCGGCGCCGGCTCGGCCGTAGCCGGCGGCGAGCGCGTTGCGCAGCGTCTTGCGTCGCTGCCCGAACGCCAGCCTTACCAGGCGGGCGAACCGCGGCCACTCGGCCTCGGGCACGGGCGGCGGCCGCCGCTCGAGGCCGACGAAGGCGCCGTCCACCTTGGGCGGCGGGCGGAAGCTGCCGCGCCGGACGCGGGCCAGCAGCACCGGCCGGGCGCGCGCCTGGACGAGCACCGACAACGCCCCGTAATCGGGCTCGCGCGGCCCAGCAACCAGCCGCCGGGCCACCTCCCACTGCACCAGCAGCCCACACCGTTCGACGCCCGGCGCCTCGGCCAGCATCCGCTCGACCAGCCGGGTGGCGACGCCGTACGGCAGGTTGCCGGCCACCAGGCTGCCCGGCGGCAGGCCGCTCCAGCGCAGCTCGAGAGCGTCTCCAACCGCGATCGCCAGCGCCGGCCCCACACAGCGCCGGCGCAGAGCGAACGCCCACTCCGGGTCGATCTCCCAGGCCAGCACGCGGGCACCGGAGGCCAGCAGCTCGCCGGTGAGGGCACCGCCGCCGGGACCGATCTCCACCACCAGCCGGCCGCGCGGCCGCAGGTAGTCGAGCAGCGGCCGGCACAGCTCCGGGTGGGCCAGGTGGTGCTGGCCGAGGTGCTTCTTGAGGCGCGGCGGGCCCGGGCTCATAGGTATCACTCTACGCGAGACCCCGAGCCGTCGCGGCGGGCGGCGGTGCGGCGCGTGCAACAGGCCGCGGCACCGATCTTTGCTATCGTTGCCGCCGCCAGGTTCCACCGCCGCAGGGCCGGACGACCCGCAGCCGATGGCCGAGCTCCACTCTCTAGACGCCAGGGAACTGCAACGCTTTCTCGAGCGGCGGCGGGCCAATCCGTCGTTTCCGCTCGAAATGAGCCTGGCCGACAACCTGGCGGAGATCCTGCGCAAGGCGGACGAGTTCGTGCCCTCGAAGGCCGGCTCGATCCTGCTCGACAACCCGACCGACAAGCACCCCACGCGCGAGCAGAACACGCTCACCTTCATCGCCGCCTTCGGCCCCAAGTCGCAGAGCCTGGTAGGCCGCCAGATCCCGGCCGACAAGGGGATCGCGGGACACGTCTATATCCAGGGCCGCTCGTACTGCACCCAGGACGTGCAGTCGGATCCGCTGTTCTACCCGGTGTTCGACCGCCAGAACGACTACTACACCCACTCGCTGGTGGCGATCCCGATCCGCATCGAGCAGGAGGTGTGCGGCGTGCTCGAGCTGGTCAACCGGCGGCAAAAGGAGTTCTACAGTCAGCAGGATCTCAACCTGCTCGAGATCTTCGCCGGCTACATCTCGATCTCGATCCAGAACGTGCTCGACGGCCGGCAGGCCCAGGAGATTGCCAAGCGCGACAACCTGACCGGCCTGTACAACGACCGCTACCTGCACATCGCACTGTCGCACAGCATCGAGCAGTGCCAGGCCCAGGGCAACGACCTGTCGCTGCTGTTTCTCGACCTCGACTTCTTCAAGCGGGTCAACGACTCGCACGGTCACCTGGCCGGCAGCCAGGTGCTGCGCGAGGTGGGTCAGCTGTTGCAGGAGGTGAGCTCGCCGGTCGGTGCCATCGCCGCGCGCTACGGTGGCGACGAGTTCGTGCTGGCGCTCCCGGGCCTGGACCTGGTGGCGGCGATCGACCTGGCCGAGCGCATCCGCGAGACCATCGTGGGCTCGACCTACTGCTCCGAGGCCGGCGAGATCCAGCCGGAGCCGCTCGGCCTGAAGGGCCTGACCTGCTCGGTCGGCGTCGCCAGCCTGCGCCGCCACGTCAGCGAGGCGGAGAGCGTCGAAAGCGCCAAGAGCACCCTGCTGCGGCTGGCCGACGCCGCCATGTACGTCGCCAAGGAGACCGGCCGCAACCGCTCCGCGGTAGCCGGCGAGCCGGTCCCCCGCCGGGGCGCCTAGCGCCGTCCCTCGCGCTGGCCCGACAGCACTCGTTCTGGCCGGGCCGGCTCGGAGGCGAGGGGAGAGGGTCGCCAGGTACCGGCTCGCGCCAGTCGGACTCTGCTGGGGGATGCGCTCGCCTGCACTCGGCTGGCGCGCGGGCAACGGCGTCGGACTCCCATCGGCGTTGCGCTGCGCTGGCCGAGAGCTACCTGCCGACCCTCTCCCCTCGCCTCTGACGCCGGCCTCCGGTTCGGCGGGCGCAGCGGCGAGTCAAGCTGCTCTGGGATCGCCGGTCCGGCCGACCGCGCCGGTCAGCTGCGGCGGAGCAGGACCAGGGTCTGGTCGTCGGCCTGGTCGCTGCCTTCGGCGAACTCGAGGGTGGCGCCGTCGACCTCGCGCACCAGCTCGCCGATCGGTTTGCCGGCGCCGCGGCGCAGCAGGTCGGCCAGCCGCTCCGGACCGAACTCCTCGCCGCGCCGATCGGCGCATTCGGTGATGCCGTCGCTGTACAGGCAGAGCAGGTCGCCGGGGTCGAGCCGCGCGCGCGCGTCGCGGTACTCACCGCCGAACATCCCCAGCGGCAGCCCGCCCGGCGGCAGCTCCTCCACCCCGCCGCCGGCACGCAGCACCAGACCCGGGTTGTGGCCGGCGTTGACGTAATGGACGTCGCCGTTCGCCGGATCCAGCTCGGCGAGCAGCAGGGTGATGAACTTGTTGGGCGCGCTCGCCTCGAGGATGTGCCGGTTGAGACGGGCCACCAGGTCGGGCCCGACCGCCGAGCGGTCGAGCAGCAGGTTGAGCGCCGAGTGCGCGGTCGACACCATGAGCGCCGCCGGCATGCCCTTGCCGGCCACGTCGGCCACCACCGCCACCACCCGGCCCTCGGGGCGCGCCAGCAGGTTGTAGTAGTCGCCCCCGACGTGCCGCGCCGGCCGGCTCCAGCCCACCAGCTCGAGCCCCGCCACCTGCGGATAGACGGTCGGCAGCAGCCGGCGCTGGATCTCGGCCGCCAGCTGCATGTCGCGCTCGAGCCGCTCCTTCTCGAGCGCGTCGCGGTGCAGCCGGGCGTTCTCGAGCGCGATCGCCGCCTGGTTGGCGAACAGACCGAGGGTGCGGCGATCGGTGTCGGGGAACGGGCCGACGCCGTGCCGGCTCTCCTTGTCCCCTACCACCAGCAGGCCGCGCGGCCGGCCGTCGACCTCGATCGGCACCGCCAGCTCGTAGCTGGCCCCCGGCAGCAGGCAGGCGCCCTCCTGGCGGCCGCCCACCAGCCGGCGCACCTCCTCGGCGTCGCGCGCGATCTGCTCGCGCGCCGACCCGCCCAGGGTCTTGCCCAGCCGGTAGGCGTCGCCGCGCTCGAGGTACAGCGCGCCGCGCCGGGCGTCGAGCAGCGACACCGCGCGCAGCAGGATCTCCTCGCACAGCTGCTCGAAGTCGAGGGTCGAGGCGATGGCCAGCCCGACGTCGTACAGCGCCTCGAGCTCCACGCCGCGGTAGTTGATGGCGAACCGCTGGCGCTCGAGCACCAGCCTGAGCCGCCAGGCGTGGGCGGCAGCGGCCAGCGCCACCAGGTCGCCGTCGGCCGGCGATGCGCCGTCCGCCGACTCGCCCGGCCGGTAGCGCAGCGTCGCCCCGGGCAGCGCCAGGCTCGGCCAGCCGGCCGCGCCCCCGGTGCCCGCCGAGCCGACCTGGAGCCGCGCGCCCGAGCCCTCGTCGTCGGCCAGCTCGAGCTCCGCAGCCCGCCAGCCAGCCCGCTCGCACAGCCGCTCGAGCAGCGCGCGCACGATCGCCTGCTCGCCGGCCCGCCGGCGCTCGAGTCCGAGCAGCGCCTGCCAGCTCGCGCTCTCGGAGGCCGCTGGCGCCGAACCGCCCATGGCCTCAGGCCGGGCTCAGGCTCCCCACCGCCTGCTCTTCGTCGGGAAAGATCTCGGCGTACTGGGTCAGGCCCATGATGTTGAAGGTCTTCTCGATCGTCGGCGTCAGGCAGCAGAAGGCCAGCTTGCCGTCGACCTCGAGCATCTTCTCGATGATCTCGATCAGGATCGAGATGCCGATCGAATTGACGATCTTGGTCCCCATGAGGTTGAGCAGCAGCGTGCGCGCGCCGCCTTCCATCGCCTCGTAGGCGACGCGGGCGATCTCCTCTCCCCCCTGGTTGTTGATGTAGCCGTCGGTGTAGATCACGGCCATCGAGCCGTGCTGCTCCAGCCTCACCTTCAACGCTTCCGTCATCATCGCTCTCCCGCCTGCCGGGCTTTGGTCATGATCACGGTCGTTCCCTCGTTGCCGGTCTTGACCTCGACTTGGTCCATCAACCCTTCGATGATCTTCAGGCCCCAGCCGCGCTTGCGCAGCGCCTTGATCTTCTGATCGATGTTCGGCTCCTCGACGCTCGCGGGCCGGAAACCGACGCCGAAGTCGGTGATCTCGATCTGCAGCCGCTCGGGAGCCGGGTCGCCGAGGATCGAGAAGGTGATGTGCACCTTCCGGTCCGGCGCGCCGCTGTGCTCGATAGCGTTTATGCAGGCCTCGACCACCGCCATCCGGACCTCGTCGATCCGGTCGGGGCTCATCTCCATGTACTCGGCCATCGCCGTGGCCGTCTTGCTGGCCGCGATCTCCATGTCCGGGAGCATCGGGAGCGTGAGAGTCACCTCCCGCAGGACAGCCGAGTCAACCATCTTCAGTGCGTGAGCCTAGCAGCCTGAGCGGCCGGCGTTGTCTAGAAAGCGAGAAACAGCTGCAGGAGTGCCACCGCCAGGGGCTGGACGAGATCGTTGACCAGCAGCCAACCGAACGCCACGAAGGTCGCGGCCGCGACGACGGTCTGGGCGGGCACACCTGGCAGGACGATCGCTTTGCGGATGGCTTGGAGCATCAGGACCTCCGTGGAACGCCCAAGGAAAGAGCAAGCGCCCTGCCAACCGCCGTCCCGGCCGGATCTGGCCGGCTAAACGCCCTGCCTTCAGCGAGTTGGGTCGAGTCCGGCCGAGCGGTCCGGCATGACTCGAACCGCGGCATAATGCCGCATCCAGGACCCGCTCCGCCCCCCTTCAGGATCGGCTGGGCCGCAAGCGCCGCGCCCCAAGAGCCGATCGGGACACTTTGCCACATGCGCGGCGCAACGCCGCACTCAGAACCCCTTGCGCTGCAGCGTCCGCCGGTCGATGCCCAGCAGCCGGGCGGCCTGGCTCTTGTTGCCCGCCGCCATCTTGAGAACGCGGGCGATGTGCCGCCGCTCGGCCGCCTCGAGCTCGAGCGGCTCGGGACCGGCCTGCCCCGCGGCGCCGCCGGCGAGCGAGCGCACCAGCTCGCCGGTGACCCGCCCCTCGGCCAGCGAGATCGCCGCCTCCACCAGGTTCTGCAGCTCGCGCACGTTGCCCGGGTAGTCGTGGCCCATCAGCAGTGCCAGGGCGTCACTGTCGAACCCCGGCTGCGGCAGCCCCTCGCGGCGGCAGAACTCGGTGGCGAAGTGCCGCAGCAGGTGCGGGATGTCCTGGCGCCGCTCGCGCAGCGGTGGCAGCACCAGCTCGACCCCCTTGAGCCGGTAGTACAGGTCCTCACGGAACCGCCGCTCGGCCACCAGCTGTTCGAGATCCTGGTGGGTGGCGGCGATCAGCCGCACGTCGACCGGAATCGGCCGCTGGCCGCCGACCTGCACGACCTCGCCCTCCTGCAGCGCTCGCAGCAGCTTGACCTGGAGCGCCGGCGCCATGTCGCCGATCTCGTCCAGAAACAGGGTGCCGCCGTCCGCGAGCTGGAACTTGCCGCGCCGCGCGCCGACCCCGGTCGCCACGCCGGCCTCGATGCCGAACAGCTCGCTCTCGAGCAGCGTCTCGGGCAGCGCGCCGCAGTTCACCGCCACCAGCGATCCGGGGCGCCCGGAGAGCACGTGCAGCAGCCGCGCCACCAGCTCCTTGCCGGTGCCGCTCTCGCCGCGCACCACCACGCTCACCTTGCGCGGCGCCACCCGCCGGACGCGCTCCAGCGCCTGGCGCATGACCGGTGAGTGAGCCACGATCCGCGGGCCCTCGACGCCGTCCACCAGCCGATCTTTGAGCGCCCGGTTCTCCTCCTCGAGCCGCTCGCGGTGGGCCTCCAGGCTCTCCATCTGCCGCGCGCCCTCGAGCGCCACGCCGGCGAGCGCCGCCACCGACTCGAGGAACCGCCGGTCGGCGTCGGAGAAGCCGCCGTCGCCCCCGCCCCGCACCTCCTTGTCGCACACCGCGACGTAACCGAGGTAGACCTCGCGCCCGGCCAGCGGCATCGCCAGCAGCTCGCGGTAGCGCCGCCCGGCGAGCTCGCCGTCGCGCCACACAAGCGCCTTGCCGCTGGCCACCAGCTCGCTCCACAGCGGGCTGGCGAGCAGCTCGCCGCCCGCCGGCGGCCCGTCGGACCAGCCGACGCTGGCGGTGGCCCGCGCCTCACCCAGCGGGCCGCGCGTCACCGCCACCGCGGCCGCCGGATCGAGGGCCGCACAGGAGCGCTCGAGCAGCTCGTCCACCAGCGCCTGCTCCGGCCGGTCGGCGTGCAGCGAAACCGCCAGATCGTACAGCGTCTCGAGCTGCAGGATCCGTCGCTTCTCGGCCAGGCTGGCGCCGGCGTCGGCCATCGGTTCGATTGTAGCCTGCCGGCGTCTGCCGCGGGCGCCGTGGACGCACGTAGATGCCTGTGGGCAGGGGGCTTAGCGCGATTTCCGTCGCCGTGACCCGCCGCCCGGGCGGGCCCCGAACAGCCGCTCGAGATAGCGGCCGGTGTGGCTGCCGCGCACCCCGGCGACGGCCTCGGGCGGGCCGGCCGCCACCAGCCGCCCACCCGCCTCGCCACCTTCCGGTCCGAGGTCCACCACCCAGTCGGCGGTCTTGATCACCTCCAGGTTGTGCTCGATGACCACCACCGTGTTGCCTTTCTCCACCAGCCGGTGCAGCAAACTCAGCAGCTTGCCGACGTCGTCGAAGTGCAGCCCGGTGGTGGGCTCGTCGAGCAGGTAGAGGGTGCGACCGGTCGAGCGCTTGCACAGCTCCTTGGCCAGCTTGACGCGCTGCGCCTCGCCGCCCGACAGCGTGGTCGCCGGCTGGCCGAGGTGGATGTAGCCCAGGCCCACCTCGTCGAGCGTCGCCAGGATGCGGCGGATCGCCGGCACGTTGCGGAACAGCTCGGCCGCCTGCTCCACCGTCAGGTCCAGGATGTCGGCGATGTTGAGCCCCTTGTAGCGCACCTCGAGCGTCTCGCGCCCGTACCGCTTGCCGCCGCACACCTCGCAGGTGACGTAGATGTCGGGCAGGAAGTGCATCTCGATCTTGATCTGGCCGTCTCCCTTGCACGCTTCGCAGCGGCCGCCCTTGACGTTGAAGCTGAACCGGCCCGGCTTGTAGCCGCGCATGCGCGCCTCCGGCACGCGCGCCATCAGCGAGCGGATCTGGGTGAAGACGTTGGTGTAGGTGGCGGGGTTGGAGCGCGGCGTGCGGCCGATCGGGCTCTGGTCGATGGCGATCACCTTGTCGAGCTGCTCGAGGCCCTCGATGGCATCGTGCGTACCGGCGCGGTCGGCGGCGCGGTAGAAGTGGCGCGCCAGAGCGCGGTAGAGGATGTCGTTGATCAGGCTGCTCTTGCCCGAGCCCGAGACGCCGGTGACCACGATGAACAGGCCGAGCGGCAGCTCGACGTCGAGCCCCTTGAGGTTGTTGTGGGCGGCGCCGCGCACCACCAGCCGGCGCTCGCCGGGCGGCCGCCGCTTGGCAGGTACCGGCACCTGGCGCTCGCCGCGCAGGTACTGGCCGGTGAGCGACCGGCGGTGCGCGGCGATGTCGTCGGGCGTGCCGGCGGCGACCACCTCGCCGCCGTGGATGCCGGCCCCCGGCCCCAGGTCGATCACCCAGTCGGCGGCGCGGATGGTCTCCTCGTCGTGCTCCACCACCAGCACCGAGTTTCCCAGGTCGCGCATCCCCTCGAGCGTCGCGATCAGCCGCGCGTTGTCGCGCTGGTGGAGCCCGATCGACGGCTCGTCGAGCACGTACAGCACGCCCATCAGCTTGCTGCCGATCTGGGTCGCCAGCCGGATGCGCTGGCTCTCACCGCCCGACAGCGTGGCCGACGATCGCTCGAGGCTGAGATAGCCGACGCCGACGTCGTCGAGAAACTGCAGCCGATCGCGGATCTCCTGCACCACCTTGCCGGCGATGGCGCGCTCGCGCTTGTCGAGCTCGAGTTCGTCGAAGAACCGACCCAGCTCGCTGACCGTGCGGCTCGACAGCCGGTCGATCGACAGGCCGCCGATCGACACCGCCAGCGCCTCGGGGCGCAGCCGGCGGCCGTC
>JBFGNS010000153.1:0-10152 GCA_041574955.1 Thermoanaerobaculia bacterium | reverse complement strand
GCGCTCAGCAGGTGGCTGCCGGTGGTGGCCCGGGTCATCACCACCTCGACCGGCGCCAGCTCGAGCTCTTCCCGCCGGCGCCAGGCGCGGTGGTTCATCAGCGCGAAGACCAGGAAGATGCCGGCGTAGCCCGCGCTGTAGAGCAGCAGGAGCTGGCCCATGTCGCCGCCCTCGACGATCGGCAGCGGCTGGCCGTCGGAGCCGAGCACCGGCACCCCCGCCGCCGTCCGCACCACCAGCGGCCGGCGCAGGATCATGTCCCACAGCAGCGAGAACAGGAACTTGAGCGGGTAGACGTAGAGCAGGATCAGGAACAGCAGGACGGCGTTGAGCACTTCGGTGCCGAAGTCCTCGAGCCCGTAGCGGCGGTGGAAGCGGTAGTTGTAGTGCCAGCACATCACCAGGATGGCGAAGCAGGCGGCGAAGACCGGCAGCTCGAGGAAAGCGTGCTCGAGCTCGGCGAAGGTGGTCGGCACCTCGAGCGACACCACGATCAGGGTGAGCGCGAAGGCGAACACCATGTCCGACAGCGCCTCGACCCGCGACACGTCGCCGCCGCGCCAGCGGAAGTAGCGCTCGCCCTGGAGCTGTCTTGGGAAGACTCGGCGGGCGATCATCGGAGGTCCGAGAGCTCGGGAAGCCTGCGCGCTCGAGAGTAGCAGCGGCTCAGCCGGGCATGCCCATCTTGTCGAGGAAGGGGCGCCAGCGCCGATCGTCGTGCAGGCTCGCCAGCAGCGGGCTGATGGCGACGTCGGCCAGCCCGGTGTCGCGCTGGCGGTAGGCCCGCTCGAGCCACTCGAAGGCGCGGTCGGGGTCGCCGCGGAAGGCGTAGGCCTCGGCGATCTGGTAGGCGCCCTCCTCCTGCCACCCTTCGAGCAGCTTGGCGAAGGCGGCGTCGGCCTCCTGGTGCTGCCCGAGCGCGTGGTGGGCGAGCGCCAGGCCCTGGAGCCGAAAGCCCTGGAAGGTCTCCTGCTCCATCTCCGCCAGCGCCTCGGCCGGGCGTCCCAGCTCCAGGTAGATCAGCCCCAGGCGGTAGTGCGCGGCCGCCCGCTGGGGGTTGAGCTCGAGCACCTTGCGCCCCGCGACCAGGGCTTCCTGGTACCGCCCCGAGAAGTAGAGGTTGCTGGTCAGGCCGGTGTAGTTGCCGAAGTCCAGCGGATCCAGCTCGACCGCCCGGCGGCTGCGCGCGATCGCCTCCTCGGCACCGCCCGTCGAGCGCCCGACCAGCGCCAGGCTGGCGATGATCTCTACGTTGCCGGGGGCCAGCTCGAGGGCGCGCTTCGAAGCCTCGGCGGCGCCGGCCCAGTCCCAGTCGTAGCCCGACCGGATGCGGGCCAGCAGCGCCCAGGCCTCGGGCAACTGGTCGTCGAGCGCCAGCGCCCGCTCCGCCGCCTCGTGGGCCAGCCGGAACCCCTCGTCGAACGGCAGGATGGCGAAGCTGGCCTGCCGCACCCGCGCCTCGCCCAGCAGCGCCCAGGCGAGGGCGTACCGGGGATCGATCGCCAGCGCCTGCTCGAAGTAGCCCACCGCCCGGCGCAGGTCGTCGGCGCCGCGCCGATCCGAGTGGTACTTGCCCTGCAGCACCAGGTTGTAGGCCTCGGCGTTGTGGCCACGCGGCTTGAGCTCGCCGCCGCGCGTTCCCAGCAGCCGCACTTCGAGCGCCTCAGCCACCGAGCGGGCGATGCCCTCCTGGA
Organism: Thermoanaerobaculia bacterium; assembly: GCA_041574955.1. GTDB lineage: Bacteria > Acidobacteriota > Thermoanaerobaculia > Multivoradales > JAHEKO01 > CALZJC01. The sequence goes on along the minus strand of JBFGNS010000153.1, from coordinate 8,458 downwards.
CGGCGAAGATGTCGTCGAGCTCTCGCTCGTACCTCGCCGACCAGAGCTGGAAACCGTCGGCCGCGTTGACCAGCTGGGCGCGGATCCGCACGCTGCCGCCGGCTTTGCGCACGCTGCCCTCCAGGATCGAGCCGACGTTGAGCCGCTCGCCGATCACTCGCGGGTCCTCGCTCTTGCCCTTGAACTGGAACGACGAGGTGCGGCCCGCCACCCTGAGGCCCGGGATCTGGGCCAGGACGTTGAGCAACTCTTCCGACAAGCCGTCGGAGAAGTACTCGTCCTCTGCGTCCTGGCTCAGGTTGACGAACGGCAGCACCGCGATCGACGGCGGCGCGGACTGCCGCGCCGCGTCCGGCCCTGCGGCCCGGTCGTCGCCGCCCCGGCCCAGCCACAGCCCGAGGGCGATCGCCGCCGCCAGCGCCAGGCCGCCGAGCGCGTAGCCGAGCCCGCGCCGCGAGCGCGCCGCCGCGGCGGGTGCGGCGGCCGGCACCTCGGAGGAATCCCGGCGCAGCCGCTGCAGATCCGCCCGCAGCTCGACCGCGCTCTGGTAGCGCAGCTCGCGGTCCTTTTCGAGCGCCTTGGCCAGGATGCGCTCGAGCTCCTCGGGCGCCTCCGGGTTGAGCCGCGGCGTCGGGACGGGAGCGTCCGACAGGATCCTGCTGAAGACCACCCCCGAGGTTTCGCCCTCGAACGGCGCCCGGCCGGTCGCCATCTCGTACAGCACCACGCCGAGCGAGAACAGGTCGGTGCGTTGGTCGAGCGGCTCGCCGCGCACCTGCTCGGGCGACATGTAGGCGATGGTGCCGAGCGCGGTGCCGGGAGTGGTCAGGCTGCTGGGGGTCAGCTCGGTCGGCTGATCGGCCGACACCTCGCCCGGGCCGACCTTGGCGAGGCCGAAGTCGAGCACCTTGGCCTCCCCGCGGCGGGTGACGAACAGGTTGGCTGGCTTGATGTCGCGGTGCACGATCCCGGCGGCGTGCGCCGCCGCCAGTGCGTCCGCCACCTGGGCACCGATCCGAACCACGTCGGCGACCGGCATCGGGGAACCCGCCAAACGGTGCTTGAGCGTCTCGCCGTCCATCAGCTCCATCACCAGGAACGAGCGCCCGTCCTGCTCGCCCAGCTCGTGGACGGTGCAGATGTGGGGGTGGTTGAGGGCCGAGGCCGCCCGTGCCTCGCGCTGGAACCGCTCGAGCGCCTGGGGGTCGTCGGCCAGCGCCTCGGGCAGCAGCTTGAGCGCCACCTGGCGGCCGAGCACCAGGTCCTCGGCCCGGTAGACGACGCCCATGCCGCCGCCCCCGAGCTTGTCGAGAACCCTGTAGTGCGAGACGGTCTCGCCGATCATGCCGACCCCTGGCGTCTGCTCGCCGCCCCGATTCGAGTCCGGCCGTTCTCTCGCGACCGGGCCCGCCCGTTGGGCGACTCGCCGATTCTAGTCGACCGGCGCCCGGCAAGCGCCGCTACTCCGCCAGCAGCTCTTCGAACCGCCGGCGAAGACGCCGGCTGACCGGCAGGCGGGTGCCGTCCTCGAGCACCAGCACCGCGCCGCCTCCGACGCCGGGGTGGAGCTCGCGCACCCGCTCGAGGTTGACGATCGCCGAGCGGTGGACGCGGGCGAAGCGGCGCGCGTCGAGGCGCTCCTCGAGCGCCGCCAGCGACTCGCGCAGCAGGTGGCGGCGACCGCCGGCGTGCAGGCGCACGTAGTAGTCGGCGGCCTCGATCCAGTCGATCTCCTCCGGCTTGAGGTAGACCACGCGGCCGCCCGAGCGCACCAGCAGACGCTGCGGCGGGCCGTCCGCATCCGTCGCCTCAGCCGCCCCGGCCGGCGCGCCGCGGCCGTCGAGCAGCGCCACCAGCCGGCGGGTCGCCGCGTCCACCTGCCGCCGCCTGAGAGTGTCCTTGACGCGCGCCAGAGCCTCGCCGAACCGCTCGTCGTCGAACGGCTTGAGCAGGTAGTCGAGGGCGTGGACCTCGAACGCCTTGACGGCGTAGGCGTCGTAGGCGGTGACGAACACCACCAGCGGCAGCTCGTCGGGCGCCAGCGCCTCGACCACCCCGAGGCCGTCCAGCCCGGGCATCTGGACGTCGAGGAAGACCACGTCCGGGCGCAGGCGGCGGACGGCCGCCACCGCCTCCTGGCCGTCGGCGCACTCGCCGGCCACCTCGACCTCCGGATCGGCGTCGAGCAGGCAGCGCAGGATCTCGCGCGCCGGCGGCTCGTCGTCGACCACCAGCGCGCGCACCCGCACCTCGCCGGCCGGCGGCCCGGCCGCCGTCACCCGGCCGGCTCCGGCGCCACCGGCAGCTCGATGCGCGCCGTGGCGCCGGCCTCGCGGGGGAGCAGATCGAGTCGCGCCGCTTCGCCGTACTGCGCCGCCAGCCGCGCGCGAGTGTTGCCCAGCCCGCGGCCGAAGGCGGCGTCGCCTTCGAGGCCGGCGCCGTCGTCCTCGACCTCGAGCAGCAGGCGATCGCCGTCGAGCCGCCCGGCCAGACGCAGGCGGCCGTGGCCGCGGCCGCCGACGCCGTGCTCGAGCGCGTTCTCGACCAGCGGCTGGAGGATGAGCGTCGGCACCGGCACCGTCAGGGCGGCGGGCTCGACCTCGATAGAGGTCTCCAGACGGTCGCGGAAGCGCAGCGACTGGAGATCGAGGTAGCGGCGGATGAAGTCGATCTCCTCCTCGAGCGGCACCAGCTGGCGGCCGGCGTTGTCGAGCACCCGGCGCAGCAGCTCGCCGATGCCGGCCAGCATCTTGACCGCGCCGGCGCTGTCGCCCCGCCGCACCAGGCCGGAGACGGCGTTGAGCGAGTTGAACAGGAAGTGGGGGTGGAGCTGCAGCTCGAGCGTGCGCAGCTCGGCGCGCGCCAGCAGCGCCTCGAGCTGGGTCGCCTTGAGCTCCCGCTCGCGGAAGCGGTGGTAGTAGTCCCAGCCGTAGACCAGCGCCAGGACCGCCCAGTAGAGCACCACCTCGACCGGGAACCAGGAGGGCAGCAGCCAGGCGTAGGTCTGGACGAAGCCCTGGCTGGCCTCGACCGGCTGGTAGGGATCGAGCAGCAGCGTGAAGAAGGTGAACGGCAGCAGGTGGACCAGCGCCGCCACCACGCTCAGCGCGAGGTGCGCCACTACCGGCACCCAACCGGGCCCGCCCCGCACGTCGAGCCGGACCTTGCGCGCCAGCCAGGCGACCGCCAGGGTCAGCGCTCCCCAGCAGTTCCACACCGCCGCCTGCCACAGGAACAGCCGCCACCACTGGTGGCCGTGCGACAGCATGCCGAGGTAGATCTGGCTGGCGAACAGCAGCGCCAGCAGGGTCCAGAAGCCGTGCACCATCGCCGAGCCGGCCCACGCCGGCAGGGCGCGCCGCGCGTCGCGGCCGGCGGGCTCTTCGGCGGCTGCGGTCAGGGGGGAGGCGAGCGTTTCCATCGCAGTCTCGGCGGGCGGCGCGGGGGACTCGGCCCGCGCGCCGGACCCGTTCATCTTCTCACTGGTCGGCTGGCGGCGACGCCGTCTGGGCGCGCTCGCCTGGCTCAGCCCTCGACCAGCAGCGCACCGCCCATCATGTCCATGCCGCAGGCGAACCGGTAGCGGCCGGCCTCGGCCGGGGTGAACTCGACTGAGCGCGGTACGCCGGTCTCGAGCTCCAGCGGCTCGACGCCGAGCTCGGGGATCTTGACCCGAGCGGTGCAGATCGACCGTCCGGTGCGCTCGAAGATCAGCCGCGTCGGCAAGCCCGCCGCCAGCCGGATCGAGGTCGGCTCGAAGCCGCCGTCGTGGGCCGCGATGCGCGCCACCTGCACGCCGTCCTTGACCTGCGCCTGCACCGCCTGACCGGCCTCGGCCTTCAGCCGCTCGTCCGCCAGCAGCGCGTAGCGCCGGTTCTCAGGGCTGTCCACCACATGCCCGGCGTTCGGCACCCAGCGGTCGTACTCCATGTAGGCGGCGGTCTCGGCCGCGCGGTCGGCCCCGAACAGCTTGGCCACCACGTGCAGCGCCCCGTCGATGCCCGCCGACACGCCGGCGGTGGTGATCAGCTTTCCGTTGTCCACGAAGCGCACGTTCTCGTGCACGACGGTCTTCGGGTTGGCCTGGCGGAAGCGGTCGATGGCGCCGTACCAGGTGGTCGCCTCCTTGCCCTCGAGCAGCCCGGTCTCGGCCAGCACGTAGGCGCCCGAGCAGACCGTCATGACGATCTCGGCGTGGCGCGCCGCCTTGTCGATCCAGGCCATCATCGCCTCGCTGCCGCGCAGCGCGCGGGTGCCGCCGCCCGGGATCACCAGGATGTCGGGCATCGGGCTGTCGGCGATCGAGTGGTCGGGCACCAGGCGCACGAAGCCCTGGCTCAGGACCGGCTCCTTCGTCTCCGCCACGGTGAACGGCTCGAAGTGATCGCCGGAAGCCGCGAACACCTCGCCGGGCCCGGCGAAGTCGAGGATCTCCATGGTGTCGTAGACCACGATGCCAACGGTGCGGGTCCGCCCCGGATCCTCGCCGGCGCTGTTGGCCGGGGTCTCGGCGCCCGAGAACCACGCCGCCGCCACCGCCAGCGCGCTCACTGCCAATCTGCCTATCCAGATCATCGTGCCTTCTCCTCTGGTTGCTGGTGGGTTGTCCACGCGGACAGGGTACGGCGCGGTGGCGGCGGCGCCAAACGGTTTTCAGCCGCCGGCGGCGCCGCTGCAGCGAGCGGCCGATCGGGTGCAGCCGGCGGCGGACTGCCGGCACGAAAAAGGGGACCGGGCCGCGGTGGCCCGGTCCCCGATAGTTGGCTGGAGCGCGTCGGCGTCGTCAGCCGCCGGCACGCACCGTGTTGGACTCGGCGGCGCCGGCCGTGGCACGGTACTCGACCGCGCCGCTCGGCAGCACCACGGTGAAGACCGCCGTGCCGTTGGCTCCGGTGACGCCGTCCCAGCGCTCGACCGAGCCGTCGGCCGCGGTCGCTTCGAGGGTCACCACCGCGCCGCCCAGCGGCCGCTGGCCGCCGTCCCACACCCGGGCGGTCAGCACCTGCAGCTGGCCCGCGTCGCCGCCCGACAGCAGCACCGGACCGAGGGTCATGCTCGACGCTCCGGAGCCGCCGGCGGAGGGCGAGCCGTGCACCTGGATGTTGCCGCCGCCCAGCACGCCGTCGCCGGCGCCCGCCGCGGCGGTGTCATAGCTGCAGCCCGAGGTGCACTCGAGGTAGAACTCGTCGCTGCCCCTGCCGGGCTCGCCGCGATCGGCGACGCACACCCGGAAGCTCGCCGGCTGGCTGTTGAGCGAGCCGTCGCCGGTGAGCTCCACGGCGCCCGGGCCGGCCGCCACCGGACCGCAGTCCGAGGTCAGCTCGAACAGCCCGGTCATCCGCGAGATGTGGATGCGGGTGTCGCTGCCGTGGTCGTTCAGCTGGAGCTGGCCGTTGACGCCGTCACCGGCCTGCTTGGCGTTGAAGCCGAAGTTGATCTTGCCGTCGCCGGCCAGCCAGCCGCCGCCGGTGGTCTTGGGCGCGTCGTCGGGATCGCTCGCGCACTCGACGTTGGCGGGGTTGGTGCCGTCGCCGTTGCCGAACGCCGGATCGTACTCGTCGACGCCGTCGGCCAGCGCGTCGACGCCGTCCTTGACCTGAACGATCCCCCAACCGTAGAAGATGTCACGGCTCGGAACGAGGTCGGCCTGCGACTCGCGGGTGGTGGCCGATAGGTGCGAGCGCATCTGGTCGTTCGACAGCTCGGGGCAGGCGCTCCAGGCGACCGCCGCGGTGGCCGAGGCGTGCGGCGTGGCCATCGAGGTGCCCGACAGCTCGGCGTAGCCGCCGGCGCTCTCGAGGTCCACCGTCATGACGCTGTTGCTGCCCAGCCAGGCGAGCGCCGCCTGGCCGTCGGCCTGGCTGAGACTGATCGCCGGGATAGACGAGCAGCACGGATCGCCGTAGGTGCCGTTGAAGTTGCCCGGCGCGTTGTTGTAGAGCACCGCCCCGGCAGCGCCGCCGGCGGCGGCGTTGTCGATCTTGACCCGGAAGGCGGTGCCGCCACGCTCACACAGCACGATGGCGCCGGTGTAGGCGCCCGCCGGCGGCGCGGTGTTGCAGTCGCCGCCGTCGGCCAGCGGGCCCGAGAAGGCGCCCGACGGGTTGGCGTTGGCGATCGAGTTGGCGGCGAAGGTCGGCCCGCCGTCGATCGCCAGGCTGTTCTCGAACGGGTAGGTGCTGAGCACCGCCACGCCCGGCGCGGCGACCTCGACCTGGGGCACGAAGTTGGAGAAGTCGGCCACCGTCTCGGTCGAGTCGATGGCCGCCACCGACACCACCGAGTCGTAGGAGGCCGGGTAGTTCTGCACCGGGCCGCCGTCGTTACCGGCCGCCGCGATTACCAGGATGCCGCGGTCGTAGAGCGCCTGGTAGCCGTCGGCGAGGGTGCCGAGCAGGCCGCCGAGGCTCATCGAGATGATGTCGGCGCCCTGGTCGGCGCACCAGTTGGCGGCCGCCAGGATGGTGGAGCTGGCCTGGCCGTCGCCGGCGTCGTTGAACACGTCGGCGATGATCAGCTCGATCTCGCCCGGCGAGGTGCCGACCACGCCGAGCTGGTTGTTCATCGCCACCACCGTGCCGGCGACGTGGGTGCCGTGGCCCTGCAGATCGCGGTCCCAATCCTCGCCGACCCAGCTGCGGCCGGCCAGGATGGTGACGCCGCCGCCGCCCAGATCCTCGTGCGCGGCGTAGATGCCGGTGTCCACGATGCACACCCGGATGCCGGCACCGGTGGCGGCACCCGCGTCGACCACGCCGTCGCGGTCGGCGTCCCACTCGTCGCGCGCCCGCACCAGGTCGATGCCGTACGGCACGGTCTGCGCCGACAGGAACCGCAGCGGGTCCTCGGACACGTCGAGCACCGCGCCCAGCTCGGCCACCAGACCGGCCCGCGACACCGGCAGGGTGGCGGCCAGCACGCCGAGGTCGTCGAACTCGTGATGGACGGTCGCCGAGGCGCCCAGCGCCGCGACCACCTCGGCCTTCGAGCCGAGCTGGTAGCGCACCAGATAGCGCTTGCTCTCCTCGGCCAGGGCCGGGGTCAGGGAAGCCGCCAGCAGGCAGGCGGCCGCGAGGGCGACGGCAAACGGCCGCCGTGGGTTGTTCGAGCCTCTCCAGTTCATCTTCCTCGTCTCCTTCTTGTGCGTCCGGCGTACGGGCTGCCGCGCGGCCAAGGGGCTGCGGGGCAGGCTGCTGTTCGATCCGCCTGCAGACTAGGATCGGCACCCGCCCGCGACCATCGGGAAAAACCCCCGTCCGGCATGGGGAAAACACCTCAGGGCGGGTCGCCCCGACGCCCTCCCCCACTTCCAGCGGTGGTCCGGCGGCGTTAGGCTGTGTCACCGGATGCGTTCGCCTGGCCTTCAGCTCATCGCCCTCGCCCTCGCCCTGGCGGCCGCGGGCGGCCATCGCGCGCCGGCGCAGCCGGCGGCGGCCGCGGCCCCCGAGCACCGCATCCCGCCGCGACCGGCGGACGCCGAGAGCGGCTCGCAGTTCGCCACGCGCACCACCGGCTGGGGCGGCCGTCAGCGCCAGGCCGCGGCGGTGGCCGAGCTCGTGCGCGGCAACCTGCCGGAGTTCCTGCGCCGCCTGGCGCCGATCGAGCTCACCGCCGACATCGACGGCGCGGCGCTCACCGCCACCCTCTGGGTGATGCCCGACTACCTGGCGGTCGGCGGCGACGACGACTTCCTGCGCATGCCGCTCACCTACCCGGCGGCGACCCGCGTCGCGTCACGACTCGGCTTCGTGCTGCCGACGCGCAAGATCGTCGACGCGGTCTACGCCGCGGCGGACCTCAAGCTCGAGCCGCGGCCGATGCCGCCCGGGCCGCGCATGCGCTCGATCGACTACTACCGGCGGCACCACCGCACGATCGAGACGCAGCGCGCCGGACGGCCGCTCGGCGAGCTGGTCGCCGGGCACAAGAAGGACGTGGTGATCACCAAGCGGCTGCGTCGCAACCGGGGGCGGATCGCGATCTACGGCTGGCACCGGGAGCCGGGCAAGCCGATCCAGCCGCTCAGCACGCTGCACGGCGGGCGCTACGCCGACTACAGCCACGGCGTGCGGCTGGTGCATCCGATGGCCTGGATCGACGGCCGGCCACGGCCGATCGTCGAGCTGCTGGCCGACCCGAAGCTGTCGGCGCTGGTGAGCTACGAGGGGCCGATCCCCGACGCCACGGCGCTGCTCGACCCGCAGCGGGTCGCCGCAGAGAGCCCGTAGGGCGACTGCCCGCCGGCGGCTACGGCTCGGCCGGCGGCTCGATCGTCTTGCAGCAGCGGAAGCCGAGGTGGTAGTTGTGATGGCTGGCGGCGTCCATCACCCGGCTACCGTGCCAGAACGGCGCCCGCCAGCGGCACCAGTCCTCGTGCGCCCGGTAGCTGTCCCAGATGAACCAGCTGCCTTTCATCTCGGTGACGCCCAGCGTCTGGCTGCCGCGGCTCGCCATCTGG
>JBFGNS010000152.1:0-10223 GCA_041574955.1 Thermoanaerobaculia bacterium | reverse complement strand
CATGAAGCCGGCGAGCTCGTAGGCGTTGGCGGGCTGAAGCAGCAGGTGGGCGTGGTTTGAGAGGTAGACGAAGGCGCAGACTCGGACGCGGTAGCGGCAGGCGGCGCGGGCGAGGATGCCGTAGACGATCGTGTTCAGCTCGCGCGATGGGCGGAGCAGCAACCGTCCGTGGACGGTTCGCGAAGTGATCTCGACGAGGGAGTCGGGCGGAATGAAGCGCAGTGGGCGTCCCATCGTGAGGATAGGACGGATTCGAGAGCGACGATCTTGCCGAAGTACGTGGCACCTCTAGTGGGGGCACCTCTAGTGGGGGAGTTGCGGTACTTCGGGTGAAGAGCTGGCGGCGGTGCGTCTTCCCGCCAGCTCGTCCGGCCGCGCCCGGTGGAAGGCGGGCTCGACCGCGCTCTGGCGTGACGGTTCCCCCGGCGGCCGAGATAGGCTAGAATGCCGCCCGCCGGGCGGGGCGGACCAGGACAAACCACGGCGGTTTCTGCCGAATCCGAATTCAGCGTAGGGGGGCATGAGCGGCCCTGGGCGGCGTTCGGTTCGAGCCGCGCCCGAGCGATCCACCGGAATCCAACATGGCGACGTACGGAGAGCTGAAGATCATCAGCGGCCGCGCCCACCCGGCGCTGGCGGAGGAGATCTGTGCCTACCTCAACCTGGGGCTGGTGGAGATCGAGACCTACAACTTCGCCGACGGCGAGATCTTCTGCCAGATCCGCGAGAACGTGCGCGGCGCCGACGTGTTCGTGGTGCAGCCGCTGTCCAGCCCGGTCAACGAGAACCTGATGGAGCTGCTGATCATGCTCGACGCCCTCAAGCGGGCGTCGGCGGCGCGCATCACGGCGGTCATCCCGTACTACGCCTACGCGCGGCAGGACAAGAAGGACAAGCCGCGCGTGCCGATCACCGCCAAGCTGGTGGGCGACCTGATCACCCGCGCCGGCGCCGACCGGATCCTGACCATGGATCTGCACGCCGGCCAGATCCAGGGCTTCTTCGACATCCCGGTCGACCACCTGTTCGCCGCGCCGGTGCTGCTCGAGGCGATCACCGCGCTCGAGATCCCCAACCTGACCATCGTGTCGCCGGACGCCGGCGGCGTGGAGCGGGCGCGCGCCATCGCCAAACGTCTGCAGGCCGGGCTGGCGATCGCCGACAAGCGGCGCACCGGCCCCAACCAGGCCGAGATCATGCACGTCATCGGCGACGTCGACGGCCGCAACGTGCTGATCCTCGACGACATCATCGACACCGCCGGCACGCTGCGCTTCTCGGTCGACGCGCTGCGCGAGAAGGGTGCCCAGCGCATCCTGGCCTCGGGCGTCCACGCCGTGCTGTCCGGACCGGCGATCGAGCGCATCGAGGACTCGCCGCTCGAGCTGGTCCTGGTCACCAACACCACGCCGCTCGAGGAGAAGCTGAAGCGCTGCAGCAAGCTGCGCCCGTTCTCGGTCGCCCCACTGCTGGGCGAGGCGGTGCGCCGCATCCACGAGAACTCCTCGGTGAGCTCGCTGTTCGTTTGAAGAGGAACCATCCATGACTGACGTGAAGATTCAGGTCCAGGCCCGCGAACAGACGGGCTCGAACGCCAGCCGGCGCCTGCGCGACGGCGGCGCAATACCGGCGGTCGTCTACGGCGGCGGCAAGGACCCGGTGCCGATCGAGGTCGACCGCAAGACGGTGGTCAACCTGCTGCGCGAGAGCGGTGGCGAGAACGCCGTCTTTCTGCTGGAGCTCGCCGGCACCGGCAAGAGCCGCCACGTGATGACCCGCGAGATCTCGGTCGACCCGGTGAGCCGGCAGGTGCTGCACATCGACTTCCAGCGAGTCGACATGCAGAAGAAGGTCCGCGTGCAGGTGCAGATCGAGCTCGAGGGCGTGCCCGAGGGCGTCAAGAACCAGGGCGGCGTGCTCGACTTCATCAGCCGTGAGGTGGAGGTCGAGTGCCTGCCGGCGGACATTCCGAACCACCTCACGCTGGACGTCTCGACGCTCGAGGTGGGCGACCACCGCGAGGCCGGCGACCTGGTGCTGCCGGCCGGCGTCGAGCTGCTCGAGGACGCCGACCGGGTGATCGTGTCGGTCGCCCACAGCCGCGTGGCGGCCGAGGTGGAGGCAGCCGAGGCCGAGGCCGAGGCGGCCGCCGACACCCTGATCGAGGCCGAGCCCGAGGAGCCCGAGGTGATCGGTCGCGGCCGCGAGGAGGGCGAGGAAGAGGAGGGCGCCGGCTAGCGGAGCGGCTCGCTGCGGCGAGCCGGTGGCGGCGGTGGGCCGCCTCCAGACCATGTCGCTTTCCCCTGCCACAAGCGCGGCCGGTCCACCGGCCGGTGGCCGGCGCCGCGCGCGCCGGCCGCGCTGAGCCATGGCTGCGCGGGCGGCGCCGAGCCGGCTGGTCGTCGGCCTGGGGAACCCAGGCGAGCGCTACCGCGGCACGCGCCACAACCTGGGTTTCCGGGTGGCGCGCGAGCTGGCGCGGCGGCGCGCCATCCGGCTCGAGCGGCTGGACTGCAACGCGCTGGTCGGCCAGGCCGGGGAGCTGCTGGTGGCCATGCCCCAGACCTACATGAACCGCAGCGGCTACTCCTGCCGCTGTCTGCTGGAGCGCCACGCGCTGGCGGCCGGCGACACCCTGGTGGTCTACGACGACGTCGAGATCCCGCTCGGCACGCTGCGCATGCGCCGCGCCGGCGGTCCGGGCGGCCACCGCGGCATGGAGTCGGTGATCCGCAACCTGCAGACCGACGAGGTGCCGCGGCTGCGGCTGGGTATCCGGCCCGAGCGGCCGCCGGCCGACCTGGTGGAGTTCGTGCTCGAGCCGTTCACAGCCGACGAGCAACCCGAGGTGGAGCGGCTGGTCGAACGCGGTGCGGAGGCGTGCGAGATCTGGCTCGACGAGGGCATCGACATCGCGATGAACCGGTGCAACGGCTGAGTGCCGTGCCAACCGAGAGGAGATGAACGAAAGTGAGTGATCAGACGCTTCTTTGGGCGGTGCCGGCGTGCGGCGCCGCGGCGCTCGTGTTCGCCTGGATTCGCAGCGCCTGGATCAGCCGGCAGGACGCCGGCACCGGCGAGATGGCGGTCATCGCCCGCCACATCCGCGAGGGCGCGATGGCGTTCCTGACCCGCGAGTACCGGGTGCTGGCGGTGTTCGTGCTGGTGGTCGCCGGGCTGCTGGCCTGGGCCAACGCCGGCAAGCCCGACAGCTCGGCGCTGGTCGGCGTGTCGCTGCTGGTCGGCGCGGTCTGCTCCGGGCTGGCCGGCTTCTTCGGCATGCGGGTGGCGACCACCGCCAACGTGCGCACCGCGGCGGCCGCCCGCCATGGGCTCAACCCGGCGTTGCAGATCGCCTTTTCCGGCGGCGCCGTGATGGGCTTCTGCGTCGTCGGGCTAGGGGTGGTGGGCCTCGGCGTCCTGACCCTCGTCTACCTGCAGCTGTTCGACACCGGCAACGCGCAGGCCGACCTGGCGCGAGTGGTCACCGTGCTGACCGGCTTCTCGTTCGGTGCCAGCTCGATCGCGCTGTTCGCGCGCGTCGGCGGCGGGATCTACACCAAGGCGGCCGACGTCGGTGCCGACCTGGTGGGCAAGGTAGAGGCCGGCATCCCCGAGGACGACCCGCGCAACCCGGCGGTGATCGCCGACAACGTGGGCGACAACGTCGGCGACGTCGCCGGCATGGGAGCCGACCTGTTCGAGTCGTACGTCGGCTCGATCGTCGGTGCGCTGGTGCTGGGCGTGAGCGCGGTCAAGGTCGGCGGCGGCGAGTACACGCCGAAGCTGGTGGTGCTGCCGCTGGTGATCGCCGCGGTGGGCGTCCTGGTGTCGCTCGCCGGCACTTTCCTGGTGCGCACCCGTGAAGGCGGCGATCCGGGTGCGGCGCTGCACCGCGGAACGCTGGTGTCGGCGGTGGTCATGGTCGGCGCCATCTGGGCGATCTCGCACTGGCTGCTCGACGGCAGCTACCGCATCGGCTCGATCGAGTTCGGTGCCGCCGGCGTCTTCTGGGCGACGGTCGGCGGTCTGGTCGGCGGCGTGCTGATCGGCCTGATCACCGACCACTACACCTCGGCCGACAAGAAGCCGGCGCAGCAGGTTTCGGAGGACAGCCTGACCGGCTCGGCGACCAACATCATCTCCGGCCTGGCGCTCGGCATGCGCTCGACGGCGCTGCCGATCGTGGTGCTGGCGGCGGCCATCATGGTGGCCTACAGCCAGGCGGGCCTGTACGGCATCGCCATCGCCGCCCTCGGCATGCTCTCCACCACCGGCATCCAGCTGGCGGTGGACGCCTACGGCCCGGTGGCCGACAACGCCGGCGGCATCGCCGAGATGGGGCGGCTGGGCAAGGAGGTGCGGGCGCGCACCGACAAGCTCGACGCGGTGGGCAACACCACCGCCGCCATCGGCAAGGGCTTCGCCATCGGCTCGGCGGCGCTCACCGCGCTGGCGCTGTTCTCCGCCTTCCGCACCATCGTGGGGCTCGACGTGATCGACGTCGGCGACCCCAAGGTGATGTGCGGCCTGCTGCTCGGCGCCATGATGCCGTTCCTGTTCTCGTCGATGGCGATGCGGGCGGTGGGACGGGCCGCCTTCCGCATGATCGAGGAGGTGCGCCGCCAGTTCAAGGAGATCCCGGGTTTGATGGAGGGCAAGGGAGAGGCCGACTACGCGCGCTGCGTCGACATCTCGACCCAGGCTGCGATCCGCGAGATGGTGGTGCCCGGGCTGATGGCGGTGGCGGTGCCGGTGGCGGTGGGCGCTTTCGATGTGGCGGCGCTCGGCGGCCTGCTCGCCGGCGTGACCTCGTCGGGCGTGATGATGGCGATCTTCATGGCCAACGCCGGCGGCGCCTGGGACAACGCCAAGAAGCACATCGAGAGCGGCGCCCACGGCGGCAAGGGCTCGGACGCCCACAAGGCGGCGGTGGTCGGCGACACGGTCGGCGACCCGTTCAAGGACACCGCAGGCCCCAGCCTCAACATCCTCATCAAGCTGATGTCGGTGGTGGCGCTGGTGGTGGCCCCGCTGCTGGTGTAACGCGCGCTCGACCGGCCGGCCGCCGGGGATTGCGGTCGACCCCCGGCGGCGGCTAGAATTCCGGTTCCAGGGCAGCCGCGGCTCCGCGGCCGCCCCCACCAACCTCTCTGTTCCCGCCTCGGGCGGGGACCGAACAGTCCGAAGGGAGGACCCCAAGTTGAAGAGGTACGAAGTCGTTTTCATTGCCGACCCGCGCTTGTCGGAAGAAGAGGTCGTGAGCCTCACCGACGAGTACAAGACGATGCTCACCGCCGGCGGCGGCGAGATCGTCAAGGAAGAGAGCTGGGGCAAGAAGAAGCTGGCCTATCCGATCCAGAAGCTGAGCGAGGGCTACTACGTGCTGCTGCAGGTCGAGCTAGCCGACGGCAACCCGTTCACCGAGATGGAGCACCGCATGAAGCAGAACGACAAGGTGCTGCGCTATCTCACCGTGCGTCTCGACGCCGGCCGGCTGCGTGAGCGGCCGGCAGCCGCCGAGGAGGAGGCCGCGGTGGCGGCCGGGGAGGCCGGCTGATGGCTCGTCGCAGAGGCAAGAAGTTCTACCACCGCCGCCGCAAGGTGTGCCGCATGTGCGCCGACAAGATGGACGTCGTGGACTACAAGGACATCCGCTTCCTGCAGCAGTACATCGTCGAGCGGGCCAAGATCCTGCCGCGGCGGATCTCCGGCACCTGCGCCAAGCACCAGCGGATCATCCAGCAGGCGATCAAGCGCGCCCGCCATCTGGCGCTGCTGCCGTTCACGTCGGACTAGGAGGCCGAGATGCGAGTGATCCTGATGCAGGACCTGCGGCACACCGGCCGCCGCGGCCAGGTGGTCAACGTCAAGCCGGGCTTTGCCCGCAACTACCTGGTGCCCAACGGGCTGGCGCTCGAGGCGACGCCGGGCAATATCAAAGTGTTCGAGCAGCAGCGCACCAAGATCGACGCAGCCCACGCCAAGGAGCGCGACGCGGCGGCGCTGCTGGCCGCCAAGATGGCCGAGCTCAAGCTCGAGATCGCCAAGCGGGTGGGAGAGACCGAGACCCTGTACGGCTCGGTCACCGCCTCCGAGGTCGCCGAGGCGCTGGCCGAGGCCGGCGTCGAGATCGACCGCCGCAAGATCGATCTCGAGGGCGGCATCAAGACCCTCGGCGAGCACCCGGTGAGAGTCCACCTCCACCCCGAGGTGGTCGCCGAGGTGGTGGTCAAGGTCGTCGCCGAGGAGTAGTGGACCGCCGGCAGGAAGGGACGCCCGACCGGTCGCTCGAGCAGTTCCTCGGCGACTCGCCGACCCACGAGCCCGACGCCTGGCGCTGGCTGTGGGAGGGCGACGTCGACTTCCCGCTGCGCAGCCACCGCGGCTGGCTGGGCCGGCTTGTGGTGGCCGTCAAGCGGCTGCTGCGGCCGCTGGTCAAGGCGCCGCTGAGCGCGCATTTCGACCGTCAGCGCCGGTTCAACCTGATGCTGCTGGGCCAGCTCGATCGGCTGACGGAGACCCAGGGGGCGCTCGCCGAGCTGACGGCGCGCGTCGACGACCTGGGACAGGTGGGGCAGGACCTGCTACGCGACCTGCGCCAGGTGCGCTCCGACCTGCTGCGCGACGTGCGCAACAACCACGCCCGCATCAGCGAGCTGGAGGCGGTCAAGCGCGAGGGGTTCGGCGAGGTCATGGAGCACAGCGACGCGCTGTACGCGCTGGTCGACCAGAAGCTCGACCGCTACCGCGCCGACAGCCGCGAGCTGTGGGCCCGGCTGACGGCCCTGCTGGAGCTGGCCGAGGGCGGCGGTGACGGCCAGCGCGCCGCGCTGCGCGAGGCCGCTCGCGAGCAGAGCTACGGCGCGCTCGAGGACCGCTTCCGCGGCTCGGCCGACGACATCCGCCAGCGCGCGGCGCACTACCTGCCGTATCTCGAGTCGCGCGCTCCGGTGCTCGACCTGGGCTGCGGCCGCGGCGAGCTGTTGGCCGAGCTGGGTGCGGCCGGGATCGAGGCGCGCGGAGTCGACGCCAGCGCCGACATGGTGGCGCGCTGCGGCGAGCAGGGTCTGGCGGCCGAGCGCGCCGACCTGTTCGAGGCGCTGCGCGGCGCTGAGGAGGGCAGCCTCGGCGCGGTGGTCTCGCTGCACGTCGTCGAGCACCTGCCGGCCGAGCGGCTGCCCGAGCTGGCGGCGCTGGCCTGGCGGGCGCTTCGCCCCGGCGGGGCCCTGATCCTGGAGACCCCCAACCCGCTCAGCCTGGTGGTGGCGGCGCGCAACTTCTGGCGCGATCCGACCCACCGCCGGCCGCTCCATCCCGAGACCCTCGAGCTGTGTCTCGCCGAGGCCGGCTTCGAACCGGTGGAGCGGCTGGAGCTGCGGCGCTTTGCCGACGGCGAGCGGCTGCCGGAAGTGGCGCTGGCGGAGCTGCCGGCCGAGCAGCAGCCGCTGGCCGAGGCGGTCAACCGGCTGCGCGACCGGGTCGACGAGCTGCTGTTCGGCTTTCAGGACTACGCACTGGTGGGCACCAAGAGCTCCGGCAAGGCCGGCTAGCCGGCGCCGACGCCTTTTTCGCTCTTGGCGTCGTCCTCCCAGGCCTGGCGGACGATCTCCCAGTCGGCCACGTCCTCGGGCATGTTCTCGCCCGCCTTGGGGAGGTAGAACGGCCGCTGCTGGTACCACGGCAGTGCCATGATCTGGTGCCAGCGCGGCTCGTACTGGCGCTCCGGCTCGGTGCCGCGCACGAACGACTCGACGATCACGCTGCCGGCACCGGCGCCGGCGGCCAGACCGGTGAAGTACTCGACCGGTAGCTGCACCACGTCAGGCGGCATGCTGAACTTCTCTTCGCGCTCGATCCAGCCCGTCTCGAGACCGGCCTCGAGGATCGCCTGCCAGATCGGCAGCGCCGCCTCGGCGCCGGTCATGTTGCGGCCGATCGAGCGGTTGCGGTCGTGCCCGATCCACACCAGCACGGTATGGCGCGGCGTGAAGCCGGCGAACCACGCATCGGTGTAGTTGTCGGTGGTGCCGGTCTTGCCGGCCAGATCCACCGGCAGCCCGGCCGCCGCCTTGGCGGTGCCGCGGTCGACCACGCCCTCCAGCATGTGGGTCAGCACCGACGCGATCTGCGGCTCCATCGACTTGTAGGCGTGCGGCAGGTGCTGGTCGAGCAGGCGGCCGCCGGCGCCCTCCACCCGCTCGACCAGGTAGGGCTCGACATAAACGCCCTGGTTGGCTATGGCGGCGTAGGCCGCCGCCAGCTCGAGCGGCGTCAGCGCCGCCGAGCCGAGCGCCAGGCTGGGGTAGGGCGGCAGCTCGGAGGTGATGCCGCAGCGGCGTCCGAAGTCGATGACCTGCTCGACGCCCACCAGGTCCATCAGCTTGACCGCGCTGACGTTGATCGACAGCTCGAGCACGCGACGCAGGGTGGTGATGCCGTAGTAGCGCGGGTAGTAGTTGCGCGGGCTGTAGTTGAAGACGTTGTTGGCGCCGGCGAACACCGTCGGCGCGTCGAACAGGGTGTCGGCGGGGGTGAAACCTGCCTCGAGGGCGGCGCCGACCACGAACGGTTTGAACGCCGAGCCGACCTGACGGTAAGCCTGGTTGGCGCGGTTGAACTTGGAGCGGGCAAAGCTCCAGCCGCCGACCATGGCGCGCACCGCGCCGGTCGACGACTCGAGCACCAGCGCGGCTCCTTCGACCTGCGGCTCCTGCTCCAGCATCAGCGTCGGCGCCGAGGCCTCGTCGGCGGTTCGCCGCAGGCTGAACCAGGCCACGTCGCCCGGTGACAGCAGCTGCGATGCCCGCTGCCGGCGGGTCCAGGCGAAGCCCTCCGGCAGTAGCTGGTGCACCTCGCCCGCGATCCGCACCTCCGCCTCGCGCTCGGCGGTCACCACGATGCCTTGCACCCAGCTGCTGTCCGACTCCGGCGGCAGGCTCCACGACTCCAGCTCGTGGGTCGCCGGGTCCTCTCCCTCGGCGAGCCGCGACACCGGGCCGCGCCAGCCACGCCGGCGGTCGAGCCGCTCCAGGCCGCGGCGCAGCTCGCGCTCCGCCGCCGCGTGGATGCGGCTGTCGAGGGTGGTCGCCACCTGCAGCCCTTGCTCGAGCAGCGCCTCGCTGCCGAAGCGGCCCTCGAGGTGCTGGCGCACCTCCTCGGCGAAGTACGGTGCCACCAGCTCCTGCCGGCGGCGGGCGACCACCTCGAGGGGCTCCGCCGCCGCCTGCTGGTACTGCTGCTCGCTGATGTAGCCGTCCTCGAACATGCGCCGCAGCACGTAGTCGCGGCGTCCACGCACCAGGTCGGGCCGGCGGTATGGGCTGTAGGCCGTCGGCCTTTGCAGGATGCCGGCGAGGGTGGCGGCCTGCGGCAGCGTCAACTCGGCCGCCGAGCGCGCGAAGTAGTAGCGCGCCGCGGCCTCCATGCCGTAGTTGCCGTGGCCGAGGAACATCAGGTTGCAGTACAGGGTCAGAATCTGCTGCTTGCTGAAGCGCTTCTCGAGCTCCACCGCCAGCAGCGCCTCCTCGATCTTGCGGCGCCAGCTCTTGGCCGGATTGAGGAACAGCCGCCGTGCCAGCTGCTGGGTGATCGTCGAGCCGCCGATCACGCGCGCGCCGCGGCGGCCCTGTGCGACGTTCTTGACCGCTGCCCGCAGCACCCCTTCCGGGTCCACTCCGCCGTGCTGCAGGAAGTTGCGGTCCTCGGATGCCAGCACCGCCTGCTGGATCAGCTCGGGCAGCTCCTCCTCGCTCAGCAGCACCCGGCGCTCGCGCGCGTAGGAGGCGAAGACCTCGCCCGAGGAGTCGTAGAGCTGGGTAATCAGCGCCGGCTCGAAGTCGGCCAGCGACGCCACCTCCGGCATGCGGATGAGGGCGCCGGCGCTAACCCCGGCGAGCCCGCCGAGCAGCAGCGCCACGCTCAGCGGCACGCTCCAACCGAGGGTGCGCCGGGTGCGCGGATCCAGCCGCCGCCAGCGGCGCCGCACCCGGTCGAGCCGGGCCCTCCAACCGTAGCGCTCCACGGCGGCATTATAGGCGCCGCCCGCCGCCGGCGGCAGGCCGCGGCCGCCGCCCGGGCGCCGGTTGTGGCGGCGCGCCGGCGGGTGATAGAACCGTGGGTTGCGGGGATGCGATGAGCGAGCCAGCCAGCCAGCCGGTGGAGCCGCGGCCGTTCGGGGACGAGCCGCGCACGCCGGCCACCGGCTGCGGCCGGCAGCTGAT
>JBFGNS010000151.1:0-10278 GCA_041574955.1 Thermoanaerobaculia bacterium | reverse complement strand
TTCGAGCGTGTGAGGGCTCGAGGGTTCGGGGCTTCGGGCCGGGCGCTGGCCGTACGTGGGGCCGGGGCTGCGCTCCAAAGGCGAGGGTGATGTCGCTCCGCCCCGGGCCCCCGCCCGGCTGGCGCACCCTCCGGTGGTGGCTACGGGGGCGCTGTGGCGTCGAGCGTGTGGGGGCTTGGGGGCAAAGGCGGGCGCGGCCGGGTAGCGGGCACCCGGCCGCGGTGAAGGCCCCGCCGGGCCGGGCTAGCTGTCGCCGCTCGGCTGGCTCCAGGGCGGTACGACACCGTTGGAGCGGGCGTAGGCGATGGCCTGGCCGAGGTGCTCGTGGGCGTGGCCGGCGGTGATCATCAGGATGGCGCGCTTCGATCGCTTGCTGCCGAAGAAATCGACCTGCTCGTCGAGGTTCATCGCCGCCGCGGCCGCCGCCGCCTGGTGGACGTGCTTGAACGACTTCTTGAGCATCTCGATAACGGCCGCCTTGTCGGTGACCGTCTGCTCGGCGTCGCGGCTGAAGCCCTCCGGCATCGCCACGCCGAACTGGCTGGAGAAGAAGAAGTTGCCGGCGGCGACGTGGACGAACGACTCGCTCACCGAGCGCACGCCCTCGGCCGGCCGCCAGCCGTACTTGTCGGCCGGCATGGCCTCGGCCAGGCCGATCAGCTTCTCGGCCGCGCCGTCGACGTCCTTCTTGAAGTCGGCCAGATAGCCGGACTCGTGGCTGTCGGCGAGCGCCGGGACGGCCAGCGCCATGGCGCCCACTACCAGCAGTGCGAAGAGCTTTCTGTGCATGGGGATCCTCCTCAGGCTGGGACTGCTTCGGTTGTTGGTGCTGACGGCTTTGGATACGCAGCGCGGCGGCCGAGGGTTTCCCGCCGCGGTCAGTCGGCCTTGAGGGCCGCCAGCGGGCGCTGCCCGAGGGCGCGCCAGCCGGCCGCCACGGCGGTGGCGGCGGCCAGCAGGGTGCTGGCGGCGACCGCCGCCGCGGTGGCTCCCGGGCGCAGGCTCCAGCCCACCTCGAAGCCGCGGGTCAGCACGGTCCAGGCCAGCAGGTTGGCGCCGGCCGCGCCGATCACGCCGGCCAGCGCGCCCACCACCGCGTACTCGACGGCGAAGCGGGCCGCCACCGTGGCGCGTTTCATGCCGAGGGTCTTGAGCAGAGCGATCTCGCGGCCGCGGCGCGCGGCGCTGGCGCTCACCGCTCCCGCCAGGATGACGGTGCCGGCCACCACGGTGAAGCCGCCCAGCCAACCGACGGCGGCCGCCAGCCGGCCGAAGATCGCCGCCACCTTCTCGAGCAGCTCGCGGATGCGCAGCAGGACGACGTTGGGGTAGTCGGCGGCCAGCCGGTCCTGCACCGGGGCTTCGGCGGCCGGTGGCAGGCGGGCGGTTGCCAGCCGGTAGTACGGGGCGCCGGCCAGCGCGCCCGGCTCGGCGACGATGAAGAAGTTGATGCCGAAGGTCCGCCAGTCTACCGAGCGCAGGCTGGTGACGGTGAGCTCGACCGGCACCCCCTGAAGATCGAACTCGAGCCGGCTGCCCAGGCCGACTCCCAGCTCGCTCGCGAACTCCTGCTCGAGGCTCGCCTCGGCGGTCGCGGCATCGCCCCACAGGCTGCCGGCCACCACCCGGTTGTCGCTCGGCAGCTCGTCGAGGAAGGTCAGACGCTGCTCCCGGGTCAGCGCCCACCGCCCCTCGCCGGGCTCGGCCTGCGCCGCCAGCTCGGCGACCGGCGTGCCGTCGATAGCGCTCAGCCGGGCGGTGACCACCGGCACCGAGTCGATCGAGCGGGCTCCCTGGTCGGCCAGCAGCCGCCCGACGCCGGGCCACTGGGCGGGCTGGATGTCGATGAAGAAGGCGGTCGGCGCGCCGCTCGGCAGCTCGGCGCGCAGCTCCTGGTTGAGGCCCCGCTCGACCAGCAGCACCCCCAGCACCATCACCACCCCGACGCCCAGCGCGACGGCGGCGCCCACCGTCGAGGCGCCGGGACGGCCGAGCGCCTTGAGGCCGTGGCGCAGCCAAATCGGGCCGGCCCGCGACCCCAGCCGGCCGGTGGCCGCAATCACCACCAGCGCCGAACCGGTGAGCACGCCGGCGGCCACCGCCAGCCCACCGGTGAACAGCAGGCCGTCGGTGAGCGAACGCGACTGCACGATGGCGGCGGCGGCGACGCCCGCGGTGAC
Source organism: Thermoanaerobaculia bacterium (assembly GCA_041574955.1). Classification (GTDB taxonomy): domain Bacteria; phylum Acidobacteriota; class Thermoanaerobaculia; order Multivoradales; family JAHEKO01; genus CALZJC01. Next base: position 8,098 of record JBFGNS010000151.1, on the reverse strand, counting down.
CACCCCGGCCAGCGCCAGCCGCAGCCAGCGCGGCGGCAGCACCGGTTCGACGTCGCGCCGCAGCACGCCGAGTGCCGGCACGCGGCGGACCGCGTCGAGCGGGCCGAGGGTGAACAGCACGGCGATCGCCAGACCCAGGCCGATGCCGCGCGCCACCGCCGCCGGCTGCCACACCTCGAGCAGCCCGGCCGGCACCAGATCGGCCAGCAGCCGCGGCAGCACGGCCAGCACCGCCAGGCCGGCCGCGGCGCCTACCAGGCTGCCGGCCAGACCGAGCGCGGCGGCGGTCAGCAGATACAGCGTGGTCACCTCGCGCGGCCGCATGCCGATGCAGCGCAGCACCGCGATCGCCGGCATGCGGTCGGCCAGCCAGGCGCGAGTGGTCTGCGCCACGCCGACCCCGCCCAGCAGCAGCGACAGCAGCGCCACCAGGCCGAGGTAGCTCTCCAGCCGCTCGAGCCCGCGCCGCAGGTTGGGCAGCGCGTCGGCGTAGCTCTCGACCCGCCAGCCGGTGCCCTCGCCCAGCAGCTCCGTCAGCTCGTCGCGCAGCCGCTCGAGCTCGCCCTGGCCGCCGCTGGCCGGCAGCTTGGCCAGCGTGCGGTAGGACACGCGGCTGCCGAACTGCTCGAGGCCGGCGCGCTCCAGACCGGCGAGCGAGGTCATCAGGCGCGGTCCGACCGACGGGCCGATGGCGATCCGGTCGGGCTCGGCCACGAGGCGGCCCGCGATGCGGAACGGCTCGCCTCCCACCAGCAGCTCGTCGCCCGGCCTCAGCCCCAGCCGCCGCAGCACCTCGGGGGCGGCCAGCACGGTGTCGTTGCCGGCCAGCAGCTCGCCGGGGGGCCGCGCCGGCTCCACCTCCAGCCGGCCGTAGAACGGATAGCCGGAGCCGACCGCCTTGAGTTCCACCAGCACGCTGGGACCGGGCTTGCCGCCGGCCGGCGGCGCCGCCACCAGCGTGGCGAGCTCGCGGGTCTCGGTCAGCTCGAGGCCCGGCTGCGCGACCAGCCGCTGGCGGGCGGCGGGCGGCAGCGGCTGGCGCCCGGCGACCATCAGGTCGCCGGCGCGCAGCCGGCGCGCCTCGCTGCGGATGCCCTGGTCGAGGCCGTCGGCCAGCCCGGCGACGGCGACGATCGCCGCCACCCCCACCGACAGGCAGGCGGCGAAGAACGCCAGCCGGGCGCGCGAGCCGCGGCTCTCCCGCGCCAGGCTCTTCAGATATAGCGAGGTCTTCACCGCACCGAGTCGCTGAGCGCCGGGCGGGCGCCGTCGGCCACCAGCCGCCCGTCGCTCAGGTTGAGCCGGCGCTCGGTGAGGGCCGCCACCGCGGCGTCGTGGGTCACCAGCACCAGGGTGGTGCCGAACCGCCGGCGCAGGTCGCCGAGCACCGCCAGCACCCGCTCGCCGGTGGCCCGGTCGAGGTTGCCGGTGGGCTCGTCGGCGAGCAGGATCGGCGGGCGGGTGGCGAACGCCCGCGCCAGCGCCACCCGCTGCTGCTCGCCGCCCGACAGCTGCGCCGGGTAGTGCTCGGCGCGGTCGGCCAGCCCGACCAGCGCCAGCAGGTCGTCGGCACGCCGTCCGGCGTCCGGCGCCTCGATCAGCTCGAGCGGCAGCAGCACGTTCTCGCGCGCCGTCATGTTGGCGAGCAGCTGGAACGACTGGAAGACGAAACCGATGGTGTGGCGTCTGAGCAGCGCCAGCTCGTCCTCCGACAGCCGCTCGATGGCGCGGCCGTCGATGCGTACTTCGCCGCTGTCGGGCCGGTCGAGCCCGGCGATCAGCGCCAGCAGGGTCGACTTTCCCGAGCCCGACGGACCCAGCACAGCCACCGACTCGCCGGCGGCGATGTCGAGGTCGACGCCGTCGAGCACGCTCAGCGTGCCGCCGCCGGAGCGGAACGACTTCGACAGGCGGCGGAGCTGGATGCGGGGCTGGGCCATGGCTCGAGGGCGGCGCGGCGCGAAAGCGTACCACCGGCGGCGCAGGCGGACGGCTGCGCCATAATCCGGTCGCCATGGGTCCGTTCGCCCCATCCGTGCGCGCGGTTGCGGTGCTGTCGCTGTCGGTGCTGATCGGCTGCGCCGAGCCCGGCGGCGAGCGGCCGGCCGCCGAGCCGGCGTCCGTGCCGCCGCAGGTCGCGCCGCCGTCGACGGTCGACGCGCCGTCCGCCGGACCGCTGGTGGTCTTCCTCGGCGACAGCCTGACCGCCGGCCTGGGGGTGGACGAGGACGACAGCTTCCCGGCACGGCTGGGCCGTCGGCTGGCGTCCGCCGGCCGGCCGGTGCGGGTGGTCAACGCCGGCGTCAGCGGCGACACCACCGCCGGCGGTCGGGCGCGGGTGGCGTGGCTGCTGCGGCAGCAGCCGGATGTGGTGGTGGTCGAGCTGGGCGCCAACGACGGCTTGCGCGGGCTGGCGCTGGAGGAGACCGAGGACAACCTGCGGGCGATCCTCGAGGCGGTCGCCGAGAGCGGGGCGCGGGTGCTGCTGGTGGGCATGAAGCTACCCCCCAACTACGGCCCTGACTACACCCGGGGCTTCGAGCAGATCTTCCCCCGCCTGGCGGAGGAGCTGGACATCCCGCTGGTGCCGTTCCTGCTCGACGGGGTGGCAGGCGACCCCGAGCTCAACCAGGCCGACGGCATCCATCCGACCGCCGACGGCCACAGCATCATGGCTGCCAACGTGCTGCCGTACCTGGCGCAGCTGCTCGACCGGGGCACCGGCCGGCCCGCGCCGGCCTAGCCTGAGAAGGTCAGACTAGCGGCGCTTGGCCGCTTCCCACAGCTCGTCGAGCTCGGCCGGCGAGGCGTCGGCCGGCGACCGCCCGCTACGCCGCAGCTCGCCCTCGACGGCGTTGAAGCGGTCGCGGAACCGCCGGTTGGCCGCCGCCAGGGCGGCCTCGGGATCGATCTCCAGCCGGCGCGCCAGGCTGGCGGCGGTGAGCAGCAGGTCGCCCAGCTCGTGACGCAGCCGCTGGCGGCGGTCCTCCGCGGCTTCGCCCAGCGCCTCGCGCAGCTCGCCGGCCTCCTCGTCCAGCTTGTCGAGCACGCCCTCGACCCGCGGCCAGTCGAACCCCGCGTCGGCCGCCTTCTGGCCCATGCGGTAGGCCGCCACCAGCGCCGGCAGCGTCGTCGGCACGCCGTCCAGCAACGACTCCTCGGGAGCCCGCTCGGCGAGCTTGTTGCGACCCCAGAGCTCGCGCACCTGTGCGGCGTTGCCGGCCGCTGCGTCACCGAACACGTGCGGGTGCCGCGCAACCATCTTGGTCTCGGCGGCGGCGGCCAGCTCGGCGATCTCGCGGCCGCCGCGCTCGGCGGCCAGCTCGGCGGCGAAGACGACCAGGAACAGCAGGTCGCCCAGCTCCTCACCGAGCTCGGCCGGCTGGCCGCCGTCGATCGCCGCCGCCACCTCGTGCGCCTCCTCGAGCAGGTAGGCACGCAGGTCGTCGAGCGTCTGGCTGCGGTCCCACGGACAGCCGTCCGGGCCGCGCAGGCGGCGCACCAGCGACTGCAGCCGGCGCAGCGGATCGTCGGGATCGGGGCTCATCGTGGCTCGGGCCGGCCAGCCGGCGTGGGCTCCGGCGGCTCCCGCTTTGCTACCATAACCGACGCGTTCGACACGCCGGTTGCCGCGTCAACGGAGGCCGCACAGTGAGCGAAGACAAAGACCTCAAGGTCACCGACAAGAGGATGTTCACGCCCGACGGCGAGTTGCGCGAGGAGTACCGCCATCTCGAGCGGGACGCTCCGCCCGAGTCGCCGTCCGAGCCGCCGACCGAGGGGGCCGCGACCGGCTCCGAGGTGGCCGAGCCGCCGCCGCGGCGGGCGGGTGCCGAGCCGGCGGGCGCCGCGGCGCCGGCCGCGGGCGAAGCGAGCGCCGCGCCCCCGCCGCCGCCGCTCGAGATCCCGGGCACGCCGCCCGGCATGGGTGCGCCCGGCTTCCTGGACCTGATCTCGGTGCTGGCCGAGCCCGCCGCGCTGTACCTTGGCGACGTCCAGCTTCCGGACGGCCGCTCGGCCGAGAACCTGGAGATGGCGCGGCTCCAGATCGACCTGCTGGACGTGCTGCGGCGGAAGACCGCGGGCAATCTGACGTCCGAGGAGAACGCGATCCTCGACGACCTGCTCTACCGGCTCCGTCTTCGCTATGTCCAGAAGCGGGGCTGAGCGCGGCGGGCCGGGGCCGACCGGAGCGAGCGCCACGCGCCGCCGCCGTGGGTGGCCGAGCGCCGCCGTCGGGGCGGTGGTGTGGGCGGCGCTGGCGACGCCCGGCGGGGCGGCCGGGCAGCCGGCCGAGCTGCCGTCCGAGCCGCAGCCGCTCGAGCTCACCGTACCGGTGCGCTCCGAGCTGGCGCTGCTGCAGGAGACCTGGCTCGACTGGCTGGCCGCCGCCAACCAGGACGACGTAGAGGGCGCCGACCTGGCGCTGGCGGAGCTGCAGGCCGGAGCCGCGCGGCTGGGCCTCCACCGGCTGCCCGACCTCAGCCTGGGAGCAGCGGCGTTCGCGGTGCGGGCCGCCGGCGACGGGGCGTTCGAGCGTGCCGAGCTGGCGCTGGCCGCCGCCGACCGGCTGGATCCGGGCCTCGCCGAGCCGGAGTTCGCCCGCGCGCTGGTCGCCAAGCGGCAGGGCGGCCGCAGCCTGGCGCTGCTGGCGGCGGTGCGCCACATTGCCGGCTCACCGCTGCTCACCCGGTTGGCCGTCGCCAGCCTGAGCCTGTGGCTGCTCGGCTCGCTGCTGGTGGCGGCGGTCGGTTTCGTGGCGGTGGCGATGGCGACGCGCGGCAGGCAGCTGGTCCGCCGCCTGTATTCGTGGCTCGAGCGCCTGCTGCCCGGGCCCGCCTGCCTTCTGCTCACCCTGCTGATCCTGCTCTGGCCGCTGGTGCTGCCGTCGGGGCCGGTGCTGCTGGTGGTCTACTGGACGGTGCTGCTGTGGGGGCACGGCGGCCGCCTCGAACGGGTAGTGCTGACCGGCGTGATCCTGCTGCTGGGGGTGACGCCGGTGCTGATCAACGAGCAACGCAAGGCGCTGAGCGTGGCGCTGTCCGCGCCGGTGCGGGCGGTCGAGAGCGTCGCCACCGGCCGTCTCACCGGTACGCTGTTCAGCGACCTCGGCCTGCTGCGAGCGGTGCTTCCCGACTCGCTGCCGGTCAAGCACCTGCTGGCCGACGTGCACACCATGCTCGGCCAGTGGTCGCCGGCGCGGCCGCTGTACGTCGAGGTGATCGAGGCGGAGCCCGAGAACTTCAGCGCGCTGGTCGATGCCGGCGTGTGCTTCTTCCAGCTCGGCGACCTCGAGCGCGCGATCGACCTGTTCCGCCAGGCGACGGCGCTCGACGACCGCGACGCGACGGCCTACTTCAACCTCAGCCAGACCTACTCGGAGCTGCTGCGGTTCGAGGAGTCGGCGCGCTCGCTGCAGGAGGCCCAGCGCCGCCAGCCGCAGCAGGTAGGCCGCTGGCTGACCGACGCCGAGGAGCTCAAGGTGGTGCCGGCACGTGGCGGTCTGGAGCGCAGCACCGAGATCCGGCGGCAGGTGGCCGCCGCCTGGCGCTCGGGCGAGGTCAAGCCCACCTGGCTGCTGTCGCTGCCGCTGGCGGCGCTGTTCCTGGCCATCGCGGTGGCGCTCCACCTGGTGCTGCGGCGGGCCGGTCGCCGGGCCGGGCGGCCGGGCGACGCCAGCGAGCGGCGCTCACCGGCGTTCTGGCAGACCTGGCTGCTGCCGGGGTACGCCGAGGCGCTGGCCCAGCAGTGGGGTCGGGTGTGGGCGGCGCTGGTAGTGCCGTCGGCCCTGCTCGGGCTGGTCCTGTTCAACGACGCCGGCTTCACGATGCCGTGGTTGCTGGCGCCGATGCGGCACGCGACGTGGTGGCTGGCCGGCTTCGGCCTGGCGGCGTGGCTGGCGGTGCGCTACTGGCGGACCCGGAGGGCGGCTGGGTGATGGATAGCCTCGAGGGCCGCATCGAAGAGCGCCGCCTGCTGGACGTGTTCCTGCTGCTGGCGCGGCGCCAGGGCAGCGGCATCCTCACCGTGCAGGGCGAGCAGGAGATCATCGGCCTGTCGTTTCTCGGCGGCGAGTTGGTGTCGGCGGACGCCCTCAACCAGAGCATGGAGGAGAGGCTGGGTGAGATCCTGGTCGGCGACGGCAGCGTCTCGCCCGAGGTGCTGGCCAACCTCAGCGCCGAGCACCACGCCGGCGGCGGACGCGTGATCGATCTGCTGGTCGAGCGCAACTACCTGACCCGGGAGGTGCTGCACCGCGCGCTGCGGCGGCACATCTTCGGCCTGTGCGTGCAGGTGCTGCGCTGGCAGCGGGGTGAGTTCAAGTTCTACCGCGGCGACGAGGTGGCGTTCGAGGCCGGCGTCCAGCCGCTGCCGGTCGACGAGCTGTTCGTGCGCGCGGCGGCCGAGCTGGGGAGCGGCGATCTGTTCGACGGCGAGCTGCCGAGTCCGGAGACGGTCTACGACCGGGTCGACCGGCTGGACGACTCGCTGTCCGCCGACACGCTCGGCGAGCTGCTGGGCCCCGGGCTGGCCACGCCCGATCCGGGTGAGCAGATCGAGTCGCTGCTCGACCGGGTCAACGGCCGCCGGTCGGTCAGCGAGCTGGCCACCGCCAGCGGCATCTCGGACTACCGTGCCCGCCTCACGCTTCTCCGCATGGAGCAGGCGGACCTGGTGCGGCGGCCCCGCTCGGCCGGGCGCGCGCCCGCCGCCGCGCCGCCGGCCGCCGCGCCCCCGGCAGCGAGCCCGACACCGCCCGCTCCACCGCCACCGCCGTCGCGCAAGCCGGCGGCGCAGGTCAGCGGTCCGCCGCCGGAGCCGCCGGCCGTCGAGGCTCCCCCGGCTGCCGCGCCGGCCGCTCCCGCCGTCGAACGCCGGCGGCGGATCGCTGCGCCGGCGGCGCGAACCGCCCCGTTGCTGGGGGCGGTGCTGGCTCTAGCGGTGCTCCTCGCCACCGGTCTGGCGCCCTGGCGGCTGCTGCTGCCGATGCCCTGGCACGCCGATCTGCGCCAGGCGCTCGAAGCCGAGCGCGAGGCGGCCGAGTTCGTGCGGGTGGATCGGGCGGCGCGGACGTTCTTCCTGCTCGAGGGGCGGTTCCCCGAGAGCCTGACCGAACTCCACGAGCCGCCGCTGCTGCCCGCCGGCGAGCTGGGCGGGCTGACCTACTCGTCGACCGCCGGCAGCTTCAGCCTGGGTCGGCCCGGCTCCGGAGCGGCGCGTACCGAAGGGATTGCCGGCAACTTCCTGCTGGACCCCGAGTTCCAGGCCACTTCCAGCCGCCGCGAGCCTCCGCTGGTGCTCCTCGACTGAGATCTTAGTCGATCGCTATAAGATTTGCTTGACAGCAGGCCGCTAAGGTCTGTAGACTGCCTCCACTGCGTGGGGGCGGCTCCCGCCGTCCACCCACATCCCGACTCGGAACCAACAGGAGGTATTCGTGAGCAAGATCATAGGTATCGATCTCGGCACCACCAACAGCGTGGTGGCCGTTATGGAGGGGACGGACAAGACCGTCATCCCCAACTCTGAGGGCAACCGCACCACGCCCTCGGTGGTCGCCTTCGCCAAGAACGGGGAGCGGCTGGTCGGACAGGTCGCCAAGCGGCAGTCGGTGACCAACCCCGAGAACACCGTCTACTCGATCAAGCGGTTCATGGGGCGCCGGTTCGACGAGGTGAGCGAAGAGATGAAGATGGTGCCCTACAAGGTGGAGCAGGCCGAGGGTGGCGTACGGGTGGTCGCCGGCGACAAGCACTACTCGCCGGAGGAGATCTCGGCGATGATCCTGCAGAAGCTCAAGCAGGCGGCTGAGGACTACCTGGGCGAGAAGGTCGAGCGCGCGGTGATCACCGTGCCCGCCTACTTCAACGACGCCCAGCGCCAGGCGACCAAGGACGCCGGCAAGATCGCCGGCCTGACCGTAGAACGGCTGGTCAACGAGCCGACCGCGGCGGCGCTCGCCTACGGCCTCGACAAGGTCAAGGACGAGCTGATCGCGGTCTACGACTTCGGCGGCGGCACCTTCGACATCTCGATTCTCGAGGTGGGCGAGAACGTGGTCGAGGTGAAGGCCACCAACGGCGACACGCACCTCGGC
>JBFGNS010000150.1:0-10300 GCA_041574955.1 Thermoanaerobaculia bacterium | reverse complement strand
TGCGGCCGGCCGTACCGGCAAGGCGGCCTCCGGCGACGCCGCCTCCGGCGGCTCCTTGCTCGACCGCCTGCGCGGCCTGTTCGGCGGCTAGGGCTCCGGTAGCGAAGCGCGCTCGGCCGCCGGGGCGAGGCGCCGCCTTCGGGTAGAATGAAGTGGCGCCGGAGAGGCCTGGACGGTCGCCGCTCGGCTTGGTGCCGGGCGGAGGAAAGTCCGAACTCCCACGGGCAGCATGCTCGCTAACGGCGAGGCACGGCGACGTGACGGAAAGTGCAGCAGAGAGCAGACCGCCGGGACCCACGAGGTGCCGGCAAGGGTGAAACGGTGCGGTAAGAGCGCACCGCTCCACCGGCGACGGTGTGAGGCACGGCAAACCCCATGCGGAGCAAGACCGAATAGGGGGACGCTCAGCGGGCCGCCCGTCCCGCGCGGCGCTCAGGCGCCGGCGTTCCCGGGTAGGTCGCAACAGGCCGTCGGCAACGGCGGTCGCAGATGAATGACCGTCTGACCGGCTTGCCGGGAAACAGAATTCGGCTTACGGGCCTCTCCGGCGCCTTGTTTCCCGGTGGCCCGCCGGGCGGCGGGGCCGGGGGATCGGCGTTTGGCTGAGCCCAGGCTGCCGCCCCCGGTTCGCCCGGGAGACCGTGTCGGCGTGGCGGCCCTGTCGGGAGCGGTCGATCGGGAGGCGCTGGAGCGCGGCCTCGAGGCGCTGCGCGCGCTCGGCTTCGAGCCGGTGCCGGCCGCCAACCTCGGCAGCAGCACCGGTCTGTTCGCCGGCAGCGACGATCGGCGCCTGGAAGCGTTCCACCGGCTGGTGGAGGAGCCGGGCCTCAAGGCGGTGATCTTCGCCCGCGGCGGCCACGGCCTGCTGCGGCTGCTGCCGCGGATCGACTGGCCTGCCCTGGCGCGCCGCCCGCTGGCCTACGTCGGCTACTCGGACCTGACGCCGTTCCTGCTGGCGGTGGTCGAGCGGCTGGGCCTGGTCGGCTTTCACGGCCCGATGGTGGCGGTCGACCTGGCGCGGGGCCTGGACACGGCCGAGGCCGACGCGCTGGTGAGCAGTCTGGCGGGGGAGCTGCCGGTCGAGCTGCCGGTGAACTGCGCGCTCGACGGCGAGCCTCGCCGTGGGCGGCTGCTGGGGGGCTGCCTGAGCCTGATCACCGCCACCCTGGGAACGCCCTGGGCGGTCTCGTTCGCCGACGCGTTGCTGTTCTGGGAGGACGTCGGCGAGCCGCTGTACCGCATCGACCGGATGTTGACCCAGCTGGTGCTGTCCGGTAGCTTGCGGCGGTTGCGCGGCATGATCGTTGGCGCCTGCGAGCCCGCCGACGCGGCCGAGCTGGCCGCACCGACCCTGTCCGAGCTGGTGGAAGACCTGGCGCGAGAGCACGACTGGAGCGTGGCGTTCGGCTGCCCCGCCGGGCACTGCCAGCCCAACCTGACGGTGCCGCTCGGGCTGCCGGCGGTGCTCGAGCCGGCGGCCGGCAGGCTGACCGTGGGAGGGGAGCGGTGAGCGGCGGCGGCCAGGTCGGCGCTACCCGCCGTCACCGGGTGCTGGCGGTCTCCGCCGGGCGCACCATCTTCTCCGAGGGCGACCTCGGCACCGAGATGTACATCGTCCAGGAGGGCGAAGTCGAGATCGTGCGCGGCGCGGGTGCCGCCGAGCACCGGCTGGCTCTGCTCGAGCGGGGCGACTTCTTCGGCGAGATGTCGCTGCTCGAGGACCTGCCGCGCAGCGCCACCGCGCGCGCCGTCACCGACAGCCGGCTGGTCGAGATCTCGGGCGCCACCTTCAGCCAGATGCTGCGCGACAACCCCGAGATCGCGGTGCGCATCATGCGCAAGCTGTCACGCCGGGTGCGAGAGGCCGACCGGATGGTGGACGCCGCCGCGGCGACTCCGGCCGCCGGTGCCGGGCGGCTGGTGCATCCGGACTCCGCTACCCGGTTCGTCCTCACCGGCCGGGCGATCGAGACCGTCGGCCGGCGCGACCCGGTCACCGGGCTCGAGCCGGTGGTCGATCTGACCGAGCTCGATCCCGAGCGCTCGGTCAGCCGCCGCCACGCCAAGCTCGAGCGCCGCCAGGGCCGGGTCTATCTGGTCGAGGACCTGGCCACCACCAACGGCACGTTCGTCAACGGCCGGCGGATCGAGGCCGGCACGCCGCGGGCGGTGGAGTCGGGCGACCGGCTGCGCTTCGGCCTGGTCGAGCTGCTGTACGAGGCCGGCTGAGCAGGCGGATGGGAACGCCCGAGCTGCCGCGGCGGCTGGCGCCCGGGAGCCCGCTGACCGCGCTCGCCGGCATCGGGCCGGTGCGCTCGGCGGCGCTTGCCGAGGCCGGCTTCACCACCGTCGAGCAGCTGCTGTGGCACCTGCCGGCGCGCTACGAGGACCGCCGCCGGATCACCCGCGTGCAAGACGTCGCGGAGGAGGGCCGGTACGCGGTCGTCGGCCGGGTGCGCGGCCTCGAGACGCTGCGGCTGCGGCGGCGGATGACGCTGGTGCGCGGCCGGCTGGAGCAGGACGGCGCCAGCCTGCGGGTGGCCTGGTTCAACCGGCCCTACCTGGCGCGCCAGCTGACCGGCGATCGCGACTACCTACTGTTCGGAGCGGTGCGCCGGCGGCCGGCGGGTCTCGAGATGCTCAACCCGACCTGCGAGCCGGCAGCGGCGGCGCTCGAGGGCGGCGCGCTGGTGCCGGTCTACGCGCCGCTCGGCGGGCTGGGGCCGGCGGCGGTGCGCCGGCTGGCACGCCAGCTGGTCGAGCGGCTCGAGCTGCCGGCCGGGCTGCCCGATCCACTGCCCGAGCCGCTGCGCCGCGGCCACCGGCTGCCCGAGCTCGGGGCGGCGCTGACCGAGCTGCACCGGCCGGACGACGACGCCGACCTCGAGCGACTCAACGCCGGCAGCTCCGCCGCCCACCGGCGGCTGGTGTACGGCGAGCTGTTCCGGCTGCAGCTGGCGCTCGCGGTGTCGCGTCGGCTGCGCGAGCGGTCCCCCAAGCATCACCGCTACCGTATCGACGGCGAGCTGCGCGCGCGGCTGGCGGCCCTGCCGCCGTTCGAGCTCACCGGCGCGCAGCGTCGATCGCTCGACGAGATCCTCGACGATCTGGCGCGGCCGGCACCGATGCAGCGCCTGCTGCAGGGCGACGTGGCCAGCGGCAAGACGGTGGTGGCGGCGCTGGCGCTCGCCGCCGCCGCCGAGTCGGGGCTGCAGGGGGCGCTCATGGCCCCCACCGAGCTGCTTGCCGAGCAGCACTTCCGCAGCCTGTCGCGACTGCTCGGCGGACGGCTGCGGCTGGTGCTGGTGACCCGATCGGCACCCGACCTCCCGGCCGGCCGGCGTGCCCTCGCCGACGGCAGCGCGCAGCTGGCGGTCGGTACCCATGCATTGATCCAGGAGAGCGTCGAGTTCTGGCGTCTCGGGCTGGCGGTGGTGGACGAGCAGCACCGCTTCGGGGTCGCCCAGCGCCGCCGGCTGGAGAGCAAGGGCGACAGCCCGGACCTGCTGGTGATGACCGCCACGCCGATCCCGCGCTCGCTGGCGCTGACCGTCTACGGCGACCTGTCGCTGTCGGTGCTCGACGAGCAGCCGCCCGGCCGCACGCCGGTGACGACCCTGCTGGTCGAGTCGTCGCGCCGCCGCCGCGTCTACCGGCGGCTGGCCGAGCGCGTGCGGGCGGGCGACCAGGCGTACGTCGTCTTCCCGCTGATCGAGGAGAGCGACCGGCTCGCCGCGGCCTCGATCGAGCGGCTCGGAGCGCAGGTGCGGCGCTGGCTCGACGGGCTGCCGTGCGCCGTGCTGCACGGCCGCACTCCGCCCGAGGAGCGCGAGCTGCTGATGCGCGAGTTCGCCGCCGGGCGGTTGCGGGTGCTGATCTCCACCACCGTCATCGAGGTGGGCGTAGACGTGGCGGCGGCAGCGGTGATGGTGGTCGAGAGCGCCGAGCGGTTCGGCCTGGCGCAGCTCCACCAGCTGCGCGGCCGGGTGGGGCGAGGCGCCGCCGAGCCGTGCTGCATCGCGGTCCACGGCGAGCTTTCCGAGCTGGCCGGGCGACGGCTCGATCTGTTCGCCGCCACCACCGACGGCTTCGCCCTCGCCGACGCCGATCTGGAGCTGCGCGGCCCCGGCGAGCTGCTGGGCACGCGCCAGGCAGGCTATCCTTCGTTCCGCGTCGCCGACCTGGCGCGCGACCGGCAGTGGATCGAGGCGGCGCGGCGCGACGCCCGGCGGCTCACCGCCGAGCGGCCGCGGGCGGCGGAGCGGCTGCTGGCGAAGCTCGGGGGCACCGCCGCAGTAGCTGACTGAGGAGAGATTCGAGATGATGGGACGAGCCCTGCTGACCGTCGGCGCCCTGGCCACCCTCGGCCTGATCGCCACCGGCGTTCTCGGCTACGCCGTGGGCGATCGCGAGAGCGCCGCGCTGCACGTGCTGGTGGCGCTGGGGAGCTGCCTGCTGCTGCTGTTCTCGCACTGCTGGATCATGTTCTACCTGATCGGCACCGGCAAGGCGATCAAGCAGGCGGTGGCCGACGGCGGCCTGTCGGCGGAGCTGGTCGAGGAGACCAAGCGGCTCAAGAACCGCTGCTATCCCGCCCTGATGCTGGCGATGGCGCTGGCGATGGCCACCTTCATCCTGGGCGGCGGGGTGGACACGGGCTCGGTGCCGCGCTGGGTGCACCAGGCGATGTTCCTGGCGTCGCTGGCGGCGCAGCTCCGCGCGCTGTGGCTCGAGCACCTGGTGCTGAACGACAACTCGGCGCTGATGCGCCGGGTCGAGACGCTGCTTGCCGTATAATCCGCCGCGGCGGTCCGGCCGCCGCCGGCTCATCGCCGTCGCCGTCTCACCCCGCTTCCGCCGTAGCCGCCAGACTCCCTTGCACCGACCGATGCCGAGCGCGCCGCGGGGCGTCAGCGCCCACCGCCAGGAGCAGCCGTGACCAGCGACGGCATCGTGCTGTCGGGGATGCGGGCCACGGGGCCGCTCCACTTGGGCAACTACTTCGGCGCGGTGCGCAACTGGGTCGACCTGCAGGAGCGCTACCGCTGCTACTACTTCGTGGCCGACTGGCACGCGCTGACCACCGACTACTCGGACCCGCAGGACGTCAGCGGCAACACGCTGGAGGTGGTGGCCGATCTGCTGGCCTCGGGCCTCGACCCCGAGCGCTCGGTGATCTTCGTCCAGTCGCTGGTGCCGGAGCACGCCGAGCTCCACCTGCTGCTGTCGATGATCACCCCGCTCGGCTGGCTGGAGCGGGTGCCGACCTACAAGGAGCAGATCCGCGAGCTCGACAACCGCGATCTGGCGACCTTCGGCTTCCTCGGCTACCCGGTGCTGCAGACCGCCGACATCCTGCTCTATCGCGCCCACATGGTGCCGGTGGGGGAGGATCAGGCGAGCCACCTCGAGCTCAGCCGCGAGATCTGCCGCCGCTTCAACGGCATCTACGGCGAGGTCTTCCCCGAACCCAAGGCGCTGTTCACCCCCACCCCGCGCGTGCCCGGGCTCGACGGCCGCAAGATGTCGAAGTCGTACGGCAACTCGATCGAGCTGTCGGACAGCCCGGAGGAGATCCGCCGCAAGTGCAAGGGGATGTTCACCGACCCCGAGCGGCTGCGGCGCAAGGACCCGGGCCACCCGGAGAGCTGCAACCTCTACCAGTTCCACCTGCTGGTCTCGCCGCCCGAGCTGCAGGAGAAGGTGGCGCGCGAGTGCCGGTTGGCGCAGATCGGCTGTGTCGACGACAAGCGGCTGATCGCCGACCGGCTGAGCGAGTTTCTGGCGCCGATCCGGCAGCGGCGGGGCGAGCTGATGCGCGACCGTTCGACGCTGCTCGACATCGTCTACGAGGGCTCGCGCAAGGCGCGCGAGCGGGCGCGGGAGACGATGGAGCTGGTGCGCGAGCGCCTCAACCTGCGCTATCCCGGGCCGCGCCAATGACCCGGCCGGCCACCTCGCGCGGCCAGCTGCCGGAATCGTGGCGCGTCGAGCTGCCGGTGTTCGAGGGTCCGCTCGACCTGCTGCTGCATCTGGTGCGCGTCAACCAGGTGGAGATCGCCGACATTCCGGTGGCGACCGTCTGCGACCAGTTCCACGAGTACCTGCAGCTGATGGACGAGCTCAACCTCGACATCGCCGCCGAGTACATCTTCGAGGCGGCGCAGCTGATCTACCTCAAGTCGCGGCTGCTGCTGCCGCGGCCGCGCGACGGCCAGCCGGCCGACGGCGAGGACCCCCGGCAGGAGCTGGTGGAGCGGCTGCTCGAGTACCGCCGGATCAAGGACGCGGCGCAGTCGCTGGCCGAGATCGACGGCATCCGGCACGGCATCATGACCCGGCCGTGGCAGCGGCTGCCGGCGGACGCCGACGAGGGGCTCGACCTGGGCGAGGTGTCGTTGTTCGACCTGCTGGGCGCCCTCAAGGAGGTGCTGGTCCGCTACGACCGCGAGCATCCCGAGCCGCTCCACCTCAGCCGGGAGAGCTTCCGCGTGCGCGACCAGTTCGAGCGCCTGCTGGCGGCGCTCGAGGACGACCGTCCGGTCGACCTGCTCGACGACCTGCGCCGGCTGAGCTGCCGCGCCGAGGCGGTGGCGGCGTTCCTCGCGGTGCTCGAGCTGGCCCGGCTGAGCCTGGTGCGCTTCCACCAGACCGCCGGCGGCGAGCTGCTGCTGTTCCGCACCGAGCGCCAGCTGCAGGCGCACGAGCTGGAGGCGATCGAGGGATGAGCCGGCGCGCCGAGATGGAGGCGACCCTGGAGGCGATGCTGTTCGCCTCGCCCGAGGCGGTGCCGCGCGACAGGCTGCTGGCGAGCTTCGAGGAGGGCGAGCGCGAGGAGGCTGCCGAGGCGCTGGCGGCGGTCTGTGCGCGCTACGCTGCGGCGCCCGAGCGTGGGGTGGTGGCCGAGGAGGTCGCCGGCGGGCTGCGGTTGGTGACCCGCCCCGATCTGCACGGCGCGCTGCGCCGCTTCTTCGAGCTGTCCGGCCGCAGCCGGTTGTCGATGGCGGGGCTCGAGACGCTGGCGATCGTTGCCTACCGCCAACCGATCACCGCGCCGGAGATCCAGGAGCTGCGCGGCGTCAACCCCGCCGGGGTCCTGGGAACCCTGCTCGAGCGGCGGCTGGTCAAGATCGCCGGCCGCAAGCCGGTGGTCGGCAAACCGTTCCTGTACCGCACGACGCGCGAGTTCCTGATGCACTTCGGGCTCGAGAGCCTCGACGACCTGCCGCCGCTCGAGGAGTTCGAGGAGCTGGTTGGCGAGCTGCAGACGGCGGCGGAGGCGCCGGAGGAGTGAGCGAGCAGCGGCTGCAGAAGCTGCTGGCGCGTGCCGGGCTGGCGTCGCGCCGCGCCGCGGAGGAGTACCTGCGGCAGGGCCGGGTGACGGTCAACGGCGCGGTGGCGACGCTGGGCGACAAGGCCGATCCCGAGCGCGATGCGATCAAGGTTGACGGTCGCCGCCTCAAGCTGCCGGCCAGCCACCGCTACCTGCTGGTCAACAAGCCGCGTGGCTGCCTGGTGACCCGCTCCGATCCCAAAGGCCGGCCGACGGTCTACGACCTGCTCCCCAAGGGGCGTCTCAAGGGGCTGTTCGCGGTCGGGCGGCTGGACTACCACAGCGAGGGCCTGCTGCTGCTGACCGACGACGGCGAGTTCGCGCAGCAGGTGGCGCACCCCCGACACGGCTGCCTCAAGACCTATGAGGTGCGGGTCAAGGGCACTCCCGAACCGGAAGCGATCAAGCGGCTGCGGCGCGGAGTGCCGGTGGCGGGCAAGCGCACCGCGCCGGCGCGCATCAGGCGGCTGCGCCAGCCGGCGAGCGAGGTCAACTCGTTGTGGGAGCTGCAGCTCGGCGAGGGACGCAGCCGCCAGATCCGCGAGATGTTCTTCGGTATCGGCCACCCGGTGAAGCGGCTCAAGCGGGTGGCGATCGGCGCCCTCGATGATCGGCGGCTGCCGCCGGGGCGCATGCGAGAGCTGACTCCGGCCGAGGTCGAGATGTTGGCCGCCGGGGCAGGCGGTGGCGGACGGCGGCCGGCGGGCCGGCGCCGGCCGCGCCGGCGGCGGTCGTGAGCCCGCCGCTGATCATCGTCGCGCTCGACGGGCCGTCGGGCGTCGGCAAGTCGACGGTTGCGCGGCTGCTCGCCGAGCGGTTGGGACTGCCGTATCTGGAGACCGGAGCGATGTACCGAGCCCTGGGGCTGCGGGTGCTGGAGCTGGGCGTCGACCCGGACGACCGGCGGCGCGTCGAGCGGCTGGCCGCCGAACTCGATCTGCAGCTCGAGGAGGACGGCCGCGGCGGCATCCGGGTGCTGCTGGACGGCCAGCCGCTCAGTCCGAGGGTGCGCTCTCCCGAGGTGGCCGAGGCCACCTCGCGGGTCTCCACCCATCCGGGCGTGCGCCGCGCGATGGTGACGCGGCAGCGGCAGGGTGCGCTGCGGCGGGGAGCGGTGGTGGAGGGTCGAGATATCGGCACCAAGGTGTTTCCCGACACCCGCTTCAAGTTCTTCCTCGACGCCCCGCTGGGGGTGCGGGTCGAGCGCCGCCGGCGGCAGCTCGAACAGGCGGGCAGCGCTGCCAGCGCGGAGGTGGTGCTGGCCGAGGTGGCGGAGCGCGACCAGCGCGACGCGACACGCGAGGACTCGCCCCTGAGCCGCGACGACAGCTACGAGCTGGTCGACACCGGCCGGCGTTCGGCCGACGAGGTGGCCGAGCTGCTGGCCCGCCGGGTGCGCGAGCTGGCGGCGGAGCCCGCTGGCTAGCCCCGGCCCGCGCCCACTACCGCGGTCGCCGCGGCCGCCGCTAGGCCGGGTGGTTGTTGATCAGCCGTCCCCAGTGGCGCGGACCGAGCTGCTTGATCCGCTCGATGCGCTCCTCGGCCATGCGGTCGGCGGCCTCGTGGGTGGGCGCTCCGTCGGCCTTTGAGATCTCGAACACGCGCATCAGGTTGAGGTAGATGCCGCGCGTCATGCGCAGCGCGCGCTCGCGGTTGTAGCCGCCGGCCAGCTCGTTGTAGACGTTGATCAGGCCGCCGGCGTTGATCACGAAGTCGGGCGCGTACAGGATGCCGCGCTCGTGCAGCGCCTGCCCGTCGCGGCTGGCGCGGTCGAGCTGGTTGTTGGCGGCGCCGGCCACCACCTTGCACTGCAGCTTGGGGATGGTGTCGGGGTTGAGCACCGCGCCGAGGGCGCAGGGCGCCAGGAAGTCGCAGTCGACCTCGAGTATCTGGTCGCTGGGGAGGATCTCGACACCCAGCTGCGACGCCTTCTCCTTGGCCTCCTCGTCGATGTCGGAGCCGAAGACCTGGGCGCCTTCCTCCTTGAGGTAGCGGGCCAGGTGGAAGCCGACGCTGCCCAGGCCCTGGATGGCAACCGACCGGCCGACCAGCTCGGGCTCGCCGAACTGCCACTTGGCGGCCGCCTTCATCCCCTGCAGCACGCCGAAGGCGGTCACCGGCGACGGGTCGCCGCTACCGCCGTGCGCCGGCGATACCCCGGTCACCCAGCGGGTCTCGGTGAGGATCAGCTCCATGTCCTCCATGTCGGTGCCGACGTCCTCGGCCGTGATGTACAGCCCGCCGAGCGAATCGACGTAGCGGCCGAAGCTCCGGAACAGCGCCTCGCTCTTGTCCCGTTTGGGATCGCCCAGGATCACCGCCTTGCCGCCTCCCAGGTTGAGGCCCGCCGCCGCTGCCTTGTAGGTCATGCCGCGCGACAGCCGCAGCACGTCGCGCAACGCCTCCCGGTAGCTGTCGAACGGCCACATCCGCACTCCGCCGAGGGCGGGGCCGAGGACGTTCGAGTGGATGGCGATGATGGCGCGCAGGCCGACATCGGGGTTCGAGCACAGCAGCACCCGCTCATGGCCGGTCTCGGCGAGGATCTCGAAAAGCTCCATTGCGGCTCCTGTTCAGAGTTCGGGCAGCCCGAGGCGCCGGCGTGGGCCGGCCGTCAGCCGGTCGGCAGGTGGCCGGGCCGCAGCGCCCCGGCGGGGACGAATCGGGTTCCCGGAGAAGGTGACGCCGCTGGCGGCATGCCGAGCGGCGCCTTCCGATTTTACGGTAGGAGGGGGCGATCGGCAACTCGCCCGACCCGCCGCCACCGCCCGGAGCCGGGGGCTACGAAGGCGCCGGGCGGCCGCTCTCGGCGAGCTGGACCGCGATCATCGCGGCCACCACCAGGCCGCCGCCGGCGGCGGTCCACCAGCTCCACGGCTCGGCGCGGGCGGCGATCGACACCGCCGCCGCCACCACCGGCTCGAGTGCCAGCATGACGGCGGTCTCGGTGGCGCTCAACCGGCGCTG
>JBFGNS010000149.1:0-10388 GCA_041574955.1 Thermoanaerobaculia bacterium | reverse complement strand
GCCGAGACCGGCGACTTCGCCGCCGCCGCGAGCCTGCAGCGGCAGGTCGTGGCGCGCGCCGAGGCGGCGGGCGCCACCGCCGCCGCCGAGCGCGCTCGCCGCCGCCTCGCCGAGTACCAGCAGGGGCGGCCGGTGCGGTCACCCTGGGACGGCGGCCGATGAGACGGCCGTTGAGGCGGCCGGCGGCAGCGCTGGCGGCGCTCCTGGCGGCGGCGCCGGCGGCCGGTGAGATCCGGCTGCGCGAGACCGCCGCGGCCTGGGGCGTCGACTTCCGACACCACCACGGCGGCTCGGGCGAGCGCTACATGGTGGAGACCATGTGCGGCGGGGTGACGCTGTTCGACTACGACGGCGACGGCGACACCGACCTGTTCTTCGTCGACGGCGGCGAGCTGCCCGGCTATCGCGGCGAGCCGCCGCGCTCGCGCCTGTTCCGCAACGACGGCGGCCGCTTCACCGACGTAACCGCGCGGGCGGGGATCGTGGTCGCGCCGTACGGCTGCGGCGCGGTGGCGGCGGACGTCGAGGGCGACGGCGACCTCGACCTGTACGTCAGCCAGTTCGGCCCCAACCAGCTGTTGCTGAACGACGGCCAGGGGCGGTTCACCGACGCCAGCGCGGCGGCCGGCGTCGCCGACCCGCTGTGGAGCGTGGGCGCGGTGTTCACCGACGTCGATCGCGACGGCGACCCGGATCTGTACGTCGCCAACTACGTCGACTTCGACCTCGACAGTCACAAGTTCTGCGGCGACGAGGCGCGCGGCCTGCAGGGCTACTGTCACCCCGGTGCCTACGACGGCGTGCCCGACACCTTCTACCGCAACCTGGGCGACGGCACCTTCCGCAACGACACCGCGGCCGCCGGTCTGCCGGCCGACGAGGGTGCCGGCCTGGGTGTCATCGCCGGCGACCTGGACAACGACGGCTGGCCGGACGTCTACGTCGCCAACGACTCCACGCCCAACTTCCTGTACCGCAACCGCGGCGACGGCACCTTCGAGGACATGGCCCTGCTGTCGGGCGTCGCCTACGGCGACCGCGGCATGCCCGAGGCGGGCATGGGGGTCGACCTGGCGGACCTCGACGGCAACGGCTACTTCGACCTGGTGGTGACCAACTTCGAGCTCGAGACCAACGCTCTGTACAGCAACATGGGCAACGGGTTGTTCATCGACAGCCGGTACACCACCCGGCTCGGCGAGCCGACGCTGATCAACCTGGCGTTCGGGGTGGTGTTCAGCGACCTCGACCTCGACGGCGACGAGGACCTGGTGGTGGGCAACGGCCACACGCTGGACAACGCCGCCGAGTTCGACGCCCGCAGCCGGTACGCCCAGGAGAACCAGCTGTTCGAGAACCTCGGCGGCACGTTCCGCGAGGTGTCCGGGCACGGCGCCGACACCCTGCGGGTGACGCGCGCGCTGGCCGCCGGCGATCTCGACCTCGACGGCGACGCCGACCTGGTGGCGGTCAACTCGAACGACGTCGCCGAGCTGTTCGAGAACGTCAGCGACCGCGCCGGCGGCTGGTTGCAGGTGGAGCTGCGCCAGCCGGCCGGCAACCGGTTCGGGCTGGACGGCCGCATCGCGCTCGACCAGGGTGCGAGAACCCAGCTGCGCGAGGTGCGCACCGCCGTCTCCTACCTCTCACAGAACGCCCTGCCGGTGCTGTTCGGCCTCGGCCAGGCCCCGGCCGACCGCCTCCACGTCCGCTGGCCCGACGGCCACCGCCAGGCGCTGCTCACGCCGCCGGCCGACCGGCGGCTGGTGGTGTTCCGCCGGCTACGGCGGTGACAGCACCAAGAGCCGCTGCAGCGTCATAGCCGCTCGAGCAGGAAGCCAGGAGGCCGGCGGCAGAGGCGAGGGGAGAGGGTTGGCAGGTAGCTCTCGGCCAGCGCAGCGCAACTCCGGTGGCAGTCCGAGGCCGACGGCCGCGCGCCAGCCGAGTGCAGGCGAGCGCACCCCCGTCGAAGTCCGACCTGCGCGAGCCGGTACCTGACAACCCTCTCCCCTCGACTCCTGGCCGGCCGGGCCGGGGTGATTCCGGTGCTGCCCCCTCCGCGCCGAGGTCCTAGCCGCCGGCGCGCGCCTCGAGCTCGCTCAGCGCCTTGGCGGCGGCCTGGTCGTCGGGGCGGAGCTCGAGGATGCGCTCGAGCAGGCGGCGCGCCTCGTCGGTCCGGCCGTGGACGGCCAGCAGCACCGCCAAATCGCTCATCGCCGCGGTGTGCTCGGGCGCCAGCTCGAGAGCGCGGCGCAGATCGGTCTCGGCGCCAGCGAAGTCGCGCAGCGCCATCCGCGCCGTGCCGCGCTGGTAGTGGGTGTCGGCGTTGTCCGGCTCCATCGCGATGGCGCGCTCGGCCACCGCTACCGCGTCGTTCGCCAGCCCGAGCAGCACCAGGATGCGCGACTCGAGCAGCGGCGGCCGGATGTCGTCGGGCGACAGCAGGCCTTCCTGGCGGACCGTCTCCAGCGCCTCCTCGTACCGCTCCTGGAGCATCAGGCTGAGCGCCCGGTTGAGCGCCGGTCCCGCCGGGTCGTTGATGTCGCGCTCGAGCTGCATGTTGCGGGCGGCCAGCGGCACCTCGGTCTCGACCAGCGCCTGGAACCGCTCGAGCGCAGCTCGGGCCTCCTCGCGCCGCCCGGCGGCGGCCAGCGCCTGCGCCAGCGCCTGCCAGCCGAGCTTGTCGTCGGGACGCTGACGGGTGGCGGCTTCGAGGTGGGGCAGCGCCTCGCCGTGGCGCCCGGCGGCGATCAGCAGCCGGCCGTACTCGAGCGCGATGCGGCTCGCCAGGCCGGTAGACGGTGTCGCGGCGCCGGCGGCGACGTGCGGCTCGAGCGTGGCGAGACCGCGCTCGACGTCGCCGCTCTGGTAGTAGGCCTGCGCCAGCAGCACCGCGCCGGCCGGATCCTGCGCCTCCCGGTCCGCCAGCAGCTCGATCGCCTGCGCCGCCTGCCCCAGCCGGAGGTGGGCCTCCGCCATCGCCCGGCGGGCGTCGCGCTGGCCCGCGCCGCCGCCGGCCACCAGCGGCCTCAAGGTGGTGATCGCCGCCTGCAGCTCGCCCTTGAGCAGCAGCAGCTTGCCCCACAGCAGCCGCACCTCGGGCAGGTCCTGGGGCAGGTCCGACAGCAGCTCCTCGGCCTCCGGCGCGCGCTTGAGCTGGACCGCGGCGAGCGCCGCCGCGACCCGCGCCTCGGTGTCGTCGGGGTGGCTGCGCGCCCAGCCGCGCAGCGGCGGCAGCGCGTTGGCGAAGCGGCCCTGGCGAGCCAGCAGCAGGCCCAGCTCGCGCGCCGCCGGCGTGTTCGGCTCGATCGCCGCCGAGCGCTTGAGCAGATCCTCGGCCTCGGCCTCGAGGCCGAGCGCGAGCGCCGCCCGGCCGGCGTTGAACAGCGCCGCCGGGTCGGCGTCCTTTTCGATCGTGAGCGGCCGCAGGATCTCGAGCGCCCGGCTGGGGCGGCCGGCCTCGAGGTGCAGCGCGCCCAGGATGGCGGCCACCTGGGGCGGCGATCCGGGGTCGGCGGCGAGCGGCTCGAGCAGCTCGATGGCCCCCTCGAGATCGCCCCCGGCGGCCAGGCCGAGCGCCTGCCGCACGGTCTGCTCGGGCTGCGCCTCCTGGGCGGCGAGCGGTCGCGCCGCCGCACCGGCCGCCAGAGCGGTCAGGAGCAGCGCGGCGGCGAGGGCGAGCCGGCGGCTCACGGGCTGGCGCTCCGATGGACGGCGTGGCCTGAGCGGGCGCCGCCGCCCAGCCGGAACGGCGTCACCGGCAGCGGCTCCAGCCGCTCGGCGCCCTCGGTCACACGGTAGTAGCGGTCGAGCTCGACCTCGGTGAAGCTCTGCCGCGTACCGCTCCCCGGCCACACCACGATCAGCTCCTCGATGGCGTCCGCCGGCCCGAGGCCGATCTCCTGCTGCAGGCTGGAGGCGCCGAACGAGCCGCCGGTGCCGGCCAGGGCGTGGATCGAGCGCACCGCGTCGCCCTCGCGCACCCGCACCTCGATCCTGGCGCCGACGCCGAACCGGTTGGCGCGGGTGCCCACCAGCCGCAGCGTGATCCAGCGCCGGCCGGGCGTGCCCGGGTTCTCGTACAGCACGTTGGCGTAGGCGTCGTAGGGGAAGGCGCCGCCCATCTGCTCGAACAGATCCTGGTCGCCGTCCTGGTCGAGATCGCCGAACGCCACGCCGTGCCCCTTCTGCAGGTGGCCGAAGCCGGCGAAGGTGATGTCGAGGTAGCCGCCGCCGTTGCGCGCGTCGTTGAGGTACATGACGTTGGGCATCAGGGCGTCGAAGTCGGGCACGCCGGTGCCGAGGTAGATGTCGGGGAAGCCGTCGTTGTCGAGGTCGCCGTAGTTGGCGCCCATCGGCAGCGTCGGGCGGCGGAAGCCGACCTGCTCGGAGACGTCGGTGAAGCTGCCGCCGTCGTTGCGGTAGAGCACCGCGTGGCCGCCCGCCCCGGGCGGCTGGGCGAAGCCCAGGTAGGAGGCCGACACCACCCGTACCGGGGCGCTGTAGGCGGCGACGAACAGGTCCAGATCGCCGTCGTTGTCCCAGTCGAAGAACCAGGTCGGGAAGGTCAGGTCGAGCGGCTTCTCGACCCCCAGCGCCTCGGCCACGTCGGTGAAGGTGCCGTCGCCGTTGTTGCGGTACAGCCGGTTGGCCTCGATGTTCGACAGGTACAGGTCGGGGTCGCCGTCGTCGTCGTAGTCGCCCCACGCCACCGCCTTGGTGAACCGCCGGTTGGTCACCCCGGCGGCGCGCGCCACGTCGGTGAAGGTGCCGTCGCCGTTGTTGCGGAACAGCTGCGACGGGTAGGAGTTGCCGGTCTTGCCGAACAGGGTGAGCGGGTCGGTGGCGGTGGCGGTGGCCTCGTTGCCGACGTACAGGTCGAGGTCGCCGTCGCCGTCGTAGTCGGCCCAGCCGGCGGCCTGGCTGGGGTAGGCCGGGAAGGCCAGCCCCGCCGCCGCGGTGACATCGACGAACCGCTTGGCCTCGCGCCCCAGGTCGTTGCGCAGCAGCGAGTTGCGCATCCGCCCGTCCTCGCCCAGCCAGGCGCCGCGCAGCACCAGGATGTCGACCCGGCCGTCGTTGTCGAAGTCGCCCGGCATCAGGTTGAGCCCGCCGAGCTGGCCGTCGAGGCCCCAGGCGGCGGTGACGTCCTCGAAGCCGCCGCGGCCGTCGTTGCGGAAGGCGCGCATCGGGTGGCACGGGTGCCAGGAGGAGCTCACCAGGTCGAGCAGGCCGTCGCCGTCGAAGTCCTCCATGATGCCGCCGCCGCAGTTGTCGTAGGCGTCGACGCCCAGCTCGGGCGCGATGTTCTGCCAACGCGGGAAAGCGATCTCCGGGTCGAGCGCTCCGGGCGGCGGCCGCAGCGGCGCCGGCACGCCGTCCGGGAACTCGCCGGTGAGCATCCGCGCCAGGTTGAGGATCCAGCGTGCCTGCAGGTCGTCGGGCCGCTCTTCGAGGTGGCCGAGGAGCAGCTCGGCCGCGGCCCGGGTGTCGTCCGCCACCGTGTGCACCGCCTCGCGCGTGATCGGCAGGATACAGCTGCCGGCGGTGTGCCGCGCCACGCAGTTGGCGGCCTCGGCCTTCTGCAGGTGGACGATCGCCATGAGGTAGGTGATCTCCTGCCGCAGGCGGTCGTCGAGGCCATGCTCGACCGCCAGCGCGCGGGCCTCGCCCAGCAAGCGAAGGGCGTCGTCGAACTCCCCCAGCCGCAGCTTGTCGCGGCCCAGCCTCGAGCGCAGCAGGGTGGCCAGCAGCGGGTCTTCGGGCGCGGCGGCCAGCCGCCGGGACAGCCGTTCGACGATGGCGGAGCCGAAGTACAGGTTCTCGCCCTCGCTCAGCATCGTGCAGTAGCGCCCCAGCTCGGCGCGCGTCTCGGCCACCGTGGGGTGGCTCGCCGGCTGGGCGGCGAGCGGCGCGGCGGCGAACGCCAGGACGAGGCTCGCGACGCGTCTCGGCATCCATCCATGATATCTCTTGCGCCGCCGGCCGAACGGCCGCCGCGGGAGCCACTATGGCCAGCAGACGACGACACGGCAGGGTCCTTGCGGGATGGCTGGCGGCAGCCCTCGCGGCGGCAGGCCTGGCCGGCGCGCCGGGCGATCCGGAGACCGGCCTCGAGCGGGCGGCCGCCCTGCTCGCCGGTGGCCAGCCGGCCGCGGCGGCCGAGCTCTACGCCCGCCATCTCGACTCCCATCCGCTGGCGGTGGAGGCTCACGAGGGGCTGGCGGCGAGCCTGGCGGCGCAGGAGCGGGCGAGAGAGGCCGCGGCGCGGCTCGACGAAGGCGCCCGGCGGCTGCTCGCCGCCACCCGCTACCCCGAGGCGGCCCGGCTGGCGGCGCGCGCGGTCGAGCTGGCACCGGACTCGGCGGGGTCCCATCAGCTGCTCGGACGCGCCCGGGCGCTGGCGCGCTCCTACCGCGAGGCGGAGCCGGCGTTGCGGCGCGCGGTCGAGCTCGGCCGCCGCGATCCGCAGACCCTGCTCTACCTGGCCTCCACGCTGTGGGAGAACGGTGGCCTGGCGGAGGCCGAACAGCTGCTGCGCGGGCTGCTCGAGCGGGGCTCGGCCGCCGGCCCGGCGGCGGCCCAGCTCGGGCGGCTGCTGCTGTGGCAGGGACGCGCGGCCGAGGCGGTGCCGGTGCTGGAGCGGGCGCTGGCCGCCCGGCCGCAGTCGACCGACCTGCTGTTTGCGCTGGCGCGGGCGCGCGAGGGCGCGGGCGAGCTCGAAGCGGCGCTGGCCGCCTACCGGCAGGTGACGGAGCTGGCGCCCGAGGTGGCGCGGCACCGCTTCGCCCTCGGCCGGCTGCTGCTGCGCCTGGGAGACCGCGCCGGCGGTGAAAGCGAGCTCGAGGCCTACCGCCGGCTGTACGAGGAGGAGCAGCGGCTGACCCGCGAGCGCGGCCTGGAGCGGGTGCGCATCGACGCGGCGCTCGAGCTGGCGCGGCAGGGTCGTTGGCGAGAGGCGGCCGAAGCGCTGCGCAGCCTGCCGGCCTCGCCCGACGCCTTGGGCGCCCTCGGCCGGGTGCTGGCGGCGGCCGGCGAGCCGGTGGCGGCGGCCGAAGCGTTGGAGCGGGCGCTGGCGGCGCAGCCCGGCCGGCGCGATCTGGCCGCCCTGCTCGCAGAGCAGAAGCTGCTGGCCGCCGAGGGCGGCGGACGGTGAGCTGCCGGGCCTTGCTGGTGGCGGCGGTCGTGGCGCTGCTGCCGGGGGTGGCGGGCGCGGCCGAGTGTGGCCCGCTCCGGCTGGTCGAGCTGGCGGCCGAGGCGGGCATCGAGTTCCAACACGACCGCGGCGCAGCCGGCGCCAAGCGGCTGCCCGAGACGATGGGCGCCGGCCTCGCCTGGCTCGACTACGACGGCGACGGCTGGCTCGACCTCTACCTGGTGCAGTCGGGCTCCTTCCCTCCCGACGGCTCGGCGCGCGCCGCCGACCGGCTGTTCCGCAACCTCGGCGGCGGCCGTTTCGCCGAGGTCAGCGAACGGGCCGGCCTCGCCGATCGGCAGTACGGCCAGGGCGCGGTGGCGGCCGACGTCGACGGCGACGGCGACGCCGACCTGCTGGTGACCGGCTGGGGCGGGCTGGCGCTCGTGCTCAACGCCGGCGACGGCCGGTTCGAGCCGGCCTCCGCCGACTCGGCCCCGGCGCTCGACGGCTGGGCCTCGTCGAGTGCCCTGGCCGACGCCGACGGCGACGGCGATCTCGACCTTTACGTCACCCGCTACCTCGAGTACGACCCGGAGCACGGCCTGTTCTGCGGCGACCCCGAGACCGGCGAGCGCAGCTACTGCGACCCGTCGCTGTTTCTCGGTGCCGGCGACCGCTACTTCGAGAACCTCGGCGGCGGCCGCTTTGCCGACGCTACCTCCGAGGCCGGGCTGGCGACGGCCGACGGCCGCGGGCTGGGGGTGGTGTTCACCGATCTCGACGGCGACGGGCGGCCCGACCTGTACGTCGCCAACGACCTGACGCTCAACTTCCTGTTCCGTAACGTGGGAGGCGGCCGGTTCGAGGACCTGTCGCTGGTGTCGGGCACGGCGGTCAACGGCGACGGCAAGCCGGAGGCCGGCATGGGGGTGGCGGTGGGCGACGTCGACGGCGACCTCGACCCGGAGCTGGCGGTGACCAACTTCGACGTCGAGACCAACACCCTCTACCTCAACCTCGGCGGTGCGGTGTTCCAGGACGTCTCGGCGCCGAGCGGCTTCGGTCCGCCGTCGTTCAACCGGTTGGCGTTCGGGCTGGTGGCGGCGGACTTCGATCGCGACGGCGCGCTCGACTACTTCATCGGCAACGGCCATATCTTCGAGCGCCCGAAGCGCGACAACACCGGCTACCGCCAGCCCGACCAGCTGCTGGTGGGCGACGGCGCGGGCGGCTTTCGCGAGGCCGGCTGCCCGGCGCTGTCGGCGGCGCCCGAGGTCACCCGCGGTGTCGCCGCCGCCGATTACGACAACGACGGCGACCCGGACGTCGCGACGCTGGCCAACGGCGGCCCGTTCCGCCTTTACGACAACCGGCCGCCGCCGGCCGGCTGGCTGGGGGTGATCGCGCACGGCGCGGCGCCAAACACCGCCGCGGTCGGTCTGCGCGCCACGCTCGTCGCCGGCGCGCGTCGCCAGGCCCGCTGGCTCACCGCCGGCGACAGCTACCAGTCGTCCTCCGACCCACGCCTGCTGTTCGGCCTCGGTCCCGCCGCCCCCGCCCGCCTCGAGCTCAACTGGCCCACCGGCTCCCGCCGCCTCCTCCTCCAGCCCCCCGCCGATCGCTACCTGGTCGTCCCAGAACTCCCCAGCCCCCGCTGAGACTTGCCGGTCGGGCTCCCCTGGAAGCTCTGGTCCTGACGCTCTACTCCCCCAAAGCCGCGGCTGTCAGAGGACCAGGGTCCTGACCACCACCCCGGAGGCCGGCGCCACCAGAGCAGACCGCAGCTCCCAGCGCCACTCCCGGAGGCTGCGCCGGGCTAAGCCCGAACCGCCTCCCCTGGAGGCCGGCGGCGTCGAAGCCGGACTGAAGCCCCGAACCGCCCCTCCCGGAGGCCGGCGTCAGAGACGGGAGGGACAGGGTCCCCGGGTAGCTCTCCAGCAGCGCCGCGCAACGCCGGCGGGAGTCCGACGCCGAGGCCGCGCGTCCCTGGAGTGCAGGCGAGCGCACCCCCGGCAGAGTCCGACCGGCGCGAGCCGGTACCCGGGGACCCTGTCCCTCCCGACTCCGAGCCGGCCGGGCCAGCACCGCGAGACCCGCCGGATCGCCTCGAGCCGGCCGGGCCAGCACCGCGAGACCCGCCTGATTGCCTCGTGCCGGCCGGGCCAGCACCGCGAGCCCCGCCTGATCGCCTCGAGCCGGCCAGGCCAGCACCGCGAGCCCCGCCTGATCGCTTCGTGCCGGCCGGGCCAGCACCGCGAGCCCCGCCTGATCGCCTCGTGCCGGCCGGGCCAGCACGAAGCACAGAAGCTCTCGAGTCGTGCCTCAGCCGGCCGCGCGCAGCTCCGCGTTGTCCGGCCACCGCCGCAGCCCCTCCTGCCGCACGATCGCCGCCGACCGCCGGTCGCCGAGCACCTCGAGGGTCCGGATCGCCTCCAGGAAGGCCGCCGGTCGGGGGTTGCCGTCGAGCAT
Organism: Thermoanaerobaculia bacterium; assembly: GCA_041574955.1. Classification (GTDB taxonomy): domain Bacteria; phylum Acidobacteriota; class Thermoanaerobaculia; order Multivoradales; family JAHEKO01; genus CALZJC01. The sequence continues at coordinate 781 of JBFGNS010000149.1, read as the reverse complement.
CTTGCGCAGGGTCCCGGCAGCGTCCTGCGGCCTGCCGAGCAGCGCGTACAGCACCGCCAGCCGGCCGTAGGTGGCCAGCTCGGTGGGGGCGATCTCGATCTCGCGCCGAAACGCCGCCTCGGCCTGCTCCGCCTCGCCCAGCTGCGCCAGCGCCTCGCCGCGCACGAAGTAGAGGCCGGCCAGCATGCGTGGGTCGGCCTCCTCGGGCCAGTCGGCCAGCACCCGGTCGGTGAGCGACACCGCCTCCTCCAGCCGGCCGCGCTCGAGCGCTATCTGGGCCTGGAGGATCATCAACGCCGCCCGCCCGCCGGAGCGCTTCAGGCCGGCCGCGATCTGGCGCTCCGCTTCGTCCAGCCGGCCGCGCGCCAGCGCCAGCCGCGCCGCCAGCTCGTAGGCGTTCTCGCCCGCCGCCACCGCCAGCTCGATGTGGGCCTCGGCTTCGTCGTAGCGGCCGAGCTTGAACAGCGCGTTGCTGACGCTCAGCGCCAGCCGCGCCGCGCCGCCGCTCAGCTCGAAGGCGCGCTGGAACGCCTCCAGCGCCTCCCCGAACTCGCCCAGCGCCATCAGCGCGTGGCCGAGCTGTCCCCAGCTGTCGACCATCCGCGGCTCCTCGGCCAGCGCCTCGCGGAAGGCCGCCACTGCCTGCCGGTACTCGCCGCGGCTCATGTGGCTGAAGGCGCCGCGCAGCTCCTGGAGCACGTGCACCCGCTCTTTGGGGTCGGCCAGCGGACCCTCGTCGTCCGCGGCCGCGGCCACCGCCCCGATGTAGCCGAGCGCCGCG
>JBFGNS010000148.1:0-10422 GCA_041574955.1 Thermoanaerobaculia bacterium | reverse complement strand
GGTGCGGTGGAAGAGGGGGGCGGCCGAGCCGAGTAGCTGAGGCTTGGTGCCCTTACCCGGCCGGCGGTTTGGGCACCGGTGTGGGTGCTGGCCCGGCCGGCTCGGAGTCGAGGGGGACAGGGTCCCAGGGTACCGGCGCGCGCGGGGTCGGACTTTCGCGGGGTGCGCTCGCCTGCACTCGGCTGGCGCGCGGCATCGGCGTCGGACTCCGCCCGGCGTTGCGCTGCGCTGGCCGAGAGCTACCTGCCGACCCTCTCTCCTCGCCTCTGACGCCGGCCTTCGGTGGGGGCGGCTGAGGGCCTGGGCCGACCTCGCCGGCCTCCGGGGGAAGCATATGGGCGTGAGCCGGGCTCGCAGCCGCGTCAGATTGTCATCCTGAGCGTAGCGAAGGATCTCGACACCGGCCGGGGCATGCCTCGGCGGGTGGGCTCGCGGGGTAGAATCGCCGGGCATCGAGAGGAGTCTGCACGATGACCGAGACTGCAACGTTTGCCGCCGGCTGTTTCTGGGGTGTGGAAGTGGCGTTCAGGAACGTCGAGGGGGTGGTGGATGCGGCGGTGGGGTATACGGGCGGGCATGCCGAGAGCCCGACCTACAAGCAGGTCTGCACCGGCACCACCGGCCACGCCGAGGCGGTGGAAGTGGAGTTCGACCCGGAGAAGGTGAGCTACGAGGAGCTGCTCGAGCTGTTCTGGAACGAGCACGACCCGACCCAGCTCAACCGCCAGGGGCCGGACTTCGGCACCCAGTACCGCTCGGCGATCTTCTTCCACTCGCCCGAGCAGGAGGCGGCGGCGCGGGCTTCGAAGGAGGCGCTCGAGGCGTCGGGCCGGTTCCGGCGGCCGGTCGTCACCCAGATCGAGCCGGCCGCGACCTTCTGGCGGGCCGAGGAGTACCACCAGCAGTACCTGGTCAAGCGCGGCCAGGCGAGCTGCCGGATCTGATGCGGGGGAGTCCCTGCATGTCGTCCAGAGTCCAGCGAGGGACCTGGGTCTACCCACCTCGGCTCCATCGCAGCACCGCGGGCGGTTACCCGCCATCAACGCCGAGATTCCTCGCTCCGCTCGGAATGACAAGGGGGAGCCGCTCGCGGGCACCACGAAGTCCGACCCCGGCGCTTTTCGCTGCTGTCATCCCGAGCGCTGCGAGGGACCTCGGCACCATCCCCGGCATGCCCCACCGGCCAGGAGCACACCCATGACCCCTCCCCGCGATCCCTACCGCTACGCCCCTCCCACCCAAGGCGCCCCCGACCCCTCGTCGATCGCTGCCGGCACCACCCCCGGCTCGTTCGCCCGCGCCGCCGACGTCGGCGGGCCGCTGGCGTTCGCCTCGCCCGACACGCCGGGGATGCCCGAGCCGTCGCCGCTGACCGCCTGGGACTTCCTGCCGCGCGGCTGGACGATCGTCGCCGACCCCGACGGCTGCCGGGGGCACAACCAGGGCGCCGAGCCGAACGGCGCAGTTGCGATTCGGGCCGTGCCCGCCGACTCCGGCTTCGAGCCGGTGACCCAGCTCGAGCACGCGCGGCTCGGCACGGTGACGCCCGAGATGCGGCGGGTGGCCGAGCGCGAGCCGCACTTGACGCCGGAGCAGGTGCGCGACGAGGTGGCGGCCGGCCGGATGATCGTGCCCGCCAACCGGGTGCACCTCGGCTACCGGCTGGACGCGATGGCGATCGGCCGCGCCAGCCGCACCAAGATCAACGCCAACATGGGCGCCTCGCCGGTCTCCTCGGGCACCGACGAGGAGCTCGAGAAGCTGGCCTGGGCGGTCAGGTGGGGCGCCGACACGGTGATGGACCTGTCCACCGGCGGCGACGTCGACGCCTGCCGCGAGGCGATCCTCAGGGCCTCGACGGTGCCGATCGGCACGGTGCCGATCTACTCGATGATCCTGGGCCGCCGGCTCGAGGAGCTGGACGAGCGGACGATCCTCGAGGGCGTCGAGCACCAGGCGCGCCAGGGGGTCGACTACGTGACGATCCACGCCGGGCTGCTGCGCCGCCACCTGCCGCTGGTCAAGGACCGGCTGATCGGCATCGTGTCGCGCGGCGGATCGCTGCTGGCCAAGTGGATGATCGACCACGGGCGCGAGAACCCGATGTACGAGCTGTGGGACGAGATCTGCGGGATCCTCAGGCGCTGGGACGTGTCGTTCTCGATCGGCGACGGCTTGAGGCCCGGCGGGCTGGCCGACGCCACCGACCCGGCGCAGCTCGCCGAGCTCGACACGGTGGGCGAGCTCACCGAGCGCGCCTGGCGGCACGGCGTCCAGGTGATGACCGAGGGGCCGGGCCACGTGCCGTTCGACCAGGTCGAGTTCAACATGAAGCTCGAGCGCCGGCTGTGCCACGGCGCGCCGTTCTACGTTCTGGGGCCGCTGGTGACCGACGTCTTCCCCGGTTACGACCACATCACCTCGGCGATCGGCGCCACCGCCGCCGCCTACCACGGCGCCTCGATGCTGTGCTACGTGACCCCCAAGGAGCACCTCGGGCTGCCCAAGAAGGACGACGTCAAGCAGGGCTGCATCGCCTACAAGATCGCCGCCCACGCCGCCGACGTGGCGCTCGGCATCCCGGGCACCCGCGACTGGGACGACGAGCTGACCCGGGCGCGGGCGGCGCTCAACTGGGAGAAGCACTTCGAGCTGTCGTTCGACCCCGACACGGCGCGCGCCTTCCACGACGAGGACCTGGACGTCGACACCGACTTCTGCGCCATGTGCGGTCACGACTGGTGCAGCGTCAGGATCTCGAAAGAGATCCAGGAGTTCGCCTCGGGCAAGGACGAGGCGTTCGCCTGGCGGGAGGCGACGCGCACGGCGGCGCTCACGCCCGAGCAGCGCGAGATCCTGGAGCGGCGCGGCGTGCTGTCGCCCGACGAGATCCACCGCCTGGCGTCGAAGACCCGCGCCGCCATGGCCGGCGGCGACGGCGACAGGGCCGTCTGCCACAGCGACTACGTGGAGCCGGAGGCCGCTCAGCGGCTGCAGCAGGAGAAGCTGGTCCGGATCGGCTGATCGCCGAGTCGGGCTTCGTGCAGCGCGTCTTGCGCATGCCGGGGGTGGTGCTGAGGTCCCTCGCTGCGCTCGGGATGACGGTTGCCTTGGCGGGCGGGCGTCGGACTCCTGGATAGAGCCGAGCCGGCGCTTCACCTGCCGGCGGCGATCGCCGCTTCGATCCTGGTGAGCGAGGCGGTGACGTCGGCCCGCCACCGGGCGAGCTCCTCGGCGGCGCGTTCGTCGGCGCAGCTCTTGTAGGCCGACAGGTACTTCTCGAACAGCTTCTGCGCCATCTCGAGCGCCCATTTCGACCAGGTGAAGACAACGTGGAACGGGTGGGTGGCGATGGTGAGCCCACCGCCGCCGAACACCGTGACCTCCACCGTCAGGTCCTTGGGCAGGTGGCGGATCGCCAGGTCGAGCACCTTGATCGTGATGCCGGTGGCGAGCGAGGCTCGCTCGACCTTGGCGTGCAGATCGGGCGCGGACAGCAGCTTGTCGCACTTGCGGTCGGCCAGGTCGGCGAGCGACGGGAATTCGGGCCGCGACAGGACGGCGGCGATCTCGGCCGGCGCCTCGCGCCACAGCGGGATGGGGTCCAGCCCCTGGTAGAGAACCAGCAGCAGCGGATCGGGCAGGTTGCCGAGCGCCCAGCTCACCAGGCTGGACTCGGGCGCCGCCGTCCGGCCGGTCAGCAGCTCGACCGAGCGCGCGGCGACGGTGCGGACGTCCGCGGCGAACTGCTGGAGCTGCTTCTGGAAGCCCGGCTTCGCCTTTTCGAAGCCGGCGCGCTCCCGCTCGAGGAAGTCGACGAAGCCGCCCACCGAGCCGGCGGCGCTGCGTAGCGGACCGAGGGCGCGCTTGAGGTCGGCCGCGAGCTTCGCCTCGTCGACCGCGGCGACCGTCTTGCGCAGCTCGCTCGGGATGTCCGGGAACGATGTCGGAAGCTTGGCGAGGCGCTTGTCGATGCCGTCCAGGCGGTTGGTGATCGGGCTCAGATCGATGGCGGGCATGGCTCCTCCTCCGGGAGTTCTGGGTGCGGTCTTGGGGGTGGGTTTGGGTACGGGCTTCTTGACCGGCTCCCTGGGAGCCGGCCTGCGGGTCCTCTTTGCGGCCACGTTGCGATACCTCCTTCCCGGCGCGCGGCATCGCGCGCGCCTTCCTGGCGGCGGCACAGGGCTGCCCGGCGCGCGAGCGGGGAGGCCGACCGCGGTCCCGCCGGCTCTACGCCGGGGCCCGGTGTCGGTTGTCACTTCAGGTGACGAGAAGCTGGGTGGAGTCTACCACCGGCAGCCGCCGGCCGGGACCGTTCACGGGGTGCCGGCCGCTGCTCAGGACGACGGACGCGCCTGGAGCGTCCTCTACCCCTGCTTGTCGTTCTCGACGATCGGCGAGCGCAGCGCCACCGGCTTGCGGCTCCGCTTCTGGCGCAGGCGGAGGTTGAGCATCTCGACGAACACCGAGAAGCCCATCGCGAAGTAGATGTAGCCCTTGGGGATGTGGTGGTCGAGCCCGTCGGCCACCAGCGCCATGCCGATCAGCAGCAGGAAGGAGAGCGCCAGGATCTTGACCGTCGGATGCTTGTCGACGAAGTCGCTCACCGGCCTGGCGAACACCATCATGAAGCCGACCGCGATGACGATGGCGATCACCATGATCGACACCTCGCGCACCATGCCGACGGCGGTGATCACCGAGTCGAGCGAGAAGACGACGTCGAGCAGCGTGATCTGGACCAGCACCGAGGCCAGCGCCGCCTTGACCTTGGCCGACTGCTGGCCCTCCTCCCCCTCGAGCTTGTGATGGATTTCGTGGGTCGCCTTGGCCAGCAGGAACAGCCCGCCCAGCAGCAGGATCAAATCGCGCCCCGAGATCTCGTTGCCCAAGACGGTGAACAGCGGCGCCGTCAACCGGATCACCCAGGCCAGCGACAGCAGCAGCACGATCCGCATGCCCATCGCCAGCCCGAGGCCGATGAGCCGCGCCTTCTGCTGCTCGTGCTGGGGCAGCTTCCCGGCCAGGATCGAGATGAAGATGATGTTGTCGACCCCGAGGACGATCTCGAGGACGGTCAGGGTGACGAGGGCGATCCAGCCCTGCGGGTCGGCCATCCATTCCATCGTGCGGCTCTCCTTTCGGCGGCGGTGACTCTACCAAGGGGGACTGTCGGGCTCCGTCGGCCGAGCGCGACCCCAGAGGTCGTTCCGAGCGCAGCGAGGAACCTCGGCGCCGTCGGGTGTGGGTCCGAGAACGGCACGCGAGCCCCCGTGCCGGAGCCCGCCGTGCTAGCTTGCCCGCGTCTTGCTGTGGGCAGCCGTAACGCTGTACGCGCTCGCCGCTATCGCCCTCGGCTGGCTGGCCCAGCGGCGGCGCGACGGCGCGCGCGAGTTCTGGACCGCGGGGCGCGAGCTGGGGTCGGTGTCGGTCGGGCTGTCGATCTCGGCCGGCTTCATGTCGGTCTCCTGGTCGTGCGTCTACGCGGTGCAGCTGTTCTACTGGTACGGGCTCGGGGCGGTGTGGCTGATCACCCTGCCGTGGCTGCTGGCGCTCGCCGGCATCGCCTGGCTGGCGCGCCGCTACCACGCGCTGCCCGAGTTCAGCCAGCCGGAGATGGTGGGCCGGCGGTTCGGCCGGCCGGCGCGGCTGTCGGTGGCGGTGGCGCTGGCGTTCGTCTTCCTGGTGTGGGGCGGGGCGGAGATCTACGTCGCCGCCGCCATCCTGGCGCCGGGGCTGGGGGTGCCGGTGCCGGCGACGATCGTCGGCATCAGCGTGGTGGTGGCGGTGTACGCGGCGCTCGGCGGCTTCCGCGCGGTGGTGGCGACCGACAAGCTGCAGTACGCCATCGTGGCGCTCTACGTGCTGGCGATGGCGGCGCTGGCCTGGCGCGGCATGACGGGCGAGCTGGGGAGCGCCTGGCCGGCCGCCGCCGTCGCGCCGCTCAAGGGCGGGGCGCGCTGGACCGAGCTGGTGACCCCCGGGCTGGCGCTGGTGGCGCTGACGCTGGTCGCCTACCTGCCGGGCTGGCTGTTCGAGACCGACCTGTGGGTCAGGGTGCAGGCGGCGCGCTCGGAGCGCGCGGCGCGCCGCGGGCTGGCCATCGCCGGCGCCAACTCGCTGCTGTTCGTCGGCGTGCTGCCGCTCTACATCGGGGTCGCCGCGCTGGCGCTGTTTCCGCCGGCGGGCGGCGCGGCGCCGGCCGAGCTGGGAGTCGAGGGCGACGCGGTCTTCGCCGCCCTGGTGGCGCGCTACGCCCCGGTGTGGCTGGGCGCGCTGGTCGCGGTGGGGCTGGTGGCGGCGGCGATGAGCACCATCGACACCTGCGCCAACGTGGTGGCGCTGTCGGTGGGCTACGACCTGATGCGGCTGCACGAGCGAGCGGGCGGCGAGCGGCGCTCGCGGCTGGTGACCCTGGCGGCAGTGGCGGCGCTCTGCCTGTTCGCGCTCAACACCGAGTCGCTGTGGGACATCTTCTACCTTTCGGGCGGGGTCCTCACCACCGCCGTCGCGCTGCCGGTGGCCGCTGTCTTCCTGCCGCGCGCCTCGCCCCGCGGCGTCGCGCTGTCCTCGATGGCGGGCCTTGCCGGCACCGTCGTCTTCTACTTCCTCGAGTCCCGCGGCCCCCTCGCCACCCTCGAGCCCGCCTGGCTGGCGGAGACCGGTCTGGGGTACATCTTGTGGGGGATCGTTGCGGCGGGTTGCGGGTATGCGGTGGGAAGAGGGCTCGAGGGCTCGAGGGTTTGAGGCTTCGGGCCGGGTGCGCTGGCCGTTCGGGGCCCGGGGCTGCGCTCCAAAGGCGAGGGTGATGCCTGTCCTGAGCGCAGCGAAGGATCTCAGCACCATCTCTTGGACCGCCACCACCGGTGGCCTCGGCAGCGAGCGGGGCTTCGGGCCGAGTGCGCTGGCCGTTCGTGGGCCCCGGGGCTGCGCTCCAAAGGCGAGGGTGATGTCGCTCCGCCCGGGCCCCCGCCGGCTGACGCTCCCTCCCGCCGAACTGCTCCAGGCCCTCGAGCCTCCAAGCCGCCAAGCCCCAACCGGAGGCCGGCGTCAGAGTCGAGGGGGACAGGGTCCCAGGGTAGCTCGAGGCAAGCGCAGCGCAACGCCGTGTGGAGTCCGGCGCCGATGCCGCGCGCCAGCCGAGTGCAGGCGAGCGCCCCGCCCGAAAGTCCGACTACGCGCGAGCCGGTACCCTGGGACCCTGTCCCCCTCGACTCCGAGCCGGCCGGGCCTACCGCCGACCCGCCGCCACCTGCGACCCCGTTCCCCTCGACTCCGAGCCGGCCGGGCCCACCGCCGACCCGCCGCTACCTGCGACCCCGTCCCCCTCGACTCCGAGCCGGCCGGGCCAGCAGCGAACAGCCGCCTACCCGTCCCTCACCGCGGCATAGATCAGCTGATCCATCGCCTTCCCGTCCTTGACCACCGACAGCCGCATCCGTCCCTCGAGCTGGTAGCCGGCCTTCTCGAGCACCCGCGCCGAGGCCGGGTTGCTCTCGAAAACGCAGCCCGAGATGCGCAGCAGGTCGAAGCGCTCGAACGCCCAGGCGGTGAACGCCTTGACCGCGCTGGTGGCGAAGCCGTGCCCCCAGAACGGCTCGCCGAGCCAGAAGCCGATCTCGGCGGTGCGGCGGTGGACGTCCTCGCCCAGCTCGAGCCCGATGCCGCCCACCAGCTCGTCGGGGCTGGCGATGGCGAACGCCGTCTCCGGCTCGGCGGCGGCGACGTGCCGCAGCCAGGCGGCGGCGGCGTGGGGGGTGTAGGGGTGCGGGAAGCGGTCGCGCAGGGTGCGCGACACGTTGCGGTTGTCGGCGTAGCGCACCAGCGCGTCGGCATCGTCGGCGCGGAAGCTCCGAATGTGGATGCCGTCTCCGAGCTCGATCTTCATCCTTCGATCACCAACCGGCTGCACCCTGCCGACCGCCCGTCCGGATTGTAGGCCAACAGACCATCGCGACCCGCCGCGGGCCGGTCCGGCGGTGCGCCCGAGCCTATCGATGGCCGGCTATTTGACGGGCCGGGGGACGCAGATAGACTGACCTCAGTTTCTTCGTTGGGTTTCTTGGGAGACGGCCCGCCGACCGGTGGGTCTAAGGAACGTCCATGGGAGGGAGATCATGAGCAAGCGAGTCCTGCTGAACAAGGGAAACGTCTGCGTCGCGCTCTGCGCCGTGACGCTCGCGATCGGGCTCGCCGCCTGCGACGGCGGCGGCGACAGCCCGACCGCACCGCCGCCGCCGGCCGAGGCTGCAACCGCCGACAACAGCGTGCGCTCGGCGCCGCCGGAGGGCCGGGAGCCGACGCCGCGAGAGCCCGGAGATGGGCCGCCGGCCACCGCGATGTCGGAGCCCGGACAGCCGCCGGAGGCGGAGCCCGTACCGTTCAGCGTGGCTCTGCCGGGGGTCGAGATGGCGGCCGCCGGCGGTCAGAACAAGGTAGATCTCTGCCACTGGGACCGGGAGGCGATGGCCTTCGTCCAGATCCGGGTGGGGCAACCGGGGTTCGACAACCACCTGGCCCAGCATCCGATGGACAAGCCGCTGCCGACCTGGTGGCTCGACGCCGACGCCGACGGCTTCGGCGACGCCGCCTTCCCGCTCGAGGCCTGCGACCAGCCGGCCGGCTACGTCGACAACGACGACGACTGCGACGACGCGGCCAGCTCGTGCACCACCGTCTGCGGTGGCGACGCCGACGGTGACGGCCGCGCCGACTGCCTCGACCGTTGCAGCGACACCGACACCGACGGCTACGGCGACGACGAGTCCGGCACCATCGTCGGTGGCGGCCCGATCCCGGTGGGCGGCTGCACCACCGACGGCTCGACGCCCTGCGACGTGGGCCCGGCCTGCCTGGGCGGTGACTGCAACGACGCCGCGACCTCCTGCACCACCGACTGCAGCGACGGCGACGGCGACGGCACCGCGGAGTGCCTGGACCAGTGCATCGACGCCGACGGCGACGGCTACGGCGACGACAACTCGGGCAACGTCGTCGGCGCTGGCTCGGTGGCGGTCGAGGACTGCACCACCGACGGCGCCTCCGCCTGCGTTCTCACCGCACCCTGCCTGGGCGAGGACTGCGACGACGGCGACGCGGGCATCAACCCCGGCGCCGACGACTCGGACTGCGACGGCGACGACGACGACTGCGACGGCACGGCCGACGACGACTACGTCGAGACGCCGACCAGCTGCGGCGTCGGGGTGTGCGAGGCGAGCGGCCAGCTCGAGTGCCAGGGCGGCAGCGAGGTGGACACCTGCGCCCCCGGCGCGCCGGGCGAGAGCCCCGAGATGACCTGCGACGACAACCTGGACAACGACTGCGACGGGCTCACCGACGCCGCCGACGCGGACGACTGCGGCGACCAGCCGCCGGTGGCGGGCAACGACTGGATCGTGGGCTGCAGCCTCGGCGCGGACCTCAAGTGCACCTTCAACGCCCCGGCGGGGACGCTCTTTGCCGCCAACCCCGGCTCGACCGCCAGCGGCTACTCGGGCGCGGATTTCGACCCCGAGGGCCAACCGCTGAGCGCCTTCATCGCCGGCCAGAACGTGGTCGGGGCTACCGGCGATCCGTGGAGTCCACCGGGGCCGCAACCGCGGACCTGCACCGCCGACCGGCTGTGCACGACGGACTCGAATTTCGTCGTCGGCGGCAGCTCGCTGACGGTCAACGCCAACGGCAGCTTCACCTTGACCTACGAGACCACCGTGGCGCCGTTCGGCAGCCTGATCGGCGAGTTCCTCTACCGGGTCCAGGATCCGGGCGGCCAGCAGTCCGACCCGGCCCTGGTCGAGGTGATCATCAGCCCGTAGAGGTTGGCGTCGAGACTCGGGTGCGGTTGGGGGCGGGCAGCGCCCGCCCCCGCCCGGGCCCCTGCGAGCTCACGCTCGCCGCCCTGCCGGGCGCCCTGCAGCGCCGGCGCCGGCTCAGCTCTTCTCGGAGCCGCCGCGCGGGGTGTAGATCGGGCTCGGGAAGGCCGCCACCTTGCCGGCCTCGCCGCTCGGCTTGGTGATCCGGCTGACGCCCTCTTTCTCCACCTCGTCGATACGCAGCACCGCGTGCATCGGCACGTAGACCCGCTTGACGCCCTTGAACTCGGACTCGAGCTTCTCCTGCGACGGGTCCACCAGCACCTCGGAGCGCTCGCCGAACAGCAGCCCCTCGAGCTCGACGAAACCGTACAGGTTGCCCTGCGCCACCTCCTGCGCGTACACCTCGTACACCTCGCCCTGCTGGAAGAACTGGACCCTGTAGACGCGGCGTTGGCTCATGGGGGCGGCCTTAGAATCAGCGTAGCACAGGGGTTTGGGGGGCTTGAGGGCTTGGGGGCTTCGGGCCGGGTGCGCTGGCCAGGTCGGGGGCCCGGGGCTGCGCTCCAAGGGCGAGGGTGATGTCGCTCCGCCGCCCCCGCCCGGC
>JBFGNS010000147.1:0-10556 GCA_041574955.1 Thermoanaerobaculia bacterium | reverse complement strand
GACGAGCGGGCCGGGCGGCGGCTGTTCTTCAAGTGCGAGAACCTGCAGCGGATCGGCGCTTTCAAGATCCGCGGCGCGGTCAACCTGATCGCGCGGCTGCCCGACGAGGTGGCGGCGCGCGGGGTGGTGACGCAGAGCTCGGGCAACCACGGCCAGGCGGTGGCGCTGGCGGCGGCGCTGCGCGGCGTCGAGGCGCACGTCGTGATGCCCGAGACCAGCTCGGCCGTCAAGCAGCGGGCGGTGGCCGGCTACGGCGGCAAGGTGGTGCTCTGCCAGCCGACCCTGGCCTCGCGCGAGGAGACCGCGGCCCGGCTGCTGGAGGAGACCGGCGGCGCCTACGTGCCGCCGTACGACCACTTCGACATCGTCGCCGGCCAGGCGACCGCCACCCTGGAGCTGCTCGAGGAGGTACCGGACCTGCAGGCGGTGGTGGCGCCGGTGGGCGGGGGCGGGCTGGTGTCGGGCGCCTGCATCGCGGCGCACGGCGTCGACTCCGCCATCCGGGTGTTCGCCGCGGAGCCCGCCGGAGCGGATGACGCGGCGCGCTCGCTGGCCGCCGGCCGGCTGATCCCCCAGACCGGCCCCGACACCATCGCCGACGGGTTGCTGACCAGCCTGGGAGAAATTCCCTGGTCCGTTTTGAGCCGGGAGCTCGAGGCCGTAATTACGGTGTCCGAAGAGGAGATCGTTGCGGCGATGCGCCTGGTCTGGGAGCGCATGAAACTGGTCATCGAGCCCAGCGCCGCCGTCGCGGTGGCCGCGGTTCTCTCGCCCAAGTTCAAGGAAAACAAGGGTTTGGAGCGGGTCGGCGTGATCCTGAGCGGCGGCAACGTGGATCTCGACCGGCTGCCCTGGTGAGCCGGGCGCCCGTCTCGAGCGGCGGCGACGCATCGATCGTCGTGCATGGCATGGTGGTTGCTCTAGAGCCGGGTGGAAGGACACCACGATGCTTCACCACCCCGCGCCTCCCCGCACCGCACTGGCCTTGGGCACCCCTGTGCCGGGCCCCGGCGCGGCCTGCGATCTGCCGCCGGCCTGGCTCAACGGCCGGCTGCGGGAGTACGCGGACGTGCGCGCCGCCTTCGAGCCCTGGCGGCGCCGGGCCCTGATGGCCTGGCGGCTGCTCGAGCGGCCGGCTTCGGCTTCGGGCAAACGGCCGCGCCCGAGCTGACCGTCGGCCGCCCGGCGGGCGCCCGTGGTAGCGTCGTTCCGGCGTGATCGAACAGGGTCGGCCCGGCAAGCAGGGGCCTCCGGCACGGGCGTTGGCGGCGGCCGTGTGGCTGCTGGCGGCCGCGCTCGCCTCCGCGGCCGGGCTGGCTCCGGCGCGCGGCCGGTTCCTGGTCGCCGAGCGCGACCTGCGCGACCCCAACTTCGCCGAGACGGTGGTGCTGCTGGCCGACTACGGCACCGAAGGCGCCATGGGGCTGATCGTCAACTGGCCGACGGCGGCGCCGCTCGGGCACCTCGATCCGGCGTTCGAGGGCGCCGAGGGCGCCGAGGACAGGCTGTGGGTGGGCGGGCCGGTGGCGCGCGAGGTCGTGCTGATGCTGCTGCGCAGCGAGCGCGACCTCACGGGCGCCCGGCGGGTCTTCGACGACGTCCACCTGAGCCTCAGCCGCGAGCTGTTGGAGGCGGTGCTGGCCGGCCGCATCGAGGTGGACGACTACCGGTTGTACAGCGGCTACGCCGGCTGGTCGCCCGGTCAGCTCGACGGCGAGCTGGCGGCCGGCGGCTGGCGCGTCGCACCGGGCGATGCCGACCTGGTGTTCCACCGCGACCCCGATGGAGTCTGGCCGGAGCTGATCCGGCGCGGCGAGGTCAAGTGGACCGGGCGCGGCGGCGGCGATGCCGTCTCCGCCGGCGCCGCTCCATCCGGGCGCGCAGCAGCGGCTCGGTGAGAAGGTCGGGCTAGCCCAGCCAGTCGCGGTAGAGCTCGGGCCGGCGGTCTCTCAAGAACAGCCGCCGCGCGTGCGAGGTCTCGACCTCGCCGAGGTCGAGGTCGGCGTAGAGCACCGCCTCCTCGAGCCGGGGCGCCCGCGCCACCACCCGGCCGGCCGGGTCGCAGACGAACGACTCGCCGGCGAAGGTCAAGCGCTCCTCCTCGCCTACCCGGTTGACCAGCGCCGCGAAGAAGCCGTTCTGGAACGCCGCCACCCGCATCTCGGCCTCGAACAGGCCGTCGGGCCACTCGTCCACCGCGCCGGCCTGCGGCACCACCACCAGCTCGGCGCCGCCGAGCGCCAGCGCCCGCAGGTACTCGGGGTAGTGGCGGTCGTAGCAGATCGCCACGCCGAGCTTCCCTGCGCGGGTGCGGTAGACCGGCGCGCCGGTGTCGCCGGGGGCGTAGTAGCCCTGCTCGTGGAAGCACGGGTAGTCGGTGATGTGGACCATGCGAGTGCGGCCGAGCAGGGTGCCGTCGGCGTCGATCACCGGCGAGCAGTCGTAGCACCGGCCGCCGTCGCGCTCGTACAGGTTGAGCACAGCCACCACGCCGAGCTCGGCGGCCTTGGCCTGGAACGCCTCGGTAACCGGTCCCGGCACCGGCTCGGCCAGCCGCCGCACGTCACCCTCCGCGGGCCGCTGTGGCCAGAAGCGCTCGAACCCCAGCTCGGCGAACGCCACCAGCCCGGCGCCCTCGGCCGCCGCGCGCTCGAAGGCGGCCAGGCCGCGCGCCAGGTTCTCGGCTTTGTCGGAGCCGGCACGCTGCTGGACGAGGGCGATCCTCACGCCTCGCAGGATAGCCGATGGCGCCGGCGCGCCGGGTCCCCCACGCCGGGCAGATCGGGCCGGCCCGGGAACCTGACGGTGATGGTCGGAGTCTGTTGGCTCGATGGCGCTTACGCACCCCCGGGCGGCGCGCGGCGCGGACTCGGCGCGTCCACGCCCTGCACCGGTCGGCTATTCTGGCGCTGCGATGATCCCGGTGCCCGACCTGCTGCACCCCGAGCCGCGGCTGGCGCTCGACGGCGCGGCGCTGGCCGAGCTGCTGGAGTCGGCTTTCCTGGGCGGCGGCGACGCCGGACCCAACCTCGAGCGGTCGCTGACCGCCCACGACGCCGCCGGCTCGAGCTGGCGCGCCGAGCTGTTCGCCGACGAGCTGTTCCTCGACGAGCTGGTCGAGGACTGCTGCACCGTACGGGTCCAGGGCCAGCCGGTGCCGGTCAACAGGGTCTTCCTACGCCACGTGCTGGCGGCGGCGCCGGCGGCGCTCGGGACGGTGCGCTTCCGCCAGGCGGTGGTGCGGGAGCTCGAATCCGACCCGGCCCTGCTCGACCGCACGCGCGAGCTGTACGGCCAGCTGTTCTCCCTGCTGTCGCTGTTCAAGGCGCCGCACCGCCGCGCCAAGCTCGACATCACCATGTTCCGGCTCGAGATCCTGGAGGTGGCGCGCAACGCCATCGAGCTCATGGACACCGGTTTCGCCGGCTGCCGGTCGGCGCTGGGCCGGCTCCACCAGGCGGCGGTCGAGATGAAGCGCAGCCGGCAGTACGCGCTGCTGGTGGCGCTGCTCGACTACGACAACCACCTCGGCCGGGTGCAGTTCCGCATCCGGGTCGGCGCCGACGGCAGGATCCGCGACCTGGAGCTCGACAAGGTGGTCGAGAACGCGGGCAACCCGTTCTACCGCGGCCCGTGGCGGCGGCTGTTCGACCGCTGGCGCGTGGTCCGGCGCGGCTACGAGTTCAGCAACCGCGAGCTGGTCAACCGCGTGGTGCACGCCGCCTTCCGCGAGATCTCGGACTGGCTGATGCCGATGCTGCAGCTGCTCGGCCACCTGGCGTTCTACCTGACCTCGTTCGACCTCAAGGAGCGGGCCGAGGCCCAGGGGCTGGCGGTGGCGCTGGCCGAGGTCGGCGACGACGGCCCGCTCGAGCTCGACGGGCTGTTCAACCCGCTGCTCTTCCGCCAGGGCACGCCGGTGCCGTGCTCGCTGGCCACCGCCGGCTCCGAGGCCATCGTGCTGGTCACCGGTCCCAACTCGGGCGGCAAGACGCGGCTGCTGCAGGCGGTGGGGATCGCGCAGCTGCTCGGCCAGGCAGGGCTGCATGTGCCGGCGGCACGCGCCCGGCTGCCGGTGGTCGACGGCCTGCTGGCGTCGAGCACCGAGCGCGCCTCGGTGGACCAGCTCGAGGGCCGCCTGGGCACCGAGCTGATCCGCATCCGCGAGCTGTTCCAGGGCATCGGCAGCCGATCGCTGGTGCTGATGGACGAGCTGTGCTCGGGCACCAACCCGTCGGAGGCTGTGGAGATCGTGCGCATGGTGCTCGAGCTGCTGCGCCAGGTGCGGCCGGTGGCGTTCATCACCACCCACTTCCTGGACTTCGCGCGCCACCTCGAGGCCTCGCCGCCGGTCGCCGGGCTGCAGTTTCTGCAGGTGGCGATGGACGGTGCCGAGCGCTCGACCTACCAGTTCGAGCCCGGCGTCGCCCCGACCTCTCTCGCCGGCGCCACGGCGCGGCGGCTGGGGGTGACCCGCGAGGCGCTCAGCCGGTTGCTGGACGCCGGCGACCGACCGTAGCCGCGGTGGAGCCGCCGGCCCGCCCGCCGGACGGGATCTTGGCGGTTCGCCGCCGCCGCTGCTGCGACAGGCGGCAAGCGGACCCACTACCAGCGGTGCGGCGATGTGGCGCTGGTGCTAGCCTTCCGCGGCCGGCCGGGCGTAGCTCCGCAATCCGATTACGCACCGGCCGGCCACGGGAGGAGCGCATGAACATCTTCGTTGGCGGATCGCTGCGAGAGGTCGAGGTCGAGCCCGAGCTGTGCCGGCAGTTCGTGAACTGCCTGGGCGAGCAGATCATCGAGCGCGGCCACACCCTGCTGACCGGTTGCCGCGGCTCGATGGACAAGGCGATCGCCGAGTCGGCGGACCGGGCGTGCCAGCGAAAGAAGATGGATCCCCACCGCCACCTGATCAGCTACCGGCTCAAGAACGCCGAGCGCGGCCACGAGAAGGGCCGCATCCGCATCTCGCGGCTGACCGACTGGGAGCTCACCCATGTCGACCTCAACCCGCCGGAGCAGATCGCGGAAGCGGATGTGGCGCTGTTCATCGCCGGCGGCAGGGGCACCCTGCACGCCGCCAACTGGGCGCGCATCGCGGAGAAGCCGGTGCTCGGGGTGGCGCTGTTCGGAGGCTCCGGTGCGCGGCTCTACGAGCGTGAGCGCGACCGGTTCAAGAAGCGGTACGCCCAGTTCGTGGCGGCCGAGGATTTCGACGTCCTGAGCGAGGACACCCGGGACTGCGCGCGGCTCGCCAGGGATGTCGTGGCGCTGTGCGAGCGCGTCCAGACGCCCAACACCGTTTTCACGATCATGCCGTTCCGCAAGGAGTTCGACGAGGTCTTCGCGCGCTACGAGAAGGTCTGCAAGCAGTTCGGATTCAAGGCCGAGCGCACCGACCTGTCGGAGTCGAGCCAGCGAATCATCCCGCGGATTCTCGACGGCATCCGGCATTCGGCCTTCGTCATCGCGGACGTGACGGGTATCACGGAGCAGGCCGCGCCCGGCAACGCCAGCCAGTCGAGCGCCAACGTCTACTACGAGATCGGTTTTGCCGAGGGCCTCGGCCGGCCGGTGATCGTCACCGCGGACGAGCAGACCGACCTGCCGTTCGACCTGGCCGACATCCCGGTGCTCAAGTGGCGGGACCACGACGACCTGGAGAGCCGGCTCGAGCGCCGGGTCGAGCACGTAGCCGCCAACCTGCGGGGCGGTCGCGGCGCGGAGTGATGCGCGGAAGCACGCCGAGATGGGTGGCTTTCTGGCCAACTCGGTCGCCAGGGTGCACTCGGTGATCGACCCGACGACGGCGGAGTGACCCGCGCCCGGGCCGTCGCGGCGTATCCCGGGGGCGAGCTCGCGTAGACTCCCGTCGGTGGCGGAGCGACGAGAGCGTTACGTGGCGCTGCTGCGCGGCGTCAACGTCGGGCGCGCCAAGCGGCTGGCGATGGCCGACTGGCGGGCGTTGATGGCGGAGCTCGGCTACCGCGACGTCAGGACGGTGCTCAACAGCGGCAACGCGGTGTTCGACGGGCCGGCCAAGGCGCCGCCGAGCCACGCCCGGCGGATCCAGCGGGCGCTGGCCGGCGAGCTGGGGCTGGAGTCGAGGGTGATCGTCAAGACCGCGGACGAGGTGGCGGCGATCGCCGCTGGGAACCCGCTGACCGAGGTCGCCGACAACCCCTCGCGGCTGCTGGTGGGGTTCCTGGAGGCGCCGCCGCCCGACGAGTTGACCGAGCTGACCAAGCGGAGCTGGCACCCCGAGGCGGTCGCGGTGAGCGCCCACGCGGTCTACCTGTGGTGCCCCGACGGCGTCATCAGGAGCCCGCTGGCCAAGGCGGTGGGCGAGCGTCTGGGGGAGGGCTGGACCACCCGCAACGCGTCGACGGTCGACAAGCTCGCCGCCCTGGCCGCCGCGGGCGGGGGCTGATCGCGGGCCGCGGGGCGCCGGGGCTGGCCCCGTCTCCGGGTCGGTTAGGATCCGCTGCCATGCCACAACCGCTGACCGTGGCGCTGCAGGCCGTCGCCGGGCTGGGCTGCCTGGTGCTGGGGGCCGAGATGCTGGTGCGCGGCGCGTCGGCGCTGGCGCTGCGGCTGGGCATCTCGGCGCTGGCGGTCGGGCTGACGGTGGTGGCGTTCGGCACCAGCACTCCGGAGCTGGTGGTGTCGCTGCGCGCCACCCTCGCCGGCGCCGAGGACATCGCGGTCGGCAACGTCGTCGGCTCGAACATCTGCAACATCGCGCTCATCCTGGGCCTGTCGGCACTGGTGCGGCCGGCCCGGGTCGAGGCCAAGATCTTCCGGCTCGACGTGCCGCTTCTGGTGGCGGTGTCGCTGGTGCTGGTGGCGGCGCTCGCCGGCGGCCTGACGCGGGTCGAAGGCGGCTTGCTGGTGCTCGGGCTGGCGGTCTACACGGCGGCCACCGTGTGGCTGGCGAGGCGCGAGGTGGCCGCGGTGCGCTCGGAGTTCGCCGACGCCTTGGAGCCGCCGAAGCTGGGGCTCGCCGGCAGCGCCCTGCTTGTTGTGGGTGGACTGGCGCTGCTGGTCGCCGGCGGCGACCTGCTGGTGCGGTCGGCGATCGTGATGGCGACCGCCGCCGGCGTCAGCCAGGCGGTGATCGGGCTGACGGTGGTGGCGCTGGGCACCAGCCTGCCCGAGCTGGCGACCTCGGTGGTCGCCGCGGCCCGCGGCCAGGCCGACCTGGCGGTCGGCAACGTGGTCGGCAGCAACCTGTTCAACATCCTCGGCATCCTCGGCGCCACAGCCCTGGTGCGGCCGGTGACGGCCGGCGGCATCACGGGGGTCGACCTGCTGGTGATGACCGCGCTCGCCATGCTGCTGCTGCCGATCGTGCGCACCGGCTTTCGGGTCTCGCGGCTCGAGGGAGTGGTCCTGGTGGCGATCTATGTGGCCTACGTCGGATGGCTCGTCTGGAGGGCTTGAGAGTCTGGGGGCCCTTGCCGGCTGCCGGGTGGTGACGAACAGCGGTGACAGGATACCCACGGCACCAGCGCTGCCTCCCGGCGCCGGCGGCGAGGTGGGTATCCCGTCACCGCGTTGCCCGCGGTGCCGCCAGCGGGGTCACCGCCGCTCAGTAGCGCCAGCTGGTGAGGTCGGCGCCCTCGGGCGCCGTGCGCTCGATGCGCTCCAGGATGAGCGGCAGGTAGAGGGTGTTGTAGCGCAGCCGCGAGATGTGGTTCGGGTTCTGGTGGTCGCCGTTCCAGCAGTGCTCGGCGCGGTCGCCGTAGTCGACGACGCCGGCGTAGTAGGGGTCGGTGGTCGACTCGAGGAACGCCTCGGCCAGGTAGACCGCGTTGTTCAGGTAGTAGTTGTCCATGTCGCCGACGTAGAGGTGGATTTTGCCGGCCAGCTTGGGGCCGAGCCGCTCCCAGTCGCGCTCCAGGATGTGCACCAGGTCGTAGTTCTCGCGCCAGTAGCGGGCGACCTCCCGGTCGATCGCGCCGGTCCGCTTGTCCCAGATGGGGCGTGGGTAGCCGTCGGCGCCCTGTGGTGAGTAGACCGCCTGCCAGATGTCGAACTGGTCGCCCGAGCGGCCGCGGGTGGCGAGCGCCAGCTCGCGCAGGTTGAAGCCGCGCACGGTGGCGTCGACCTGCCCCAGCCAGTCGCGCCGCGCCGGCCGCTCGATGCGGGCGAACGGCCCCTCGCGCCAGTAGGCGTTGGCGTCCTCGTACAGGTTGACCGTCATGTAGGCGCGGAAGTCGATCGGGTCCGGGCAGGCGGCGAAGGCGCCGTTGTACTCGTCGGGGTAGAAGATCTGCGCCGCCAGCGCCTCCCAGCCGCCGGTCGAGCCGCCGTACAGGAAGCGCGCCCAGCCCTCTCCGAGGCCGCGGAAGCGGCGCTCGATCTCGGGCACCAGCTCGTAGGTGATGGCGTCGCCGTACGGGCCGAGGTTGGCCGAGTTCACCGCGTACGAGTCGTCGTAATAGGGGTTGGCGTGCTGGATCTCGACCACCAGGAAGCGCGGGAAGCCGGGGTTGGTCCAGCGGCGGTAGAACTCGTACGCTTCCTGCTGCTGGACGCGGTTGTAGCAGTCGACGCGGAACCGCTCCGAGTAGTTGCACTCGAGATCGGGGTCGGGCGGTTCGGTGCGGAAGCCGGACAGGTCGCGCGGGTAGTGGCCGTGGAAGATCATCAGCGGGTAGCGGGCCTCGGGACGCTCGTCGAAGCCCTCGGGCACCAGCACGTGCGCACCCAGGTACATGTCGCGGCCCCAGAAGGCGGAAAGCCGCTCGGAGCGGATCCGAATGTGGCGCACATACCGGGTGTCGGCGGGCGGCGAGACCGGCGGCAGCACCTGGTCGAGGCGGATCTCGAGCGCGGCGCCGGCCGCCGGGTCGATACGCACGGTGCGCGGTTTCGAGTACAGGTTGCCAGGCTCGCGGTTCCACCGCTGGCCGGCCTCCCAGCTGGCCGGCAGCTTGACCGTGTGGCCGCTGGCGAGGGTGAAGCTGCCGTAGCGGTGGAGCAGCGCCTGCACCTGGTACTCGCCCGCCGGGAGCTCGGCCAGGCTGGCCAGCGGCCAGCCGAAGACCGCGGCGTCGAACACCACGGGCTCGTCCGGCATCAGCCCATCGACGTCGAGACCGAAGAGCTGCTGGCTGTCGAGGCCCCAGCCGATCTGGAAGCGCGGCTCGGCGGAGTCGTCGGTCGACAGCATCAAGAGCAGCCGGCCGTCGAGCGGCCCGGGATTGGCGCGGCGGGAGTAGGAGACCGAGATCTCGACGCCCACCGCGTCCTGGGCCGAGGCGTGCGACGCTGCCGTCAGGGCCGCGGCAACGAGAACGAGGACTGGGGCTGGGTTCATCGGGGCCTCCCGGGATGAAGGTCGAATCCTAGCCGACCCGTTGCGGCTCGACGGCCGTGCCCGCCTCGCGGTAGGGTCGGCGCCACGAAACCGGAGGGTGTGCCGTGGCCCGCTTCGCGAGGGTGGTTCCAAGGCTGCCGGTCGCCGATCTCGGGCGGTCGCGCGGCTTCTACGTCGAGCATCTCGGCTTCCGTGCCTGCGAGCCGGAGCCGGGCGGCGACCCCGACTTCCTCGTCCTGGTGCGCGACGGCGTCGAGCTGCAGCTCGAGCGCGACGAGGCGCGGTCTGGACCCGGCGGGGGCGACGAGCCGCCCGTGCCCGGCTCCACACTGAGCTTCGAGGTCGACGACGCCGGCGCGCTCCACCGGCGGTTCGCCGGCCGGGTAGCCGTGGAGTGGGGCCCCGAGGTCTACGGGTACGGCCGGCGGGAGCTCGCCATCCGCGATCCCGACGGCCACCTGCTGATCCTGTCGGAGCCGACCGACGAGCCGCCGACCTGCGGCGGCCGGGAGGGCGCGGAGGAGCCCGATGGCGCTTGAAACCCGGCTCAACCGGTGGCTCGGTCTCGCGGCGGTGGTCGTCTTCCTGGCCACAGGTCAGTACATGATCCGCCACCGGCCGCCGGTCGACGAGATGGAGCAGGGTCTGCGGCTCCTGTACCGCTCGCGCCACGTCTACATCCTCTTTGGTGGCCTGCTCAACCTGCTGCTCGGCCTGGTGCCGCCGGTCACAGCCGGCGGTTGGCGGCGGGCGGCAGCAGCGGCCGGCGCGCTGCTGGTGGCGGCGGCGCCGGTGCTGCTGGTCGCCGCGTTCTATGTCGACACCGGGGTGATCGGCCAACCGAGCCCTCTCGGCTTGCTGGGCGTCGAGGCGGCCTTCGGCGGCTGCCTGCTGGCCGCCGCGGCGCGGCTGGGGCGGCGGTGAGCGAACGTCGCGTCGCGGTCCACGGGCTGGCCGAGATCGCCCTGCGGGTGAACGACCTCGGCGCGATGAGCGCCTTCTACCAGCGAGTGCTGGGGCTCGAGCCGCTGGGCGAGTTTCCGCACGCCGTGCTGCTCAGGGTCGCCGACGGCTTCGAGGGGCACACCCAGGTGCTCGGCCTGTTCGACCGCCGGCTACCGGTGTCGGCGGAGCGCGGCACCGTCGACCACCTGGCGTTCGCCGTCGCCGGCCGCGACATGGCGGCCTGGCGGCGGCGGCTCGAGCAGCTCGGGCTCGAGGTCGAGGCCCG
>JBFGNS010000146.1:0-10618 GCA_041574955.1 Thermoanaerobaculia bacterium | reverse complement strand
GGTGCCGGCGGTGCGGCTGCCGCCGGCCGCGCCGCGCCGGCCGCGGCACCGGCCGCCGCCGCCGGGCCGATGCGCCGCCGCCTGCGGCCGGCTTCCCAGCACCGCACCCTGGGGCCGGGCGCGTGCAGCGGCTGTCACGGTCCCCAGAACCAGTGGTGGTTCGGCCACGCCCACTACCGCTCGGCGGACCCGTTCTTCGACGGCGATCCGGACACCGTCCGCATCGCCACGCTGTACGGCATCAGCCCGTCGCAGATCACTCGCGGCGGCAGCCTGTGCATGGACTGCCACGGCACGGTGGTGTCGGGCAAGGAGGCGCGCGACGTGCTGGACGGGGTGAGCTGCGAGAGCTGCCACGGCGCGGCGGCCGACTGGCTCGAGCCGCACAAGAACGAGCGCGACAAGCAGCTCGGCCGGAGCCGGCCGGGCTACCGGGCGGCGCTCGCCAACGGCAAGGCCGACCTCGGCGACCTGGCGCTCAGGGCGCGTACCTGCAGCGGCTGCCACTACGTCACCGATCCGCGGCTGCTGTCGGCCGGCCACCCCTCGGGCGCCGAGTTCGACTACGTGCGCGGCATGGCGGAGGTGCGCCACTGGCAGGCGACGGCGGCGCCGGGCGAGCTGCGCACCGCCTTCGCCGCGGCGCTCGCCGGCCGCGGGCCGGTGCCGCAGGTCGAGCGCGCGGTGCTGGCGGCGGGCGGCGGCCAGACCGAGCCGACGGTGCGCCGCCGCAGGGCCGCGGCGTCGAGCAGCCCGGGGGGGCGGCCCGCCGTGCTGGCGCTGGCGCCGCCTCCGCCGCGCCCGGCGCGGGCGGGCGGCTCCAGCCCGGCCGCCGCTGCCGCCCGGCGCGAGCTGCCCGAGCTGCCCGGGATCTCCGGCTCGCTGACGCTCGAGGAGCTGCTGGCTGCGCTCCAGCGGCGGATCGCGGAGCTGTACCGGCTGACCTCCCAGCCGCCGGGGAGCGGGCGGTGAGCGGCCGGTCCGACGCCGGCGGGGCGGGTGACGGGGCGGTCGGCAAGACCGTCCTGCGGCAGATCGAGCAGTACCGCGACCGCTGGAGCTCGTACGACGACGACAGCGGCCTGGTGCGGCTGTCCGACCGGCCGTCGGTGGCCGAGCTCGAGCGCCACGAGATCTTCGCCGGTCTCGACGCCAGGCTGCTCGACAGGATCGCCTCCGACGTCTCGCTGGCCGCCTGGCGCGAGGGCTCGGTGTTGTTCGAGCAGGGCGCCTACATCGACCTGGCGTTCGTGGTGTTGAGCGGCGAGGTGGAGGTGTTCGTCGCCGGCCAGGAAGGCGAGGCGGGCGGCGCGCGGCCGATCTTCGACCTGTCGCGCACGGTGATCGGCCGGCCGGCGGGCGGCGGCGAGCCCGACGCCGGCGGCACGGTGCTGATGCGGCGGGCGGTGCGCGAGACCAAGACCCGCATCACCTTCCTGGCGACCATGGACTTCGACCTGCCGCGCGGCGCCGCGGCGCGGCTCGGCCCGGGAGAGATCTTCGGCGAGATCGGGGCGATGAGCGGCTGGCCGCAGTCGGTGACCGCGCGCGCCGCCACCGACTGCCAGCTGCTGCAGATCCGCCTGCCGGCGCTCAGGCTGATGAAGCGCCGCTCGCCGGCGCTCAAGGAGCGGCTGGACCGTTTGTACCGCGAGCGCTCGCTGGCGGCGCAGCTGCGCTCGACGCCGCTGCTCTCCAGCCTGAGCGAGCCGCTGATCGGGGCGCTCACCGAGTCGGTGGAGCTGGTGTCGCTGGAGCCCGACGAGCCGGTGGTGCGCCAGGGCGAGCCGGCCGACGCGCTCTACCTGGTGCGCTCGGGCTTCCTCAAGCTGATGCAGCGGCTGGGCGAGGGCGAGGTGGCGGTCTCCTACCTGTCGAAGGGCATGACCCTGGGCGAGGCGGAGCTGCTGATCGACGATCTCGAGGGCTGGCAGTCGAGCGCGGTTTCGGTCGAGTACACCGAGCTGGTCAAGCTGCCGCGCGCCGTCTTCGACCAGCTGCTGCAGAGCCAGCCCGGGCTCGAGGAGCAGCTGTGGCGCTCGGCCGCCGACCGTATCAAGGAGGCGGCGGCGACCCGCCGCGACGTCGCGCACGCCGACTTCATCCAGGTGGCGCTCGACACCGGGCTGGTGCAGGGCAACTCGATCCTGGCGATCGACCTGGCGCGCTGCACGCGCTGCGACGACTGCGTGCGCGCCTGCGCCGCCACCCATCAGGGGCGCGCTCGCTTCGTGCGCGAGGGCAGCCGCGTCGGCGAGCTGCTGATCGCCAAGTCGTGCTACCACTGCCGCGACCCGGTCTGCCTGGTGGGGTGCCCCACCGGTGCCATCCACCGTGCCGGCACCGGGGCGGTGGTGGCGGTCGACGAGGAGATCTGCATCGGCTGCTCGAGCTGCGCCAACAACTGCCCCTACGATGCCATCGTGATGCACGACAGCGGCGAGCAGTGGCCAGACGACATGGTGCCGGTGGGGCTGCGCGGGCGGGACCGGCAGGTGGCCAGCAAGTGCGACCTGTGCTCCGACACCGGCCACGGCCCGGCCTGCGTCAGCAACTGCCCGCAGGCCTGCGCCTACCGCCTCAGCTCGCTCGAGCAGTTCCACGCGCTGACCGGGGGCGGCAAGCGGTGAGCGTGGCGCGGCAGGCGCGGCGGCGCTGGCTGGGGCCGCTCGGCTTCGCGGCCGGGGCGACCGCCGCCGGCGCCGCGCTGGCGGTGAACCTGACGATCGCCGACTTCGTCCCCGGCAACTCCTGGAGCGTGGGGTACGGCGTGGCGGCGACCGCGCTGCTGCTGCTGGCGGCCGGCTACGGTGCCCGCCGCCGCATGATGCGGACCGCCAGCCGGTGGCGTGGCGGATCGGCCAGCGGGTGGCTGGCGCTCCACTTGTGGGGCGGCGGGCTGTTTCTCGTGCTGGTGCTGATGCACAGCGGCTTCCGGCTGCCGTCCGGGCAGGTCACCGGCTGGCTGTGGGTGCTCAGCTGGTGGACGGTGCTGAGCGGCCTGGTGGGGCGGCTGCTGCAGCGCTGGATCCCGCGCCTGCTGGCCTCCGGGCTGTCGACCGAGGTGCTGTACGAGCGGATTCCGGAGCTGGTCGCCGACCTGCGCGAGCGGGCCGCCAGGGCGGTCGACGGCGCCCACGAATCGGTGGTCGCGCTGTGGGAGCGGCGGCTGGCCGACGAGCTGGCGGCGCCGCGGCGGCGAGCGCTGTACTTCGTGGACATCACCGGCGGCGCGGCGCGGCGGCTCAAGCCGTTCCGCTACCTCCAGCGGCTGCTGGCCGAGGACGACCGCGAGCGGCTGGCCGAGCTCGAGCGGCTGTACCGCGCCAAGCTCGAGATCGACGCCCAGTACACGCTGCAGAGCGCGCTGCGCTGGTGGCTGTACCTGCACGTGCCGACCTCGATCGTGCTGCTGGCCCTGCTCGCGGTGCATCTGTACGCGGTGTGGGCCTACTGAGGCGCTGCGGTGGCGAAACGTAGAAGAAGCGGTCTCAAGGGCAGCTTCGGCGAGCCTCGTCTGCCGGTGGCGCGCTCCTACCCGCCGCAGGCGTCGCGCCGGCGAATGGTGGTGCTGGGGGCGGCGGTGGCGGCGGTGGTGGTAGCGGCCGTGGCGTGGGACCGGCTGGCCGGAGGCAGCGAGCTGATCTCGGGCGGGCCGCTGTCCTCGAGCCACGCGGTTTTCGCCGGCGACTGCGGTCACTGTCACGACGCCCGCAGCCGCTCCGCCAGCGACCGGCAGTGCGCGGTGTGCCACGAGAAGGCGGGCGACGGGCTCGGGATCCACACCTTCGCCGCGCACTACCTCTACCGCTCGGACGACTTCCGGCGGGTGGTGCCGTCGGAGCACGAGACGCCGTGCTCGGGCTGCCACGGCGAGCACCGCGGCCGCGACGCCGCCATCACGCGGGTCGACAGCGGCGCCTGCCGCGCCTGCCACTTCGCCGACTTCGGCGCCGGCCATCCGGAGTTCGACTTCGCCGCCGAAGCGATCCCCGACTCCGGCGCCCTGCGCTTCCCGCACACCCACCACCTGCGCGAGGTGATGAAGCGCGAGCAGCTCGCCGATCCCGAGCGCGCTTGCCTCTACTGCCACCAGGCGACCGCCGACGGGCGCAACTTCCAGCCGCTCGATTTCGACCGCCACTGCGACGCCTGCCACCTGGACGCCGCCACCGCCACCCCGGGGCTGCCGCTGGCCGGCGCCACCGACGGTCCCGGGGTGCTCGATCTCGAGCAGCTGGCGGCCGACGGCGGCCCGGGGCTGCGCTGGGTCTACTTCAGCAACCCCGCCGAGCTGCGCCGGCGCGGCTCGCTGGTGGTCAAGGCACCGGTTCACCACCGCGATCCCTGGGTGCTCGAGAACCTGCGCCGGCTGCGCCGCCGCCTCTACCCCGACGCCGGCCTCGCCGACCTGCTGCGGGTCTCCGCCGACGCGCCGCCCCACGCCGTGCGCGAGCTGTACCTGGAGGCGGTGGCGACTCTCGAGGAGCAGGCCGAGGGGCTGCGCGGCCGCCCCGAGCCCGAGGTCCAGCAGCAGCTGGCCGCCATCCGGCAGCTGGTGGCCGAGGCCCGCCGCCGGATCGAGCAGCCGCTGGCGCCGCTCGACGAGACCAGCTTCCTGCTGGCGCTCGACCGCCGCGATCCCGCGCTGCCGGCGGCGGAGGCCGCCGCCATCGAGCGGCTGGGCGGCGAGCTCACCGAGCCGTGCCGCCGCTGCCACCTGGTGCGCGACCTGACCATCGTGCGCGTCGAAACCGACCAGCGCCAGCTCAGGCGCGCCGAGTTCGACCACCGCGCGCACGTCGTCCAGCGGCGCTGCCTCGACTGCCACGACGTCATCCCGATGCGCCAGTTCCTCGAATCCGGCGAACCGGTGCCGGCGGAGCTCGACCGCAGCGAGATCCAGAACCTGCCGACGATCGCCACCTGCCGCGAGTGCCACGAGCCCCGACAGGCCGCCGACCGCTGCGTCACCTGCCACCGCTTCCACCCCGACCGAGGTCAGCGCGCCGAGCTGCTGCCGTACACGAGGGAGGCGCCGTGAGAGCTCGCCTGATGGCCCGCTACGGCCCCGACCGCGGCGCCGAGGCCGAGATCGGCGCCGAGGCCACCATCGGGCGGGCCGCCGACAGCACGCTGCAGCTCACGGCTCCCGAGGTGTCGCAGCACCACGCTCGCATCCGCTGGGACGGCGAGCGCGGCTGCTACCTGCTCGAGGACCTCGGTAGCCTCAACGGCACCCGCCTCGACGGCGAGCCGGTCGAGCGGCCGGAGCGGCTCGGCCGGCTCCACCTGGTGAGCTTCGGCGGCGTCTCGGAGTGCTTCTTCGTCGAGCTGGAGCATGGCGGCGAGGAGCCCGACGCCGTCGAGCCGGCCAAGCCCGGCAGCCGCACCGCGGTAGATGGCGAGGCGCCCACCCTGCCGGCGGCGCTGCGGCGCGCGGCGGGGGGGGCCGAGGGTACGCGTGTCGACCAGGCGCCGGTGGCGCTGCCGGGCGTGCTGGCCGGCGGCGGGCCGCGGGCCGAGCCGGCGGCGGCGCCGCCCGCGTTGGTGCTCGAGGTCGACCAGCCCGAGAGGCGGCGCTACGCGCTGGTGGAGGGCGCCAACCTGGTGGGGCGGTCCGGCCGCGCGGCGGTGCGGCTCAGATCCCGCCAGCTGTCGCGCCGCCACGCCACACTGCGGGTCGAAGGCGGCCGCGTGTGGATCCGCGACGAAGGCAGCAGCAACCACACCTACGTCGGCGGTCGCCAGGTCGAGGGCGAGGTGGAGCTCGAGCCGGGCGCCGAGATCCGCTTCGGGCAGCTGGTGGCGCGGCTGGTCGCGGCGGGCGCGGAGGACGACGGATGAGCCGTCTCGACCTGCTGATCGTGGGTGGCGGCCCGGCCGGCACCGCCGCCGCCTTCCGCGCCAAGGAGCTCGGTCTCGAGCCGCTGGTGATCGACTACGACGACCTGATGAAGCGCATCCGCGACTACTCCAAGGACAAGCTGATCCTGCCGGGCTTCGGCGGCGCCGACCGCGTGCCGTTTCCCAGGGGTGGAGAGCTGGTCGGCTGCCTGGTGTTCGAGCCGATCGACAAGGACGACATGTGCAGCCGCTGGAAGCAGCTCTACCGCGAGCACGGGGTGGCGCACGAGGTCGGGGTCGAGCTCACCGGACTCGCGCCGCTCGACGACGGTGGCTACCGCGCCGTCGGCTGGAACCACGTCACCGGCTGCGAGTGCTCGTACCAGGCGCGCCACGTGGTGCTGGCGCTGGGGCGCGGCGTGCCCCGCCGGTTCGACGTGCCCGGCAACACCGAAGGCATCACCTACCGGCTGGCCGACCCGGCGGCACTGGTGGGCGAGCCGGCGCTGGTCATCGGCGGCGGTACCTCGGCCGCCGAGGCGGTGATCGCGCTGTCCAACGCCAAGGCCGAGGCCAGCGATCCGACGGCGGTCTACTGGTCGTACCGCGGCGACAAGATGCCGCGGGTGTCGAAGGCGCTGGCCGACGTCTTCTTCTCGGCCTACGTCGGCAACGGCAACATCCGCTACTACCGGCGCAGCGAGCCGGTGGCGGTGTTCACCGGCGACGACCGGCGCGAGTACCTGGCGGTACGCGTCGATCGCCGCTCGATCCCCAACCGGCCGAACGAGGTGGAGCTGCTCGAGTTCCCCAAGGAGAACGTCGTCGCCTGCATCGGTGAAGACCTGCCGAGGGCGCTGCTCGGCTCGCTCGGCATCGAGATGGTCACCGGTGGCCCCAAGGCGAAGCAGCGCATGGTTGTCAGTCCGCTGCTCGAGAGCTGCCGGCCGAACGTCTACCTGGTGGGCGACCTGCTGAGCCAGGCCTACTTCGAGACCGACGACTTCGCCTCCGATCCGGCGGGCTTCCGCGAGGTGCGGCACCGCGGCAACATCAAGTCGGCGCTGCGCGACGGGGTGCTGGTGGCGCAGGTGATCCAGCAGCGGCTGGCGGGCAAGAGCGAGATCGATCTCGAGGTGGCGGAGGCCGATCTGCCGCCGCCGGCGGCACCGGTGGCGACGCCGGCCGCCGCGCCGGCCGCCGACGGGCCGCCCGCGGCCAGCCTCGAGCCGGGGCGCGAGGTGGAGGACGCCGCCGCGGTGCTGGTGCGGCTGCTGCCCACCGGCGTCGAGGCCGAGGAGCACACGGTGCGCCGGCACGGCGTCACCACCATCGGCCGCCATGGCTGCGACCTCGAGTTCCCGAGCGACAGCCTGCTGGACGATCGGCACGCCTCGATCTCGCACGGCGAGGACGGCTACTGGGTGCGCGACGACGGCGGCGCCTCGGGCGTCTTCCTGCGCGTGCCGCCGGGGCGCAAGCGGGCGCTCGGCGAGCGCGACGTGCTGCGCGCCGGGCGCCAGTTCCTGCTGGTGGAGCGTGACGAGGCGGGCTTCGTCGTCGCCCACTACGACGCCGAGGGCCGGCTGAGAGGACGGCACGCGGTCGGCGCCCAGCCGCTGCTGATGGGTCGGGACGCGCCGGGCGCGGTGCTCGATGCCGGTGACCGGTCGCTGTCACGCCGCCACCTGGCGCTGGCCGTCGACGACGGCGCTCTGACGGTCAAGGACCTGAAGAGCGTCAACGGCACCCACCTGCGCGTGCGCAGCGCGCTCAGACTGGAGCACGGCGACCAGCTACGCGTCGGTCAGCAGCAGCTGGTGTTCAGCCGTCGCCGGGACGAGGCGATCGACGACGGCGCGTCGCCCGGCGCGGCCGCGCCGGCCGCCGCGGCGCCGGCCGAGGGCACGGCGGCGGGGGTGACGGTGGCGTTCCGCGGCGCCGGCGGGCCGCTGGCGGTGGCCGACGGGCAGACGGTGTGCGAGGTGGCCGAGGCGCACGGCCTGCCGATCAACGCCGAGTGCCACTCGGGGATCTGCGGCAGCGACCCGATCCGCATCCTGGCCGGCCACGAGCACCTGGCCGGCGAGCCGGGCGACCAGGAGCGCGAGACGCTGGAGGAGATCTGCGACCTCGAGCCGGGCCCCTGCCGGCTGGCCTGCATGGTGCGGGTGAGCGGACCGGTCGAGGTGGAGCTGATCGAGCCGAAGGAGTAGGGGGCGGCGAGGGGCACGGAGCGCGTGCTGGCCCGGCCGGCTCAGAGTCGGGAAGGACAGGGTCCCAGGGTACCGCGCCACGACGGTGACAGGATACTCAGCCCACCGTGCCAGCTGCTTTGCGATGACGGTGCTCTGAGTATCCTGTCACCGCTGTTCCTCCTACTCCGGCTTGAACGTCAGGTGGATCTCGGTCCACATCCGGCCGAGCGTGTTGCCGCGGCGGGCCGGGCGGAAGCGGGCGGCGGTGGCGATCTCGATGGCGGCGTCGCGGTACTTGCCGCGGAACGCCGGGGCCTCCGCCCGCGCCGTCAGCACCTTGCCGGTCTCGTCCACCAGCACCTCGACCACGATCTGGAGCTCCTCCCGCAGCCGGCGGGCGTCGTCGGGGGCCACCGTCGGCGGGATGCTCACGAGGACCGGCGGCACGACACCGACGCCGGGCTCGAAGGTCTCCTGGGTGACTTCGTACTGCGGCTCGGGGGGCGGTGCGGGCAGTGGGGGCGGCTGCTGTTGTGTGCCGCCCTGCACGCCGCCGCTGGGTGTCACCGGCTTCGAAGCCGACGGTCCCGGCGCCGGCGGAGGTGCGGCGGAGGCGCTGGCCGCCGGCTCGAGCGGCGGCGGGGAGCCGGTAAAGCCGACGGCGCTCGGCCCTTCGCCGGCGCGTGCCGCCGGATTCCAGCGTGGGGTCGCGGCGATCAGGACCGGCTCGCCGGCCGGCTCCGGCACCACCGGCGCCGGCGGCCCCGCGCCTCCCAGCCACCCCTGCCAGAGCGCCACCCCGAGACCGATCACCGTCGCCGCTGCCACCACCACCAGCACCGGCACCAGCGGGCTGCGCGGCGGTGCGGCCTGCGCGGCGGCTTCGAGCCGCCGCCGCAGGTCGAGCAGCGGTGCGGCCTCGCCGTGTGCCGCGATGGCGCGCGCCAGCAGCTTTCCCGCCGGCCGCAGGCGGCCGCGCGCCAGCAGCTCCTCCACCTTGCCGGCGGCGGCCTCGATCGAAGCCGCGGGTCCGACGACGGCGGTCTCGCCCGCCTTCGCCATCGCGGCTGCGGTGGCGGGCGAGGGAGTCTTGCCCATGCCGAACTGCTCGTCCAGCCGGTTCTGGGTCGAGCCCGACTCCCGCGGCTGCTCCTGGAGCCTGGGCAGCGACGAGGTGGTGAGCTCGACGGTGTGGTTGAACTCTTCCTGGAACGAGTGCGCCGGGTCGCTGTACTGCGCCAGCTCGGCGGCGAACTCCGCCGCGCTGGCGAACCGCTCGTCGGGCTCCTTGGCCAGCGCCTTGAGCACCGCTTCGCGGAGTCCCTCGGGCAGGCGGCCCTCGGGGTCGGTCTCCTCGAACGGCCGCGGTGGCTGGAACAGATGGCTGCCGGCCAGCTCGGCGAAGCTGTCGCCGCGCAGCGGGTGGGTGCCGGTGAGCAGCTCGTACAGCATCACGCCGTAGGAGTAGATGTCGGCGCGGCGGTCCACCACCACTTCGGTCTCGCCGCCGGCCGAGAACTGCTCGGGCGAGCAGTAGCGGGCCTTGCCGAGGAACACGCCGGTGGCGGTCAGGCCGGCCTCGTCGCCCAGGTGTTTGGCGATGCCGAGGTCGATCAGCTTGACCATCGGGG
Source organism: Thermoanaerobaculia bacterium (assembly GCA_041574955.1). GTDB lineage: Bacteria > Acidobacteriota > Thermoanaerobaculia > Multivoradales > JAHEKO01 > CALZJC01. The sequence continues at coordinate 942 of JBFGNS010000146.1, read as the reverse complement.
CGCCGTCGAAGCCGGTGGTCAGCATCAGGTTGTCCGGCGAGACGTCGCGGTGGACGAACTCGTGCTCGTGCAGGTAGTCGAGCGCCGCCAGCGCCTGGCGCGAGATCTCCAGTGTCAGCTCGACGCTCGGCGGCCCCGAGGCGGCGAGCATGGCGTCGAGGGCGATGCCGTCGATGAACTCCATGACGATGTAGGCGCGGTCGTCCTCGGCGATCGAGAAATCGTGCAGCTGCGCGATGTTGGGGTGCTTGAGGCGGATCGCCATGCGCGCCTCCTGCAGGAACCGTTCTTGCAGATCCTGCTTGGCGGCGGCCTGGGGCCGCAGCACCTTGATCACCCGTACCTCTTCCAGCAGCCGGTGCTTGACCTTGTAGACCGCGCCGATGCCGCCCTCGCCGATCTTCTCGAGGATCTCGTACTTGCCTCCGAGGACGTCTTGGAGCGGCAGGCTCATACTGCGTCGCGGCGGCGAGGTGGAGTGTCCGAATCGATGGCGGCGGTCGGTGAGGGCCCGCTAGGAGGCTCTGAAAGCCGTGCCAGTATAGCCGACGGGGCGCTTCCGGCCGGTCGCGCCCGGGTGCCGCCGCCCGCTCAGCCGCCGGCGTCGGCGCCGCGTCGCGCGGTGGGAGGAAGAGAGTCGAAGAACTCGACGAAGCGCGGCGAGAACAGCTCGCGGGCGGGCGCCAGGGCGGGGTCGAGCGCGCGGCTGCAGCGCGCGTCCGTGGCCGCTTGCTCGCGCAGCGCGTCGCCGCCGTCCGCCGCCGCCACCGCCAGCGAGAAGCGTGCCGCGGCGAGCAGCAGGCAGGCGTGCGCTCGGGCGCGGGCCGTCTCGAGCTCGGCGGCCTCGAGCAGCTCGATCACCCGCCGGTGGTCGCCCTCGAGGTAGGCCGCCGCCGACTCGCGCAGCGCCGCCGGCGGCGGTGCCGCCGCCGAGCGCAGCTC
>JBFGNS010000145.1:0-10670 GCA_041574955.1 Thermoanaerobaculia bacterium | reverse complement strand
CTACAGCGCGGGCTACGCCGGCATCTTCCTGGTCTTCGCGCTGATGAACCACCGCGCCTGGCGCCGGCGGGAAGAGCTCGAGCTGGCGCCGGTCGAGGTGGTGATGACCCGGGCCACCACCGGCAGCCACCTGCTGAGCGCTGCGTTCGGTCTGGTGTCGGTGGCGATCGTGGCCGTCAGCGCCGCCCTGTCGCCGCTCGCCGGGATGATCTACATCCTGGTCGGACCGGCGCAGGGAATCTACTGGTGGCGGCAGAGCCGGACGATCGACCGGCTCGGGCCGCCGCCCGCTTGAGCGGAGCGGCGGGCGCCGACCAAGCCGGGCCTCAGCTTCCGGCCGGCTCGAACAGCGGCCCGGCGGGCGGCTCGCCCGGGTCCTCGATCGGCTCCGTGGACTGTTCGCCGTCGTCGCCGAACAGCTCCGGTCCGCCCTCGCCCGGTCGGTAGGCGGCGATGTGCTCGAGGATCTTGTCGCCCAGATCGGCCGCCTTCTTCTCGCCGATGCCGTAGGCCGCCGTCAGCTCGCCGCGGCTGGCCGGCCTGAGCCGCGCCAGGTCGCGCAGCGAGCGGTCGTGCAGGATGACGTAGGGCGGCACGCCGCGCTCGGCGGCCAGCTCGCGGCGCAGCGCGCGCAGGCTCTCGAACAGCTCGCGGTCGACGCCCTGCCAGCCGTCGTCGGCGGCCTTGGGGCGCGCCGCGCGGCCCTTTTTCGGCCGCTCCTGGCGGAACAGCTCGCACTCGCGCTCGCCGCGCAGCAGCTCCATGCCGGGCTCGGTCGCCTGGATCACCGGGTAGCGCTCGCCCACCGAGGCCAGGAACCCCTGGTCGACCAGCTGGTCGATGTAGCCGCGCAGCTCGGCCACCTGCAGCTCGGGCAGCAGGCCGAAAGTGCTGAGCTGGTCGTGGCCGTTCTCGACCACCTTGTCGGTGGCCTGGCCGCGCAGCACGTCCACCACCTGCCGCGCCCCCCACCGCTGGCGCAGCCTGAGCACGCAGGAGAGGATCTTCTGTGCCAGCACCACCGGCTCGTCGGCGCGCTTCATCTCGCCCAGGCACCAGTCGCAGGCGCCGCAGCTGTCGCGCTCGTAGCGCTGGCCGAAGTACTCGACCAGCGTACGGTGCCGGCAGCGGGTGGACGAGGCGTACCGGCTGATGCCGGCCAGCAGCCGCTGGGCGCCCTCGGTCAGCTCGCCCGAGGCCGCCATCAGCCGCCGCCAGGTGGCGAAGTCGCCGCCCGAGTAGAACAGCACGCACTCGGCCTCCAACCCGTCGCGGCCGGCACGGCCGGACTCCTGCTGGTAGTGCTCGAGCGAACGCGGCGCGCCGGCGTGCACCACGAAGCGCACGTCGGAGCGGTCGATGCCCATGCCGAACGCCACCGTCGCCACGATCACCTCCACCTCCTCGGCGAGGAACGCCTCCTGGTTGCGGTGGCGCACCTCGTCCGGCAGGCCGGCGTGGTACGGCCGGGCCGCCACCCCCCACTCCTCGAGCCGCGCCGCCCAGCGCTCGGTTTCGCGGCGTGAGATGCAGTAGACGATCCCCGCCTCGCCGGGGTGGCGGGCGAGTACCGCCCGCAGCCGCGAGGCCAGGTCGCTGCGCCGGAAGACGCGGTAGAGGAGGTTCGGGCGGTCGAACGAGCCCACCAGCACCGCCGGGTCCTCGAGCTCGAGCTGCTCGACGATGTCGCGCCGCACCCGGTCGGTGGCGGTGGCGGTAAAGGCGTGCATGCGGGCACGCGGGAAGCGCTGGCGGAGCCCGGCGAGCTGGCGGTACTCGGGCCGGAACGCGTGCCCCCACTGGCTGATGCAGTGCGCCTCGTCGACCGCGAAGTAGCTCGGGTCGCAGCCCTCGAGCAGCTCGAGGAACCCCTCCGAGCCCTCGCCCACCAGCCGCTCGGGCGACACGTAGAGCAGCCGGTAGCGGCCGCCGGCGAGCGCCGCCCGCACCGCCTGACGCTCCTCTGGCGGCAAGGTGGAGTTGTCGTAGGCGGCCGCCACGCCGTTGGCGCGCAGGCCGTCCACCTGGTCCTTCATCAGCGAGATGAGCGGCGACACCACCACCGCCAGCCCGCCGTCGACCAGCGCCGGAGCCTGGTAGCACAGCGACTTGCCGCCGCCGGTGGGCAGCACCACCACGCTGTCGCGGGGGGCCCGGATGGCGGCGATCGATTCGAGCTGGAGCGGCAGGAACTCGCGATAGCCCCAAACCCGCTCGATGACCTCGGCGAGCTCGGTGGGCGGGCTCGGTGCCGTGGTGCCCTCGGGCGGGGCTGCGGCCTTGCTGGCGGTGGCGGGACTTTCGTTCATGTCGGGGGCCAGACGGCGAGGCGAGTGTACCGCCGCCGGCGATCCTCCGCCGCCGCACGGGGACAGACGCAAACCGATGCCCCGATCTGATCGCCGCCGCCGGGCGTCCGCGCCGCCGGGCCGGGCTTCGGCGGGCGCGGCAGGCGCGCCACCGGCCTGCCCGACCGGGCGGTACCAGGTCGCCTCGTGGGCGGTAGGATCGGACGCCCACTGCTCCCTCCCGAGCGCCTCGACCGTCCCTTGGACAGTAGGAGAGTGATCGCGATGCACCACGCCAGCCCCGTCGGCAAACCTCGTTCCGTCCTCCGCTCCACCTTCCGGTCGTCTCTGCCGGGCCGCCTCGGCGGCGCCCTGCTCGCGGCGGCGCTTCTGCTACTGCCGGCGCCGGCACCGGGGCAGCAGCCGGCCGCCGCGCCGTCGGGCCTCACCGCCCACGACGTCGCCCGCTTGCGGTTGGTGACCACCGCCGTCGTATCACCCGACGGCGGGCAGGTGGCCTACCTGCTCGACGTGCCGCGCGATCTCGAGACCCAGGAAGATGGCGCCGCTTGGTCCGAGTTGCACCTGGTGGACGCCGACGGCCGCTCGCGGCCGTTCGTCACCGGCGAGGTGGACGTGTCGGATCCGGCCTGGCTGCCCGACGGCTCGGCCCTCAGCTTCCTGGCCAAGCGCGGTGAGGACGAAACGACCGCGCTCTACCGGATCGCGGCCGACGGCGGCGAGGCTGTGCGCCTGCTCGGGCACGGAGACGGTATCGACGAGTACGCCTGGTCACCCGACGGCCGGTGGCTGGCGTTCCTCGCCGAGCCGGCCGAGAGCGAGGAGGCCAAGGCGCTGGGTGAGAAGGGCTTCCAGCAGATCGTGGTGGACGAGGAGTGGCGGCCGGTCGAGCTGTGGTTGAGCGAGGTCACCGGCGAGGGTGCGGGCGAGCCGCGCAAGGTCGCGCTCGCCGGTTCGGCCAGCGAGCTGTCGTGGAGCCCGGCCGGCGACCGGCTGGCGGTAGCGGTGGCGCCGACCTCACTGATCGACGATCACTACATGCTGCGGCGGATTCACGTCGTCGACCCGGCGGGCGGCGAGGTCACCGGGCGGATCGACAACCCGGGCAAGCTGGGCGCCGTGCGCTGGAGCCCCGACGGCGCGCGGCTGGCGCTGGTCGCCGGCGCCACCGCCAACGACCCGGCGGCGGCGCGGCTGATGACCGCGCCGGCAACCGGAGGAGTACCGAGCGAGCTGCTCGCCGGCTTCGAAGGCGACGCAGTGGACGTCGCCTGGCTCGACGCCGAGACGCTGCTGTGGATCGCCGCCGAGGGTGTCGAGCGCACCGTCCGGCGGCAGCGGTTGGGCGGCGGGCCGGAGACGGTGGTGGCGGCGGGCGCGATCTGGGGGTCGCTGAGCGTGGCCGCCGGCGGCCCGGACGGTACCGCCACCGTGGCGCTGGTGGCGGAGACGCCTGCGCACCCGGGCGAGGTCTTCGTGTGGCGCGGCGCCGGCGAGCCGCCGGCTCGGCTCACCGACTCCAACCCGTGGCTGGCGGAGCGCCGGCTGGCGCCGCAGGAGGTGGTGCGCTACCGGGCGCGCGACGGCCTCGAGCTCGAGGGGCTCTTGATGCGCCCGCTGGGCGTCGATGAGGGCCAACGCGCGCCGCTCGTGCTGATCGTCCACGGCGGCCCCGAGGCCCACGTTGCCAACGGCTGGCTGACCGTCTACTCGCGTCCCGGGCAGGTGCTGGCGGCGAAGGGTTACGCCGTCTTCTACCCCAACTACCGGGGCTCGACCGGGCGCGGGCTCGAATTCGCGCTCAGGAGCCAGGCCGACCCGGCCGGTCCCGAGTTCGACGACCTGATCGACGGCGTCGACCACCTGATCGCCGCCGGCGTGGCCGACGGCGAGCGGGTCGGCGTCACCGGCGGTTCGTACGGCGGCTACGCCACCGCCTGGTGCTCGACCCGCTACAGCGAGCGGTTCGCCGCCGGCGTGATGTTCGTCGGCATCAGCGACAAGGTGTCGAAGCTCGGCACCAGCGACATCCCCAACGAGCTCTACCTGGTGCACGCCCGGCACTGGCCGTGGGAGGACTGGCAGCGGATGCTCGAGCGCAGCCCGATCAGCTATCTGGAGCAAGCCAGGACGCCGCTGCTGATCCTCGGCGGCGACGCCGATCCGCGCGTCCACCCGTCGCAGTCGCTGGTGCTGTTCCGCTACCTGAAGCTGCTCGGCAGCACGCCGGTGCGCTACGTCGTCTACCCGGGCGAGAAGCACGGCAACCGCAAGGCCGCGGCGCGGCTCGACTACACCCTGCGCGCGCTGCGCTGGTTCGACCACTACCTGGCCGGGCCGGGCGGGGCGCCGCCGCCGCACGAGCTCGACTACGGGCTCGACGCCGCGGCCGACTGACCCGGCGTGCTACTCTCGCCGCCGTAGCAGACAGTCAACTTCGCCGGCAGGCCGGGCGTCCCCGATCCGGGAGGCGGCCCCGCTTGCGGTGATCTGCGCACGGGAGGATTCGGCATGGTCTCGATCGGTGCCCTCTGGCTTCCCATCGTGGTGTCGGCCGTGGTGGTGTTCCTCGCCAGCTCGGTGACCCACATGGTCCTCAACTACCACAACAAGGACTACCGCAAGCTGCCCGACGAGGACCGGGTGCGCGCGCTGCTGCGCGAGGTGGGCGTGACGCCCGGGCTCTACACGATTCCGCACTGCAAGGACAGCAAGGAGATGCAGGCGCCCGAGACCATCGAGAAGATGAAGCAGGGACCGGTGGGCTTTCTCACCGTCATGCCGAGCGGCCCGCCGGCGATGGGCAAGTACCTGGTCCAGTGGTTCGTATTCTGTGTCTTGCTCGGCGTCTTCCTGGCCTACGTCGCCGGCCGCACCCTGGGGCCCGGCGCCGACTACCTGGCGGTCTTCCGGCTGGTCGGCACCGTCGCCTTCCTGGCCTACTCGGCGGGCGAGGTGATGGACGGCATCTGGATGGGCCAGACCTGGCCAAAGACCATCAAGAACGTCTTCGACGGCCTGGTCTACGCGCTGCTGACGGCCGGCGTCTTCGGCTGGCTCTGGCCGTAGCAGGCGAGACGGACCGCCGCAGCGACCGCAGGCGACGTCGCCGCGGGTGAGAAAGGCCCATGAGCTCGAGCGGGGCGCGGCAGCCACGAGCGGCGTGACGCCCGATTCGAGCGGTGCGGGAACGCCTGCCGGCGAGACACGCCGGGGCGATCGTCTGCGCCGGTGCGCACGGCGCGGCGAGCCGCCGGTTCCTGCTGGTCGCGGCGACCCAGGGCGGAGCGTGGGTGCTGCTCAAGGGCGTTGCGCCACGCCGCAAGCCGGAAGTCGAGTGAGGCGGGGTTGCAGGTGGAAGCTTGCGACGACGGCTGCGGCGGGCCCTACGCGACGGAGCTAGCCGCGGCGCGGCTGCTGATCCCCGGCCTGCTGTGGGTGCTCAAGGAGGCGAACCGCCAGCTCGGGGGGGCCGGAGGCTAGGGAGTTCCTACCGGCTCCCTGGGGACCCTCCAGAAACTCCCGGTCGCGGTGGGTTTGATGCCGGGGTGCGCGGTGCGGAAAGCCCGTGGTTGCGGCCGGATGGCCGCACCCGCGGCCGAGACGGTTGGCACGCAGCTTGCCCTAGGGTTGAGCGCAAGCAGAGCTCGGGCGGCGTGAGAGGGCGCCGGCGAACACGAACCGGGGGTCGGCGAACCCAATCACCCAGGAGACGAAACGACATGGACTTTCTCAAGGACCTTCTCGAAGACAAGAGCGCCACGATGATCTCGAGCCTGCTCGGCAAGGCGGGCTTCTCGGCCGGACAAGCGGAGGCTTTCGTGCCGCCGGCAGCCCGCTCGGTACTGGACGCGGTCAAGAGCCGTGCCGGCCAGGCGGGCCTCGCCGAGCTGGCGTCGAACCCCGAGGCGGTGGCCGGTGCCGTCGACATCGCCGGGCTGGCCGACGAGGCCGGGATCAGCCGCGAGAAGGCCGCCTCCGGCCTCGAGGCGGTGCTGCCGATCATCCTCGGCGTGCTGCGCGATAAGGCCGGCAGCCTGGGCTCGCTCGGCTCGCTGCTCGGCGGCGGCGGCGAAGCGGTGGGCGCGATCAGCGGGATGGCCGGCAAGCTGTTCGGTAAGTAGTTTCGTAAACAAGCTTGGGGGCCTCGCCGCGGACGTCCTCCCGGACGACCTCTCTGAAAGCCTCGGAGTGGCCTCCCGACCCCCGCCCGTACCTGCGGGCGGGGGTCCTCTTTTTTCCCCCAGCGGTGACAGGATACTTATGCTCGCAATGGTCATTAGTATCCTGTCACCGTAGCCACCGTAGCGATAGCGCACCGTAGAGTGCGCTGGGGGTAACTCCCCGCTCGGCATGGGGGGTTCTCCCCATGGCTTCCTGCCCTCCTGGGGTGTGTGATGGGACTCCACGATCCGGGGTCCGTCCACCGTCCGCAACTGGAGGTCAGCATGAGCCATCTCGCTTCGTACCCGACGTCCGCCGGCGCCCTGCGCCACGTCCTGCTTGCGACCGTCTGCGCCTGCGCGCTGCTGCTTGCCGCATCGCCCGGCCGCGCCGCCGACCCGGCGAGCGGCAGCCTCGACCCGGTGGTAGGCGACCAGGTCGAGTGGGTCGGCACCTCGCCCGGCGGCGTCTCGCCGGGACCGTTCCTGGGCGATCATGAGGACTTCTGCGATGACGGCGTCACCTGCGAGTTCTACGAGCTCGAGCTGACCGGCGCGGTCGAGGACTGGGACGGCGCGGCGGTGCGGGTCTTCTTCCGCTGGCTGTCGCCGTCGACCGACTACGACGTCTACGTCCACGCCGGCGCGCCCGACGGCCCGGTCATCGACGACAGCGCCACCGGTCCGACCAACTTCGAGCGCATCGATCTCGACCCGGCCGAGCACGGCACCGGCCTGTTCTACTTCCACGTCGTCTACTTCGCGGCCACCGCCGCCGACCAGTACAGCGGCGAGGCCACGGTGGTAGCCACCAGCCAGGGGCTGCCGCCGGCGCCGATCGACACCGGCCTGCCGCCGCGCTACCAGACCCACACCCCGACCGCCGACCAGATCGCGGCCGGCATGACCAGGAACAGCCAGGACGAGCCCAACATCGGCGTCAACTGGCAGAGCGAGCAGGTGATCCTGCAGGCTCTGCTCCAGACGCTCAAGGTCGACTTCGACGACGACGTCTGCCCGCAGACCCCGTCGTCGAGCTGGCTCGACATCTCTCCGCCGACCGCGGTCACCAGCTTCGACCCGATCCTGTTCACCGATCACGAGACCCACCGCACCTTCGTTTCGCACCTGTTGCTCAACCCGTTCGCCAGCGCCACCTCGTTCACCGACAACGACGGCGTCAGCTGGACGCCCAGCCAGGGCGCCGGCCCCGGCTCCGGGATCGACCACCAGACGCTGGGTGGCGGTCCGTTCGCCCAGCCCGCGCCGCCCACCACCACCGGCTACCCCAACGCGGTCTACTACTGCGCACAGGACATCGCCTTCGCCAACTGCGCCCTGAGCCTGGACGGCGGCATCACCTTCGGCCCGGCGATCCCGATGTACCACCTCGAGCAGTGCGCCGGCCTCCACGGCCACGTCAAGGTAGCGCCCGACGGCACCGTCTACGTGCCCAACGCGGAGTGCTTCGGCACCGTCAACCCGAACGAGAACGCGGTGGCGGTGTCGGAGGACAACGGCCTCACCTGGGAGGTGCGCACGGTGCCCGGCACGGTGGGCTCGGGCGGCAGCGACCCGTCGGTGGCGATCGACTCCGCCGGCACGCTGTATCTCGGCTTCGTCGACGGCGACCGCATCCCGGCGGTGGCGGTGTCGACCGACCGCGGCCGCACCTGGCAGCGCGTCTACGAGGTCGGCAGCATGGTGGGCATCCAGAACGCGGTCTTCCCGGCGATGGTGGCGGGCGACCCCGGCCGCGCCGCGATGGCGTTCTACGGCACCACCGCCTCGGGCAACGCCAACCTGTTCGACTCCGAGGGCGCCTGGCACCTGTACGTCGCTCACACCTACGACGACGGCCAGTCGTGGATCACGGTCCAGGCGACGCCCGACGACCCGCTGCAGCGCGGCGGCATCCATCTCGGCGGCGGCTCCCAGATCCACCGCAACCTGCTCGACTTCTTCGACGCCGACCACGATCCGCAGGGGCGGGTGGTGGTGGGCTACGCCGACGGCTGCATCGACGCCTGCGTCGAGGCGCCCGCCGACGCGCGCGGCAACTCCTACACCGCCTACGGCAAGATCGCGCGCCAGAGCGGCGGACGCCGGCTGATCGCCGCCCACGACCCGGCCGAGCCGACGCTGCCGGGTGCGCCGTACCTGACCGTCACACGCAACGGCGCCCTGGCCACCCTGGCCTGGTCGCTGTCCGAGGACGGCGGCTCGCCGGTCACCTCGTTCGACGTCCACCGCACCGAGGGCGGCGGCCCGGAGCGCAAGATCGCCACCGTCGACGGCTCGACGCGGGTGTTCCACGACCTCGGCAGCGACCAGGTGACCTACACCTACCGGGTGGTGGCCACCAACGCGCAGGGCGACTCGTGCGGCACCAACGCGGTGACCGCCGAGCCCAAGGGCAGCTCGTGCGTCGCGCCCGGCATCCGGGTGGCGACCGACGCCGCGGGCGACAACGACACCGCGCCGGCCGACCCCGACATGGACATCGAGTGGATCGCGATCGGCGAGCCGTTCTTCGAGGACGGCTCGCAGAAGCTGGTCTTCACCATGAAGGTGGCCAGCCTCGACCCGATGCCGGCCGACCGCATGTGGCGGATCCTGTGGGAGTACCCCGACGCGCCGGTGGCGCCCAACCCCACCGACGACGGCTTCGTCGGGCGCTACTACATCGGCATGGACACCGACGGCGGTGGGGTGCCGAGCTTCGAGTACGGCATCGTCACCAACCTGACGGCGGTGGTGGCCAACGCGCTGCCGCCGGTCAGGCTGGGCGACGCCGATCCCGAGAGCACGGTGTCGCCGGACGGCACCATCACGCTGGTGATCTCCACCGGCAAGATCGGCGGCGCCCACGCCGGCGACCTGGTCGGCGGCCTGCTCGGCCGCACCTACCCGGTGCGCCAGAACGAGACCCTGCGCTCCGACTCGGCGGCCGACTCGGCGACCGACTCCGAGACCTACCAGCTGGTCGGCAACGGCTTCTGCGAGGACCCGCCGCAGCCGCCGCCGCCGGTGCCCGCCGCCGGCCGCGTGCACGGCGCCGGCTGGCTCGACGGTCTGGGCGACGGCGACAAGAAGATCGACTTCAGCTTCGACGGCCGGGTGGTCGAAGGCGAGCTCAAGGGCAAGATCATGCTCCACGACAACGACATGGGCATCAAGATCAAGGCCCACGAGGTCACCGGGCTGGCGGCCGGCGGCGCGCTGTGCAACGGGGTCGCCACCTCGGCCGAGCGCGGCTTCGAGGTCACCGCCAAAGGCGACCTCAACGGCGCCGCGGCCGAGTTCCGGGTGTGCGGCGAGGACAACACGACGCCGGGCAAGCACGGCGACCGGTTCTTCCTCGAGTGCATCTCCGGCTGCTCCTACGACACCGCCGACCGCTCGCCCGACGACGGCATCGACGGCGGCAACATCCATCTGCACGAGGCGATCGGCTCGGGCGGCGGCTCGGGCGGCTCGGAGCCGCAGGTGCTGGAGCTCGACCCGATGCTGCTGAGCGAGGCGCTGGCCGGCCAGCCGGTGACTCTCACCGCACTGGTGGCGGCGCCCGAGGGCGCCGGGCTCGAGGGCGTCGGCCTGACGCTGCGGCACCGGGGCGAGGACGGCTCGACCGGCTCGACCAGCGCCGCCACCGACGCGCTCGGCGTGGCGGTGTTCGTGGTCACGGTGCAGCCGGGCGAGACCGCCTACTGGGTGGAGTCCGGGGGGCTCGAGTCCAACCGGGTGGTCCTCACCGGCGGGCTCTGATCCGAGGCGAGGTGCCGGCGCGGCCAGCCGGGTCGCGCCGGCCGAACCCGGCCGCGGTATCCTGCGCGGACGCCGCGGCCGGGTGCCTGACCCGCTCTCGGTGCTTGCAGGTCGCTCGGTGGGGTGAGACCGGAGCCGCCACCCGACGCCAGTACAAGCCGACTCCAATCCGGCACCCCCAATCCAGCACCCCAGCCATGCCGACCGCCAGACTCCAGACAGCCACACTGACACGGGTCGTCGCTCTCGCTCTGCTGCTGCCGGCTGCCGGCCACGCCGCCGCGCCCGGCGCGACCGGTCCGCCACCCCCCGACGCCTGCGCCCTGCTGACCCCGGCCGAGGTGGCGGCGGAGCAGCAGCGGCCGGTGGTCGATACGGTGCCCTCGGCGCAGCCCGGCACCACCATCGACCTCCTGCAGTGCGTCTACCG
>JBFGNS010000144.1:0-10806 GCA_041574955.1 Thermoanaerobaculia bacterium | reverse complement strand
GGCGACGGCTGGCAGGACCTGTACCTGGCCAACTACGTGCGCTTCGACCCGGCCGACAACCTGGCCTGCACCGACCCAGCCGGCCGCCGCGACTACTGCGGGCCGCTGGCCTTCCCGCCCGAGCCCGACCGGTTGCTGCGCAACCGCGGCGACGGCAGCTTCGAGGACGTCACCCGCCGGGCCGGCCTCGCCGAGGCCCAGGGCGCCGCCCTCGGCGTCGTCGCCGGCGATTTCGACGCCGACGGCCGGCCCGACTTCTACGTCGCCAACGACATGACCCCCAACCTGCTGTGGATCAACCGAGGCGACGGCAGCTTCCGCGACGAGGCGCTGCTGGCCGGCGCCGCGGTCAACGCCGAGGGCCAGCCGGAGGCGTCGATGGGGGTGGCGGCGGGCGACTACGACCGCGACGGCGACGAGGACCTGTTCGTCACCCACCTCGACAACCAGACCAACACCCTCTACAGCAACGGCGGTGCGGCGCAGTTCGCCGACGTGACCGAGCAGAGCGGGCTGGCGGCGCCGAGCTGGCGGTCGACCGGCTTCGGCACCGCCTGGCTGGACGCCGACAACGACGGCTGGCTCGACCTGGCGGCGGTCAACGGCGCGGTCAAGACCCTCGAGGAGCAGTCGCGAGCCGGCGACCCGCTGCCGCTCAAGCAGCCCAACCTGCTGTTCGTCAACCGCGCCGGCGCCGGCTTCGAGGAGCGCTCCGCCGAGCTGGCGCCGGCCTTCGGCGCGCTCGAGGTGAGCCGCGGGCTGGCGGTCGGCGACGTCGACAACGACGGCGATCCCGACCTGGTGGTCGGCAACAACGCCGGGCCGGCGCGGCTGCTGGTCAACCGCGTCGGCCAGGATCGCGGCTGGCTCGGGCTGCGGTTGCTGGGCGAGCCGCCGCTGGCCGAGCTGCCGGGCAGCCGTGCCGCGGTTGCCACCGGCGGCGAGCCGCCGGTGGTACGCACAGTGCGCACCGGCGGCAGCTACGCCTCGGCCTCCGACCCGCGCCTGCTGGCCGGTCTCGGCGACGCCCGCGCCGCCGTCCGGCTCGACGTGACCTGGCCCGGCGGCCGTCGTGTCCGCTGGCTCGCCGCGCCGGCGGGTCGCTACCTGAGCCTTCGCCGCCCGGCGGGGAGGGCGCGGTGAGGGCCTGGCCGCGCCGCGCCGCCGCGCTGTTGGCCGCCGCCCTGGCCGCCGCCGGAACCGCCGCGCAGGAGCCCGCGCCGCCGCTGGCCGAGCTGCCGGCGCCGGCGCTCGAGGGCGCCGACCCCGCCGTCCGAGAGCGGCTCGACGAGGCCCGGGCGCTGCTCGACGAGCTGGTGGCCGAGCCGGGCTCGACGCCGCGCGAGCTGGCGGACGTCTACGCCCTGCTGGGTCAGCTCTACCTGCTCTACGGCTTCGACGACGCCGCCGAGCCGGCGTTCGCCAACGCCGCGCGGCTGGCGCCCGGCGACTTCCGGTGGCGCTACTACCTGGGCGAGCTGGCGGCGCGGCGGGTCGACTGGGAGACCGGTCGGCAGCACTTCACGGCGGCGCTGGAGCTCCAGCCGGGCTACCCGCCGACCCGCCTGAGGCTGGCCCGGGCCGCCGTCGCTCTCGGCGACGAGGCGGCCGCCGGTGCCCGCTTCCGCGAGCTGCTCGAGGTGCCGGAGCTGGCCGCCGCCGCCCACGCCGGCCTCGGCAGGCTGGCACGGCGCGCCGGCGAGCTGGAAGCCGCCATCGGGCACTTCACCACCGCCCTCGAGCTGCAGCCGGAGGCCACCGCGCTGCACTACCAGCTCGCCCAGGCCTACCGCGACGCCGGCGACGCCGAGCGCGCCGCCGCCGCGCTCGAGCGCCGCGGCGAGCAGCCGGTCTTCCACCCCGACCCGCTGCTCGACGAGCTCGAGCGGTTGGCGGGCGGCGCGTCCTACGACATCTTCCTGGCCGCTCGCGCCGCCGTGCGCGGCGACCTCGACCAGGCGGTCGAGCGCTACCGCCGGGCGCTGGCGGCGGAGCCCGGCAACCAGACCGCGCGCCAGGCGCTGGCGGGGGTGCTGGCGCAGCGCGGCGAGGTGCGGGCGGCGGTCGAGGAGCTGCGCCAGGTGGTTACGGCCCGCCCCGACAGCCCGTCGGCGCGGCTCCAGCTGGGCACCGCACTGGCCAGCCTGGGGGATCTGCCGGCCGCCGAGCCCGAGCTCACCCGCGCCGCCGAGCTGGCTCCCGACTCGCCCGACGCGCAGCGCGCCCTGGCCCGCCTGCTGGCCGCGCGCGGCCGCCCGCGCGACGCCGCCGAGCGCTGGCAACGGCTGGTGGCGATCGCGCCTGAGGACCTCGACGCACGGTTGGCTCTGGCCGACGCGCTGGGGCAGGCGGGCGATCTGGCCGGCGCCGCCGCGCGCTACGCCGAGGCGGTGGAGCGCGATCCGAGCTCCGAGCGGGCGCGCTTCGGCTGGGCGCTGTCGGCGATCCTGGGCGGCAGCTATCCGGAGGCCGCCGAGCGGCTCGAGCAGAGCGTCACCGCCCTGCCCGAGAGCGCCCTGCTGCGCCACGCTCTGGCACGCTTCCTGGCCACCTGCCCCGACGACACGCTGCGCGACGGCGACCGCGCCCTGAGGCTGGCGCGGGCAGTGCTCGAAACCGAGCCCACCCCGCAGCACGCCGAGACCGTGGCCATGGCGCTCGCCGAGGTCGGCCGCTACGACGAGGCCGCCGCGCTGCAGCGCCGCCTGGTCGAGGCCGCCCGCCAGGCCGGCCAGGCCGACATCGCCAGCCGGCTCGAGCGCCAGCTCGCCGCCTACGAGCGCGGCGAGCCGAGTCGGGCGCCGTGGCGGTAGCTCCCGGGGGAGTGCCGGCCCGGCCGGCTCGAAGTCGCGATGGAAGGGGTCCCGCTCTACTCGCACGCCGGCCTCCGGCGCGACCCCTTGACAGCACGTTGATTGCAAATAGAATTTAGGTTTCAACGTAGCACGCCCGCGGACGGAAGCTGCAGAGCTCGGCGCCCAGCCGGCCCTGCCGAGCCGCGGGCCGTCGGCCACGGGCCTCAGTGGCTCCGGTGGGAACCGGCCGCGGCGCGCGCGAGGCACCAGGAGGCAGCGGTGTCGAGAACCTTCTCCCCGAGCGGCACCGGTGAGCGGCCGCCCCCCAACGGCCCCCGCACCGAGACCGAAGAGACCCTCACAGACGGCGGGTCCACGCCGGCATGCCGGCCGGCGGCTACCGTCGCCGGCGACACGACGCCCTCTCGAATCGGCCCGTACCGCCTACGTCAAAAGCTGGGCGTGGGCGGCATGGGTGAGGTCTGGGCGGCCGAGCAGCAGGAGCCGGTCCGGCGGCGGGTCGCGCTCAAGCTGATTCGCGCTGGGATGGATTCCAAGCAGATCCTGGCTCGCTTCGAGTCGGAGCGCCAGGCGCTGGCGCTGATGAGCCATCCCTCGATCGCCGCCATCTACGATGCGGGGGTGAGCGAGACCGGCCGGCCCTACTTCGTCATGGAGTACGTCGAGGGCGAGCCCATCACCGCCTACTGCGATCGACACCGCTTGCCGACAGGTGAGCGGCTGGAGCTCTTCCGCCAGGTCTGCGACGCCGTTCAGCACGCCCACCAGAAGGGCATCATCCACCGCGACCTGAAGCCGTCGAACATCCTGGTGACGGTGCGCGACGAGCGGCCGCTGCCCAAGGTGATCGATTTCGGCGTCGCCAAGGCCACCGCCCGCCGCCTGACCGAGAAGACGGTCTTCACCGAGTTCGGGCAGCTGATCGGCACGCCGGAGTACATGAGCCCGGAGCAGGCCGAGATGACCGGGCTCGATATCGACACCCGCAGCGACGTCTACTCGCTCGGCGCGCTGCTGTACGAGCTGCTCGCCGGGTTGCCGCCATTCGACCCACACGAGCTGCGCCGCGCCGGCTTCGTCGAGATCCAGCGCCGCATCCGCGAGGACGAGCCACCGCGCCCGAGCACCCGCGTCAGCCGTCTCGGCGGGACCTCGTCGGCGCTGGCGGCCAGGCGCCGGCTGGAGCCGGCTACGCTCGCCGGGAGCCTGGCGGGCGATCTCGACTGGATCGTCATGAAGGCGCTGGACAAGGACCGCACGCGTCGCTACGGCTCGGCCAGCGCCCTGGCGGAAGACGTCGGGCGCCACCTGCGCCACGAACCGGTAGTGGCGGGGCCACCCGGCACCGCCTACCGGGCGCATAAGTTCGTACGCCGCCACCGCGTCGGGGTGACGGCGGCGGCGCTGGTGGCGCTCACCCTGGTGGCCGGCACCGTCGGTACCACCCTGGGCCTGATACGGGCTCGCCGGGCCGAACGGCTGGCGCAGACCGAAGCCGAGACGGCGCGTCGGGTCTCGGACTTCGTGGTCCGACTGTTCGAGGTCTCCGACCCCAGCGAGGCGCGCGGCCGGCAGATCACCGCCCGCGAGATCCTCGAACGTGGCGCCGCGCGCATCGAGGACGAGCTCGCCGGGCAGCCGGTGGTGCAGAGCCGGCTGCTCCACACGCTGGGCAAGGTCTACCGGGGCCTGGGACTGCTGCGCGACGCCGAGCCCTGGCTCGAGCGAGCTGTGGTGGTGCGCAATCAGTCGCTGGGCGACGCTCACCTCGACACCGCCGACTCTCTGCAGGAGCTCGCCGCCGTCGAGACCACCCTGGGAGCCTACAAAGACGCGGAACGGCACCTGCAGAGAGCGCTCGCGATCCGCCGCGAAGCCGTGGGCCTGGAACACGCCGCCGTCGCCGAGACGCTCAGCCGGCTGGCCTATCTCTACACAGAGCAGCGGCAGTTCGAGAAGGCCGCCACGGCGTTCGACACCCTGATCCCGCTGCAGGAGCGGCTCGTGGGACCGCAGGCCCTGGAGCTCGCCTCGTCGCTGTGGTCACAGGCCCGCAACAGCTTCTATCTCCACCGGCTCGAAGACGCCGAGCTGCAGGCCGAGCGGGCACTGACGATCCAGGAAGGGGCGCTGCCGCCGGACCACCCCGACCTCGCCAGGACCGTGTACCTGCTCGCGGCTGCGAAGCGGCAGGTCGGCAAGAACGGCGAGGCCATCGATCTCTACCAGAGAGCGCTGGCGATTCAGGAGCGGGTGCTCGGACCGGATCATCCGGACGTCGCCATGACCGCCTACCACCTGGGGGTGACCTACCTGCACATCGGACGGCTGAGCGAGGCCGAGCCGTTGATGGAGCGCGTGCTCGACACCGGCAGGAAGCTCTTCGGCCCAGACTCCAACCACTGGCGCTGGGGAGAGGCGCTGCACGGCTACGCCAAGCTCCTGTGGGCTCAGGGGCGATACGCCGAGACGATCGGCATCTTCGAGCAAGTGGCCACGATCGCGCAAAAGGCAGTCCCCGGCAACCACGCCAAGATCGCGCATCATCTCGGCGACCTGGCCGCTGCCTACCTCGAGCAGCGCCGGTTCGCCGAGGCCGAGTCGACCTTCGCGCGCATCCTGGCGATGGAGGGGCTGCTCGGCAGCGACAGCGAGGCGCTGGCCACCGCCCGGCTCGACCTCGGACGCCTCTACCTGGAGCAGGCTCGCTACCCGCTGGCCGAGTCACAGTTCGAGCGGGTGCTCGAGATGCGCCGCCAGACCGACGGGCCCGAAAGCCCCGCGGTCGCTTCGGTGCTGCATCTCCAAGGCGTCTTACGCCGCCGCCAGGGCCGCGCCGACGAGGCCTGGTCGCTGTTCGAGCGAGCCCGGCTGCTGTACGAGGGGTCCGAGGGTCCGCCCGACCCGCATCTCGCCGAGACGCTGAGCCAGCAGGGGCAGCTGCGCGCCGAGCAGGCTCGGCCCCACGAGGCCCGGGCGCTGCTGGCCCGGGCCCTCGAGATCCAGCGCCAGACGCTCGGCGCGGAGCACGCCCGCACCCGCGCTACTGCTGACGCCCTGGCAGCCCTGAGCGGCTCCTGAAGGAGCACGGTGGCGCGATCGGAGCCTCCTCGCGGGCGGCCGGCGAGGAACCGATCTCAGGCCAGCAGCAGCTCGAGCGCCTTTTCGACCGCGTTGGCTGAAGCAACCATCAGCTTCTCGCGCTCGCGCCGGGTGGACAGCTCGATCTTGTCCTCGGCCAGGCTCCTGGCACCGACTACCACCCGGACCGGGAAGCCCACCAGGTCGGCGTCCTTGAACTTGACGCCCGGGCGCTCGTCGCGGTCGTCGTAGAGCACCTCGACGCCCTTCTCGCGGAGCGCATCGTAGAGCGCGTCGGCCACCCGCACCACCTCGGGCTCGTTGGGGTTGAGCGACAGCAGCACCACCTCGAACGGCGCCAGCGGGCGGGGCCAGATGATGCCGTCGGCGTCGTGGTTCTGCTCGATGGCGGCGGCCACGGTGCGGCCGATGCCGAGCCCGTAGCAGCCCATCACCATCGGCTGGAGCTCGCCCGCCTCGTCGGTGTAGGCGCAGCCCATCGCCTGCGAGTACTTGGTGCCGAGCTTGAAGATGTGCCCCACCTCGATGCCGCGGAACAGCTCCAGGCTGCCGTCGCAGCGCGGGCACGGGTCGCCGGCGCCGGCCAGCAGCAGGTCGTGCCACTCGGCGAGGTCGACGTCGCGCCCCCAGTTGGTGCCGGTGTAGTGGGCGTCGGCGGCGTTGGCGCCGCACACGAAGTTGGTCAGCGGCCGGACGCTGCGGTCGGCGATCAGCCGCACGCCCTCGAGCCCCACCGGGCCGGCGAAGCCGACCGGCGCGCCGCTCAGCCGGGCCACCGTCGCGTCGTCGGCCAGCCGCAGCTCACCGCCGCCCACCAGGTTGCCCAGCTTGATCTCGTTGACCTCGCGGTCGCCGCGCATCAGCGCCGCCACCGGCCCCTCGGCGGTGTCGTAGATCAGCGTCTTGACCACCCGGCGCGGCTCGACCCCGAGCAGCTCGGCTACCTCCTCGACGGTCGTCTTGCCGGGCGTCGGGAGCTGCGCGAGCTCGGCCGGCGGCGCCGCCTCGGGAGCCGGCAGCTCGCCGGTCTCCGCCTTCTCCACGTTGGCGGCGTAGCCGCACTCCGGGCACCTGACCACAGCGCTCTCGCCGGTCTCCGCCACCACCATGAACTCGTGCGACGCCGAGCCGCCGATGGTTCCGGTGTCGGCCTCGACCATGGTGTAGTCCAGCCCGCAGGCCTCGAAGATCCTGCAGTAGGCGGCGCGCATCGCCTCGTAGGAGACGTCGAGGCCGGCGTCGTCGACGTCGAACGAATAGGCGTCCTTCATCAGGAACTCGCGTCCGCGCATCAGTCCGAAGCGCGGCCGGATCTCGTCGCGGAACTTGTCCTGGATCTGGTAGAGGTTGAACGGCAGCTGGCGGTAGCTCTTGACGTCGCGCCGGACGATGTCGGTCACCACCTCCTCGTGAGTGGGGCCGAAGCAGAAGTCCCGCTCGTGGCGGTCCTGGATGCGCAGCAGCTCCTTGCCGTAGGCCTGCCAGCGGCCCGACTCGTGCCACAGCTCGGCCGGCTGGATCGCCGGCATCAGCAGCTCGGCGCCGCCGGCCGCGTCCATCTCGCGACGCACGATCGCCATCAGCTTGTCGAGGCTGCGCCAGCCGAGCGGCAGGTAGCTGTAGATGCCGGCCGCCAGCTTGCGGATCATGCCGGCGCGCGACATCAGGGTGTGGCTCACCACCTCGGCGTCCTTGGGCGCCTCGCGGGCGGTGAACAGGTAGTAGCGGCTCCAGCGCATTGCGGTCCCCCTCTGGTGGCGGTCAGTCGCGGCGGCCGGGGACGCCGCGGCGCTCGCCGCTGCGCACCCGGTCGTGCAGCCGCCCGGAGTCCTTGAGGCACTCCATCAGGCGCTGCTCGAGCGAGCTGCCCTCGCCGGCGCGGCGCGCCTCGGCCAGCGTCTCACGCGCCAGGGTCTCGTCGCCCGCCGCCAGCAGCGCCATCCCCAGGTGGGTCAGGGTCGCCGCCGAGCGGCCGATCTCGCTCGCCCTGCGCAGGTACTCCACCGCCTGGCGGAACTCCTTGCGCTTGTAGTGCACCCAGCCCACCGCCGCCAGCGGAAACTGGCGCAGCTCCTGCGGCGCCAGGTCGAGCGCCTCGAGCGCGTACTCGAGGGCGCGGTCCAGGTCCTCCTCCATCTCCGCCAGGTTGTGGGCCATCTCGTAGTAGGCGATGCTGCGCGCGTAGTCGCTCTCGCCCTCGGCCAGCAGGCGCTCGCCGAGCGAGTTGCCCTCGCGCAGCTGGCCCTCGCTCCTGAGCGCCTCCATCAGCGCGGCGTAGGCGGTGGCCTTGAGCATCTCGTCGGGCTCCTGCGCCAGCAGCCGGCGGGCCAGCGCCTCGGCCTCGCGGTTGCGGTCGTGGCGCAGGCAGGCGAGGGCGTAGGACAGCAGCAGGGTCGGGCTGTCGGGCTCCGCGACCAGCGCCTTGCGGTAGCAGCTGAACGCCGGCTCGGCCTGCTCGCGCGACAGGTGGTCCTCGGCGCGCATCAGCCACACCCGCGCCTCGCCCGACACCGCCGGCAGCGGCGAGCTGTCGCCTCCCGACAGGTAGCGCACCAGGTCGCGGTAGCGCAGCCGCTTGGGGTTGAGCCGCTGCGCCTGGCGGAACGCCGCCAGCGCCTTGCGGTTCCAGCCGCGATCGAGGTAGGCCAGCCCCAGCAGGTGGTGGGCCTCCTCGTTGGCCGGGTCGTGCCGCACCAGCCGCTGCAGCGTCTCGATGGCGCCGGTGAGGCGGCCCATCTCGTACAGGCAGCTGGCCAGCAGGTAGAGCGCCTGCGGCACCGGGTCCACCTCCACCGCGCGCTCGAGCAGCGCCACCGCCCGTGACAGCCGGCCGTGGGCGGCGTAGACCGCTCCCAGGCTGAAGTGCGGCAGGAAGCTGTCGGGGTGAAGCGCCACGGCGCGCTTCAGGAACTCCTCGGCGCGCCCCGACTCGCCGCGTTCGTGCAGGATGACGCCGCTGTAGACCAGCCCCTCGTAGTGATCGGGTTTGACCTCCAGCACCCGGCGCATGAAGCCCAGCGCCACCTCCGCCTGGCCGTCGTTGAAGTAGGTCTCGCCGATGAAGAACGCCAGCTCGTAGTTCTCGCGGTCGAGCTTGAAGGCGGCCTCGAGCGCCGGCAGCGCGCGCTCGACGTCGAGCGCCAGCAGCGCCGCCTCGGCGTCGGCCAGCAGCTTGCCGAACAGCCGCCGCTGCTTGCCCTTGAACAGCCCCGAGATCCGGTCCTTGAGCTCGGCGAACCGCTCGCGCTTCTCCACCGCCATCAGCTGGCCGTCCATCTTGGCCTGCCACAGGTCGCTCCACTCGTCCTCGGCCAGCAGCCGCTTGTCCTGCAGCAGCTCGCGCAGGGCGCTGATACCGGTCTGGTTGACCAGGATGCTGCGCTCCTGCTGGCTGTGCGCCGCCACCAGGTGCCGCACCGTCTCGGCGGTGCGCTTGACCGCCTCCTCGAGCACCGAGATGCGCTCGAGCAGGTGCTCGTCGAGCGAGAAGCCGCCCTCCTCGACCTGCTGCTCGGCCTCCAGCTCTTCGCTGGCGAAGCTGCCCGAGACCACCAGCAGCTTCTGCTGGCAGCGCGCGCAGAACTCGGCGTCGTCGGCGTTGTAGCTGCCGCAGGCCTGGCAGTACACGGCTACCGCGCTCTCCGCGCCCGGCCGGAGCGCTCGCTGACGGCGGCCGGCATCGCTCGGCTCATCGGTAGCCGCCGGCGGGATCGAAGGTCCGCTGGTCGCCGTCGTCGTAGGTGTAGAAACCGCGGCCGGCCTTGCGCCCGAGGTAGCCGGCGTCCACCATCGACACCAGCAGCGGGCAGGGACGGTACTTGGGGTCGGCGAAGCCGTCACCCAGCACCCGCAGGATGTCGAGACAGACGTCGAGACCGATCAGGTCGGCCAGCGCCAGCGGCCCCATCGGGTGGTTCATCCCCAGCCGCATCACCTCGTCCACGGCGCGCACGTCGCCGACGCCTTCGTAGAGGCAGAAGACCGCCTCGTTGATCATCGGCAGCAGCACGCGGTTGGAGACGAAGCCGGGTGAGTCGCGCACCTCCACCGGTGTCTTGCCCAGCCGCCGCGCGGTCTCGGCCACCCGCTCGTAGGTCTGCTGCGCGGTGGCCAGACCGCGGATCACCTCGACCAGCTTCATCACCGGCACCGGGTTCATGAAGTGCATGCCGATGACCTTGTCGGGCCTGCCGGTCGCTGCCGCCAGTTTGGTGATCGAGATCGAGCTGGTGTTGCTGGCCAGGATCGCCTCCGCGCCGCACCGCCGGTCGAGCTCGGCCAGCACGTCGCGCTTCACCTGGTACCTCTCGACCACCGCCTCGACCACCAGCTCGCAGCCGGCGACAGCCTCGAGCTGGCCCGCGGTCTCGATCCGCCCGAGCACCCCGTCGCGCTCACCGGCCTCGAGCCGACCCTTGGCCACCAGCCGGTCGAGCCCCTTGCCGATGCCGGCCAGCCCACGCTCGAGCGCCGCCGGCACGACGTCCACCAACACCACCCGCAGGCCGGCCTGCGCCGCCACCTGCGCGATGCCGTGCCCCATCGTGCCGGCGCCGACGACGCCCAGAGTCGTGACCTCGCTCATCGTGTACAAGAGCCCCGCGGACGGACGCCGCGGGGGTGGCAAGAGGGTACGGCAAGGCCGATGGCGGGTCAACAGGAGCGGTCGGTGGAACCAGGGGCGCGCGGCCAGGCCCGCCGGAGCGACATCACCCCCGCCTTTGGAGCGCAGCCCGGGCCACCGCTGGCCCAGCGACCGGGCCCTGCCTCCCACGCACCTGCCACGCCTCCCCACCGCCGGAGCCGAGATCCCTCGCTACGCTCGGGATGACAGGCAGTACCGAGAGCGCCAGCCAGGACGGAGGGAGCGCCAGCCGGCGGGGGCCCG
>JBFGNS010000143.1:0-10828 GCA_041574955.1 Thermoanaerobaculia bacterium | reverse complement strand
GGCGACCATCGAGCGCAACCTGGCGCCCGACATCGAGCTCAGCTACGCCTTCGACTCGACCCAGTTCATCCGCCGCTCGATCGCCGAGGTCCAGCAGACAATCTTCCTGGCGCTGGCGCTGGTGGTGCTGGTGATCTTTGTCTTCCTGCGCGACTGGCGCACGACGGTGATCCCGCTGCTGGCGATCCCGGTGTCGCTGGTCGGGGCGTTCTTCGTCATGGACCTGCTGGGCTTCTCGCTCAACGTCCTGACGCTGCTCGGGCTGGTGCTGGCGATCGGCCTGGTGGTCGACGACGCCATCGTGGTGCTCGAGAACGTCTACTCGAAGATCGAGAGCGGGCTGCCGCCGGCCGAGGCAGGGGTGGTCGGCACGCGCGAGATCTTCTTCGCCGTCATCGCCACCACCGCGGCGCTGGTGGCGGTGCTGCTGCCGATCCTCTTCCTGGGCGGGCTCACCGGGCGGCTGTTCCGGGAGTTCGGGGCCACCCTCGCCGGCGCGGTGATCATCTCGTCGTTCGTCGCGCTGACGCTGACCTCGATGCTCACCACCAAGCTGCTGCGCAGGACCACCCGGCACTCCTGGTTCTACCGCCGCAGCGAACCGTTCTTCCGCCGCCTGACCGAGGGCTACCGCGGCAGCCTGGAGAGCTTCCTCGGCCACCGCTGGCTGGCGCTGCCGATCCTCGCGCTCTGCCTCGCCGCCATCGCCTGGTTCGCCACCACCCTGCCCTCGGAGCTGGCGCCGCTCGAGGACCGCAGCCGGGTGGCGGTCAACTTCAAGGCGCCCGAGGGCGCGACCTACGAGTACATGGACAACTTCGTCCAGTCGGTGACCGAGATGCTGCTGGCCGAGTACCCCGAGCAGCGCGAGCTGATGACCGTCACCTCGCCGGGCTTCGGCGCCTCGACCTCGGTCAACTCGGCGTTCGTACGGCTGTGGCTGGTGGAGCCCGAGCAGCGCCAGCGCAGCCAGATGGAGATCGCCGACGACGTCCAGGCAAAGCTGGCGCGGTTCACCGGCGCCCGCTCGTTCGTCACCCAGGACCCGACCATCGCGGTCGGCCGGCGGCGCGGCCAGCCGGTGCAGTTCGTGCTCCAGGCGCCCACCCTGGCGCGCCTGCAGGAGGTGCTCGGGTCGTTCGTCGAGCGCGCCGGCCGCGAGCCGGCGCTGACCACCCCCGACGTCGACCTGGTGTTCGACAAGCCGCAGCTGGCGGTCGACATCGACCGCGCGCGGGCACGCGACCTGGGGATCTCGGCGCTCGACGTAGCCGAGACGCTGCAGCTGTCGCTGAGCGAGCAGCGGCTGGGCTTCTTCATCCTCGACGGCAAGCAGTTCGAGATCATCGGCCAGGTGCTGCGCGAGAACCGCGACGAGACCCTCGACCTGCGCAACCTGTACGTCAAGTCGGGCGGCGGCCAGCCGGTGCCGCTCGACAAGGTGGTGCGGGTCGAGGAGGAGAGCATCCCGCCGCAGCTCTACCGCTTCGACCGCTACGTCTCGGCCACCGTGTCGGCCGGCCTGGCCCCCGGCTACACCATGAGCCAGGGCATCGAGGCGATGGAGCGGATCGCCGGCGAGCTGCTGGACGACACCTTCGCCACCACCCTCGACGGCCAGTCGCGCGACTTCGCCGAGAGCTCGCGTGCGCTGCTGTTCGTGTTCCTGCTCGCCCTGGTGCTGATCTACCTGGTGCTGGCGGCTCAGTTCGAGAGCTTTCGCGACCCGTTCATCATCATGCTGTCGGTGCCGCTGGCGCTGGCCGGGGCGCTGTTCTGGCTGTGGTACTTCCACCAGACGCTCAACATCTTCAGCCAGATCGGCATGATCATGCTGATCGGCCTGGTGACCAAGAACGGCATCCTGATCGTCGAGTTCGCCAACCAGCGCCGCGCCCGCGGCCGCGAGGTGATGGCGGCGGTGCAGGAGGCGGCGACGGCGCGCTTCCGCCCGGTGCTGATGACCAGCCTGTCCACCATGCTGGGCATCCTGCCGATCGCGCTGGCGATCGGCGCGGGCTCCGAGAGCCGGGTGCCGATGGGGATCGCGGTGATCGGCGGCCTGTCGGTGGGGACGCTGCTGACGCTCTACGTGGTGCCGGCGATGTACAGCTACCTCACGACGCGCGAGTGGACGCGCTCGATCTCGGTCGAGGGCGCCATCGACGTGGCGCGCGAGACCGGCGAGCTCGCTCCACCGGCGGTCGCGAGCTCGCGGCTGCCCGAAGCCGGCGGCTGACGGCGGCCGCGGCCGGGCCGGCTCCAACGACCGCCGGTCTAGACGGTGGCCGACGCCCGCCGCTTGTCGCGGGCACCGGTGTCGGGTATCGCGAAGCAGACGGTCGTCCCCTCGCCGGGGCCGCCGCTCTCGAGCCACACCCGACCGCCGTGCACCTCGATGATCCGCTTGACCAGGGCGAGCCCGATCCCGGTGCCCTCGGTCTCGTGGTGCAGGCGCTCGAACAGTCCGAAGACCTTCTGGTGGTAGCTCGCCGGGACGCCGCACCCGTTGTCGCGGACGAAGCAGACGCGCTCGCCGTCACGCTCCTGGACGCCGATCTCGATCCGCGGCCGCGGCTGGTCGCCCATGAACTTGACCGCGTTCTCGAGCAGGTTCTGGAAGACTTCCAGCAGGCGTATCCGGTCGCCGCGCAGCACCGGCAGATCTGGCGCGACCCGGACGGTCACGCCCCGCTCGGCGATCCGGCTCGACAGGCTGTCGACCGCCTCGCGGGCGAGCTCGCCGAGCGACACCTCCTCGACCGGATTCGCCACCCGTCCGGTGCGGGCCAGATCCAGCAGCTCGTCGAGCAACCGGCCCATGGTGCTGGTCGCCGCGGAGATCTGCCGGATGTCCCGCTCGAGGGCTTCGCGGTCGCCACGCTCGACGTCGCCCGCGAGCAGGCCGAGGAAGCCCTGGATGGTCACCAGCGGGCTCTTGAGGTCGTGGCTGACGGTGTAGGCGAAGCGCTCGAGCTCGGCGTTCTGGCGCTCGAGCAGGATGCGGCTCTCCTCCATCTCGCGCAGCAGCCGCTCGCGCGCCGCCTCGGCGCGCTTGCGCTCGTCGATCTCCTTCTGGAGCCGCTCGCTGCGCTCGGTGATGCTGCGCACCCGTGTCCGGTAGCCCAGGGTCAGGGCGGCGACCCCGAGCACCGTCGCCAGGGAGCGGAACCACCAGGTGGCCCACCACGGCGGCCGGATGATCAGGCCTAGAGCCGCGCCCTGCTCGTTCCACACACCGCTGTCGTTGGAGCCCTTGACCCTGAAGGTGTAGCTGCCGGGATCGAGGTTGGTGTAGGTGGCCGTGCGCCGTTCGACGACGTCGATCCAGCCGGCGTCGAAGCCTTCCAGCATGTAGGCGTACCGGTTCTTGGCGGGGGCGCGGTAGCTCAAGGCGGCGAACTCGAGGGTGAAGACCGACTGATGGTGGTCGAGCGTGACGTGCTCGGCGAGGCTGACCTGGGTCGGCAGCGGCCCGTCGGGGGCGACGGCAACAGGCCGGTTGAAGATCTCGAAACGGGTGATGACGACCGGCGGTATGTTGGTGTTGGGCTGGATGCGCGACGGATCGAAGACCGTCAGACCGTGGATTCCGCCGAAGTAGAGCTCGTCTCCGGCCGCCGCCGCGAGCGCCGCACGGCTGAACTGGCGCCCCTTCAGACCGTCGTGCTCGTCGAAGGTGGTGAAGGTGCCGGCCTGTCGGTCGAACCGGCACAGGCCGCGGTTGGTGCCGAGCCAGAGATCGCCGCCGCCGTCGGCGACCACCGAGTCGACGACGTCGCTCGGCAGGCCGTCGGCGGCCCGGAGCGAGGTCAGGAACACCCGCCGCTCCGGATCGAAGCGGGCCAGGCCGCCGCCGTTGGTGGCAAGCCACATCAGCCCGTCGCCGTCCTCGTAGATCCTCTGCATCTGATTCAGGCCCAGGCTCTGGTTCGGCGCCGGCCCCTGGCTGTAGCAGTCGAACGCGTCCCGCGCCGCGTCGCGCAGGCACAGCCCGTCGTGGGTGCCGATCCACAGCCTGCCGCTGCGGTCGCGATGGATCTCCCAGCTGATGTCGTGGCTGATGCTCGCCGGGTCGGCGGCGTCGTGGAAGTAGGAGGCGAGCCGGTTGCCTTCCCGATCCAGGCGGTGGAGGCCCTGAAAGGTCGCCACCCACAGCTCCCCCGAGCTGTCCTCGGCGATGTCCTGAACGTGCAGCATGCCCGAGGCGGGGTCGGTGCCCGGGCGCGGAAAGCGGCGCTCGAACCGCCCCGTGCTCGGGTTCCGTAGGTGGAGTCCTCCCGCCCAGGTACCGACCCACAGCCGGCCCTCCGGCGTCGCGTGGATTGACAGCACCGCGGGAGCGCTCAGGGTGGTCGGGTCGGCCGGATCGTGGCGGTAACGCTCAAAGCGGCGCCCGGCCCGATCGAAGCGGGCCAAGCCGTCCTCGGTGCCCACCCAGACGTCCCCCCGCCGATCCTGGGCCAGCGCCAGGACCGAGCTGTGGTTGAGGCTCGCCGCGTCGCGTGGATCGTGGCTGAAGACCTCGAACACCGACGCGCCGCGCGCCAGGTAGTTGACCCCCCCGGCGTAGTTGCCGGTCCACAGGTCGCCGGCGGCGTCCTCGTAGATGATCGAGACGACGTTGCTGCCCAGCGTCGAGGGGTCGGTGGGGTCGTGCTTGTAGCTGGTGAACGCGCCGCGCTCGCGGTCGTAGGCCACCAGCCCACCGCGGTCGGTGCCGATCCACAAGGTCCCTTCGCTGTCCTCCAGGATCGACCAGACGAGGTCATCGGGCAGGCTCCCCGGGGTCGCCGGATCGGCGTAGAGCCTCTCGAAGCGGCCCGGGCGCGCCGGGTCCATGCGGTTCAGCCCCTTCTCGGTGCCCACCCAGATAGCCCCTTCCCGATCCTGGTAGACGACCCGCACGAAGTTGTTGCTGAGGCTCTCCGGATCCCGAGGGTCGTGCTGGAAGTGCTCGAAGCCGTCGCTCTCCGGGTTCCATAGATCCAGGCCTCCCTGCGTTCCCACCCACAGCCGGCCCGCGCGATCCTCGAGGATCGTCTCGACGAAGTTGTAGGCCAGGCTCGCCGGATCGGACTCATCACGCAGGTAGTGGGTGAAGCGGCCAGTCGCCCGATCGAGCCGGTGCAGACCCGCACCGCTACCGATCCAGAACCGGCTGCGGCTGTCTTCGAACAGCTCGTGCACACCCGGCACGGTGGGGACGCCGGCCGCCGCCGGAAGCTCCATCGTGTAGCCGACGAAAGAGTCGGTCTCGGCGACGTAGCGGTTGAGGCCGTCGTCGGTGCCGACCCAGAGCGCGCCCCGCGAGTCGACGAACAGGTCCCAGATGTAGCTGCCGCTCAGGCTGCTCGGGTCGCCGTCGACGTGGCTGTAGGTCCTGAAGCCGTAGCCGTCGTAGCGGTTCAGCCCGTCGGCGGTGCCGAACCACATGAACCCCAGCCGGTCCTGGACGATGGCCTCGACCGTGGCATCCGACAGGCCCTCGCCGGTCGACAGCCGGCGGAACCGGAGCGGCCCCTCGTGCCCCGCCTCCAAGGCCGGCGGCGCCACGAGAGCCGCCAGCAAGAAGGCCGCGAGGAGCACGAGAACGGAGCGCCGGCAGTGGGTCTGCATCTTCGGATGGCGGCAGGAACCCGCCGCTGGGACCCGGCGAGACTATCGCGCCCACCGGCCCGGCCCCGGGCGGCCCGAGACACCCGCTGCTCGAGCTCCGATGCGGCGCCATGCCGCCCGGCCGAGCGGCCCGGCCCACGGCGCAATCCGGACCGTCGTGCTACGTCGCCGGCGGGCCGCCGTCGCTCGCCTTTCCGCCCAGCCGCGCCTCGACATCGGCGAAGCGGACGACGGCGCCGGGGCCGAGCTCGACCTCGACCTCGCTCGCGACCTGCTCGCCGTCGACGAAGGTGTGGTTGCGGCTGCCGAGGTCGGCGACCGTGACGCGGCCGGCGGCCACCGTCAGCCGGGCGTGGCGGCGGGAGATCGCGTCGCTGTCGATGCGGATGTCGGCGTCCTCACCGCGCCCGACCACGAAGCTGCCGTCGGTGAGCGGGAAGCGCCGGGTGCGGCCGTCGGGTGAGGCAACGCTGAGCACAGGCGCCGCCCCGGCGGCGGCCGCCGCGCCGTCGTCTTCCTCGCCCCCACCCTCCAGACGCTGGAAGACGAAATCGTGGACGCCGGCGAAGGTGATGACGTGCAGCCCGGTCAGCGGCTCGGGATGGGTCAGCGGCACCCCGTCCACCTCGGTACCGTTCAAGCTGCCGAGGTCCTCGATCAGGTAGCAGCCGCGCTCCTCGTCGAGCCAGATGCGGGCGTGCTCGCCCGACACCAGAGGATCGTCCAGCACGACGGCGTTGCCGTCGGCGGCGCCGATCGTGGCCTCGGCCTCGAGCACGAGCTCGCGGCCCCGCATGCGGCCGGTGCGGCAGGCGAGTCGGGCCGGCATGGCGTCAGTCGGCGGCGGCCACCAGCAGCCGCCCGTGGCGCTCCTTGTCGGGGTGGAAGAGGTGGCAGGTGACGCAGCCGGCCGGCGCGCCCGCCGCGCCGTGGCAGTCGCGACAGATGGCGACGCCCGGCAGGTTCTGGATCGCCGCCCGGTCGAGCTCCGCCGGCACCGCGTCGCTGCTGTCCAGCCACTCGTCGAACGGGATGCGGTGGTGGCAGTCGAGGCAGCCCGCCTGCAGCACGTGCGCCCGGTGGTCGAACTCGGCGCGGCGCAGCACGTCCTGGCCGGACGGCGGCCGCTCGAAGGTGGCGCCCACCAGCCGGTGACAGCGCAGGCAGGGCTCGGCCAGGCCGCGCGCGACCTCCTCGATGTCGCGCGCCGCGACGCCGCTCGCCGGCCGGCCGCCGGCGGCGAAGGCGGCCAGGTCGAGCGGTGTCCGGGGATCGGCCAGGCGGTCCTCGAGCTCGGCCAGCGCGCGTCGCACCCGCCCGAGATCGGCCTGGAGCTCGGGCTGCGGCCGCGCGGCGAGCTCGTCGGCCCAGGCCTTCAGGGTGGCGACCGCCTCGCGCCACACCGCGTCGGCCCCGTCCGGCTCGCCGCCCGCCGGCCCGGCGGTGGTGCGCAGCAGGCCCCCCAGCCCGTCGCCGCCGTCGAGCGCCGCCTGCAGCCGGCGCAGGTTGTCGAGCACCCACGGATCCGCGTGGGTCACCGGCTGCTTGACCAGCCGGTCGGGAGGCAGCCGCCGGAACGCCTCGCCGCCGAGGGCCAGCGCCCAGCCCGTTCCCAGCCTGCCGGCGCGGCGGATCTGCTCGACCGGCACGACGCCCGGCCGCCCGGGCCCGCCGGCGATCGGCAAGCGCGCGGTGGCGGTCGCCGGCGGCAGATGGCAGCCGGCGCAGTGGGCGTCGAAGCGGATCGGCTCGAAGCTTCGACCGTCCGGCTGCGGCTGGTGGCACCGCAGGCAGGCCTCCTCGAGCTGGCGGACGCCGCCGCTGCGCAGCAGCTCGCGCACGTGGTGGATGTGCGGGAAGCTCAGGCTGTCCGAGCCCGGCTGGTCGCCGGCCACGGCGTCGAACTCGGGATGGCCACGGACGAACGAGCCGAACGGGTGGCAGCCGGCGCACCGCTCGTCGGGAACGCGGGTGATGGCGGCGTCACGGCCGTAGTGCTCGCCGTGGCAGGCGCGGCACCTCGGCGTCCGGTGGTCCGAGTCGAGCCGCTCGAGATCGCGGGTGCCGTACAGGTTGTGGGCGGCCAGCGAGTAGACGCCGAGGCCGTCGCCGAACCGCTCGTGGCAGGCGGCGCACCGCTCGTCGGAAACGCCGGCGCCGCGCGCGTGGCAGGAGTCGCAGCTCGCCTCGAAGGTGGCGTGGCTCGCCGACAGCGGGCCGTTGGACATCAGCTCGCGGCGCCCCAGCGACTCGGCGAAGACCGCCAGTACCACCACCCCCACCGCCACCGCGCCGGCCGCCGCCAGCAGCCGCCACCGCCGCACCGGATAGAGGTAGCTCGCCGCCACCGGCAGCCCGGCGCGGCCGAAGGTGCCCTTCTGACCCGGTCCCTTGCCCTTCACCGCTCGCCGCCCTCCGCCATCAGTACCACCACACCGCCAGCACGTGGACCACCAGCAGTCCGAGCAGCAGGAGCGACACCGGCGCGTGGGCGTAGATCCACCAGCGCAGCAGCCGCTGCAGGGTGAAGTGGGCGTCGAGCTCGAGCTTGGTCTGGAACAGCTGCTCGAGCCGCGCCAGCCGCTCGCGGTCGTCCGCCGACAGCAGCCGGCGCAGGTAGTCGAACTCGCGCAGCCGCGCCTGGATGCCGCCGGTGATGTCGAGCAGGAACGCCCAGCGCCTCGCCGGCGCCGCGAAGGAGGCCACCAGCCGGCGGTCGAAGAAGTCGCGCACCGGCTCGGCCGATCTCTCCGCCAACTCGCGCGCTTCCTTGCCGAGCTCCTCGACCAGCGCCGGGATCCGCTCGTACACCGCCTCGGTCCCGAGCCCCGAGCTCAGCACCCTGGGGATCCAGCTCTGGATCGCCAGGCCGGCGAAGCCGCTGGCCACGGTGACCAGGCTGAGGCTCCACAGCCACAGCGTGAGCTGGCCCTGCGGCACCCGGAAGCCGGTGTGAAGGAGCATCAGCAGCAGGAAGAAGCTCCCCCCCCAGACGTGGAACAGCAGCCAGGCGCGCGAGCCGCCCAGCCGCCGGCGCGCGGCCAGCCCGAGCGTCCGCCGACGGGCTCCCAGCAGCGCCGAGGCCACCGCCAGCGCCGCCGCCGCCCAGCCGTAGGCCAGCCCCCAGGGCCCGCGCGGCGTCAGCTCGCCGAGCGTCAGGTTGACCGCCATCGCGGCGGCGATCGCCACCAGCGCCGCCAGCCCACCGAGCTGCCAGCGGCGGCCGCCCAGCGCCCGGCCGGCGCGCGCCGCCGTGGTCGCCTCCTCGCCCGAGCGCCGCAGCAGGGCGTCGAACTCGTCGAGCGTCCCCACCCGGTAGGCGCAGCCCTGCGGGCAGCTCGTGACGCAGGCCGGATCGTGCCCCGCCTCGACGCACATGTCGCACTTGCTGGCGATCGCCCGGTCGCGGCCCCGGAGGCCGGCCGGGATCATGTCGTCCGGCCAGGTCTCGCCGGCGTCGTGCATCACGATGGCGTCGTACGGGCAGTTGCGGGCGCACACCGAGCAGCCGATGCACACCTCGTCCGAGATCGACACCACCTCGTCGATGCCGGCGCGGTGGATGGCGCCGGTCGGGCAGCCCACCAGGCAGACCGGATCGCGGCAGTGGTAGCACGACTTGGCGACCACCAGGTTGCGGTAGCTGTTGCCCTCGCGCACGAAGCGCGGCCGGCCGCCGTGGGTGTCGGCGCACGCCCGCACGCAGTCGTCGCAGCGGGTACAGACGTCGAGATCGATCGCCAGCACGCTGTTGCCCTGCACCAGACCGGTGTGGAGCGCCACCTCGAGAAACTCCGCCGAACCCACGTCCTGGCGCGTGCGGCCAGCCTCCTTGAGCCGCACCACGGCGCTCTCGAGCAGCTGCTCCTCGACCGTCGGCGTCGAGCGCATCAGGTTGTCGAGCACCCGGCGCGGGATCTTGACCAGCTCGCTGTACTCGACCGAGCTGGCGGTGAACTGCCAACGCTGCCCCTCGTCGAGCAGCAGCTCGACCTCGCCCAGGGTCATGCCCTTCGACAGGTAGGAGACCGCCACCTGGCCCTCGCCCACCGTCTGCTCGAGCTTGACGAAGCCGGAGCGCACCAGGTAGAGCGCGTCGGCCGGCTCGCCCTGTTGCGTGATCGACTCGTCGGGGTTGCACGAAACCAGCTCGACCGCCTCCTTGACCGCATCGATGACGATGGCGTTGCAGCCGGCGAACAGCGGCGTGCTCTCGAGCTGGAGCGCCAGCGAGCGGTCGCGGTAGATGGCGTCCAGCCGCTCCTTGAGCGCCTTCGACTTGCCGCGCAGGATGCGCAGCGCCGGCAGCCGGATCTGCACCAGCCGGCAGTCGGAGGCGGCGCGCGCGGTGACCGACTGCGGCCAGCCGCTCAACGCGCCGATCTCGCCGAACAGCTCGCCCGGTCCCAACCGCCAGCGCTCGCCGCGTGGCAGGTCGAAGTCCATGGTGGCCAGCATGGTGATCTCGCCACTCGGCTTCGGCCGGTTGGGCAGGCGCAGCCGCGACGGCCCGCTCGCCTCCGCCGGCACCTGCGGCAGGGCCGACAGGATCATGGTCCGCGAACGGTCGAAGATCGGCCGCGGGCGCGCCGGACCGGCCTGCTCGAGGAAGATCTCCACCTCGCCCTGCTCGACGAAGAACGCCAGGTCGATGTAGCTGCCCTCCTCGAACAACACCGCGCCCTGCCGCCAGGAGGCCACCGCGACGTCGGGGCGGACCTTCTCGAGCACCTGGTCGTCGTACTCCGCGAACAGCTCGATCCGCCGCAGCTCCTCGAGCGACAGCATCTCCGACAGCCCGGTGAGCCCCGACTCCCCCACCGCCCGGGCCGACCAGCGGTCGCGGTAGAGCTCGGCCCGGCGGGCCTCGGTGCGCCCCCCCACCCCGCCGGCGGCGCTCACGGCGATGGCTCCGCCGGACGGCTGGTCTCGTTGAGCAGCTCGAGCCGCCCGGCGAGGCGACGCAGCACCTCGGCCGGCGGCACCTCGGCACCGACCTCCGGGAACGGCGGCAGGGTCAGCCGCCGGTCGGGCGGACGGCTGGCCTGGGCCGAGCCGGGCAGGCGGCGCCCCGGCAGCGCCACCGCGGGCGGCGGGCGGCGGCGCCGGGCGGTGCGCTCGGCGACCGGCGCCGCGGCCGGCGCTGCGGGCTCGACCGCCGCCGCTTCGGGCGCCGCGGGCGCCGCGGCACCCGGGGCCTGATCGACCG
>JBFGNS010000142.1:0-10855 GCA_041574955.1 Thermoanaerobaculia bacterium | reverse complement strand
GACCCGCTGAGGAGCACCGCCCAGCCGCCGGTCCGCAGGCGCGAGATCTTCGGCTGGGCGATGTTCGACTTCGCCAACTCGAGCTACACCACGGTCATCGTCACCGTCGCCTTCAGCGTCTACTTCACGACGCTGGTGGCGCCGGGCGGGCGCGGCGACTGGCTGTGGGGGCTGGGCGTGCTGATCAGCAACCTCGCGGTGCTGGCCTCGGCACCGCTGGTCGGCGCCCTGGCCGACGGCTCGGGGCGCAAGAAGGCGTTCCTCGCCGCCGCCTGGCTGATGTGCGTCGTCGGCACCGGTCTGCTGTGGTTCGCCGGACCCGGCCAGGTGGCGCTGGCGCTGGCCCTGTTCGTGGTCTCGAACGTCGCCTACGCGATGGGCGAGTCGCTGGTCGGCGGCTTCCTGCCGGAGATCTCCAACCCGCGCAACGTCGGCCGCATCTCGGGCTTCGGCTGGGGGCTCGGCTACTTCGGCGGCCTGGCCTGCCTGCTACTGGTGCGGCCGCTGCTGGCCGGCGACTTCGTGGTCGCCAACCTCGACAACCTGCGCCTGGTCTGGCCACTCACCGCGGCGTTCTTCTTCGCCGCCGGCATCCCGACATTCCTGTTCCTGCGCGAGCGGGCGCCGCGCGTCGCCCACCGGTCGCTCGGTCAGTTCGCCGCCGAAGGCGTCGCCCGGCTGCGCGCCACCGCCAGCGCGCTCGGCCACTTCCGCCAGCTGGCGCGGTTCCTGGTGGTGTTCTTCATCTACAGCTGCGGC
Source organism: Thermoanaerobaculia bacterium (assembly GCA_041574955.1). Taxonomy (GTDB): domain Bacteria; phylum Acidobacteriota; class Thermoanaerobaculia; order Multivoradales; family JAHEKO01; genus CALZJC01. The sequence goes on along the minus strand of JBFGNS010000142.1, from coordinate 10,096 downwards.
CTGATGACGGTGATCGCCTTCGCCGGCATCTACTCCAAGAAGACCCTGGCCTTCACCGCCAACGAGCTGGTGATCCTGTTCCTGGTGCTGCAGATCACCTCGGCGGCCGGCGCCTTCGCCGGCGGCCCGGTGCAGGACCGGCTGGGCTCACGCCGCACGCTGCAGTGGGTGCTGGTGCTGTGGATCGTGGTCTGCGCCGGCGCCGCGGCGGTGACCACCAAGACCGGCTTCTGGTACATCGCCCTCGCCTCGGGACTGGGTATCGGCTCGCTGCAGGCGGCCTCGCGGGGGCTGGTCGGCCTGTTCTCGCCGGTCGCCAAGAGCGGCGAGTTCTTCGGCTTCTGGGGCTTGGCGATGCGCGCCGCCTACGCCCTCGGGCCGTTCGCCTTCGGCTCCATCTCGGCGCTCACCGGCTCGCAGCGGACGGCAGTGCTGATCACCGCGGTGTTCTTCATCGGCGGCTGGATCGGCCTGCTGTTCATCGACGAGCGGGAGGGCCGGGTCGCCGCCGAGGCCTGGGACGCGCGCGCCGCCGAGGCGTAAGGAGGCAACCGATGAGCGAGACCGTCATCTCCGTGTTCGAGCAGACCGTCGACCGCCGCGCCGACGCTCCAGCCATGAGCTTCAAGCGCGACGGCGCCTGGCGCGAGATCTCCTGGCGGCGGTACGGCGAGCTGGTGTCGCAGGCCGCACGCGGCTTCATCCGGCTGGGGCTCGAGCCGGGAGGCGGCGTCGCCGTGCTGGGCTTCAACCGCCCGGAGTGGTTCGTCTCCGACATCGCCGCCATCGCCGCCGGCGGCCTGCCGGCCGGCATCTACACCACCTCCACTCCCGAGCAATGCCAGTACGTCGCCCACCACTGCGAGGCCGCGGTGGTGGTGGTCGAGAACCCCGACCAGCTCGCCAAGATCCGCCGAGTGCGCGACCGGCTGCCCCACCTGCGCGCGGTGGTGGTGATGGAGGGCGAGGCCGGCGGCGACGGCGTCCTCGGCTGGCAGGAGCTGCTCGACGCCGGCGCCGCCGAGAGCGAGGACGAGCTGCGCCGCCGCATCGCCGCCCAGCAGCCGTCCGACCCCGCCACGCTGATCTACACCTCGGGCACCACCGGGCCACCCAAGGCGGTCATGCTGTCGCACCACAACCTTGTGTGGACCGCCGGGCGGGTGCTGGAGTTCCTCGAGATCGAGCCCGACGACCGCTTCCTGAGCTACCTGCCGCTGTCGCACATCGCCGAGCAGATGGTGTCGCTACACGCGCCGCTGCACGTCGGCGCCTGCTCCTGCTTCGCCGAGTCGATCGAGCAGCTCGGCGTCAACCTGCGCGAGGTGCGGCCGCACGTCTTCTTCGGCGTGCCGCGGGTGTGGGAGAAGATCCAGGCCGGCATCGAGGCGGCGGGGGCGGCCAACCCGCCGCTCAAGCGCAAGATCGCCGCCTGGGCGCGCGGCGTGGGGCTGGCCGCCGGCTACGCCGACCAGCAAGGCCGCCGTCCGCCGCTGCTCAAACCGCTCGCCGACGGGCTGGTGTTCCGCAAGGTCAGGCAGAGGCTCGGCCTCGACCGCACGCGGGTCTGCGCCTGCTCGGCGGCGCCGATCACCCGCGACACGCTCGAGTTCTTCCTGAGCCTCGGCATTCCGATCCTCGAGGTCTACGGCATGAGCGAGGTGACCGGCCCCGGCACCATCTCGCTGCGCGAGCGCTACCGCACCGGCCGCGCCGGCTTCGCCATCCCGGGCACCGAGGTGCGGATCGCCGACGACGGCGAGATCCTGATGCGCGGACCGAACGTCTTCCTGGGCTACTACAAGGACGAGGCGGCAACCGGCGAGGTGCTCGACGCGGACGGCTGGGTCCACTCGGGCGACATCGGCGAGCTCGACGAGGAGGGGTTCCTCAAGGTCACCGACCGCAAGAAGGAGCTGATCATCACCTCCGGCGGCAAGAACGTCGCGCCACAGCTGATCGAGGCCAAGCTCAAGTCGATCCCGGCGGTGGCGCTGGCGGCGCTGGTGGGCGACGGCAGGAACTACCTGGCGGCGCTGCTGACCCTCGACCCCGAGCGGCTACCGCAGATCGCCGAGCAGATCGGCAGCCCGGCGCGCGACCCGCAGGCCGCCGCCGGCTGCGCGCGCTTCCGCGCCTGGCTCGAAGAGCAGGTGGCCACCATCAACGAGACCCTGGCCAGCTACGAGACCGTCAAGCGGTTCGCCGTGCTGGCCGCCCAGTTCACGCCCGAGAGCGGCGAGCTGACGCCGACCATGAAGCTCAAGCGGCGGGTCATCGCCCAGCGCTACGCCGACGACATCGAGCGGCTGTACGCGGCGCCGCGCCGGGCCTAGCCCGAGCGCCGCGCCCGGCGGCCGTGCCGCTCAGGGCTCGGCGGCGACCAGGTGGCGGTAGCCGCGGTTCCAGTAGACCAGCGGCAGCTTGTCGGCGCGCGGCGTGCCCGAGGCCTCGACCCTGCCGATGTAGACGGTGTGGGTGCCCGCCCGGTGACGGGCGTGGATGGTGCAGTCGAGCCACGACAGGGCATCGACCAGCACCGGCGCGCCGGTGACCGCGGTGGTCCACTCCCCCGCCGCGAACCGGTCCTCGTCCTTGACCCACGCAAACCGGTTCGACAGCTCGATCTGGTCCTGGCCCAGCACGTTGACCGCGAACACCGCGCCCTCGGCCGTGAGCAGCTGGTGGGCGAGGTGCTCGTGGTCGATGATCACGCACACCAGCGGCGGATCGGGCGACACCGAGGCGAACGCCGACACGGTCAGGCCGTGCCGCCGCTCGCCGGCGCGCACCGTCACCACCGTGACGCCCGCCGGGAAGGCGCGCAGGGCGTGTCGGTACTGCTCGGACGAGATCGGCATCCAGGTCTCCTGGTGGCTGCTCGGGGCCGGCGTACGGACAGCCGAGGCCGGCCGCAGCCCGTCGGAAAGGCGATCCTAGCAAGATCGCCCGCGGCGTTTCCGTCTGTCCGGTTGCCGCCGGCCACCGAGCCCGCGCGTGACGGCGGCGCCCGCCATGCACTCGCGCGTTCGACATCCGCGCCAACGACCGGCGCGCCGCCGCTTTCCCCGCATGGCGATGGACGGCCGGCGGTTCGTCGGCCCGACCGGCGCCGGCCGGATCGTCGATCTGGGGCCGGCCGGGGCGTGCATCGAGACCGACGGCAGCCTGCGGATCGGGCAGCCGTACGCCCTGACCCTCGAGCTGCGCGGCCGGCGGCGGCGGCTGCGCGGCCGCGTGCGGTGGTGCCGGCTGGTGGGCACCCGGCGGCGGCCGGAGTCCGCCGAGAGCGCGCCGGTCTACCGCGCCGGGCTGTCGTGGAGCCCGTTGACCGCGCTCGAGGCGTTGGGGTGAGCGGCGAGCAGCGCGCGCGACCCCCTAGTCCAGGTGCCCGCGCTCGGAGTCCCCCATCTCGACGCCACCACCCGGAAAGTACTCCCGCCACCGCCGCCCCACCCGCGCCGCCACCTCGGGGTCGCAGTGGAGCTCGTCCGGGAAGCCGGGCTTGAGCCGCGCGTCGATCACGATCGGCGGCCGCAGCGCCAGGTGGTTGCGCACCGGCCGGCGCGCGGCGGCATGGATGTCGGCCGCCGGCTCGAAGCGAGTGAAGGTGGTCCACAGGAAGTTGGCCGGCGAGGCCGCGGCGCGGCGCGGCTCGTCGGTCACCACCACCAGCTGCCAGTCGGCGAACTGCGGCGCCGCCGCCAGCCGCTCGCCGGCCCCCGGCTCGTCGGCGAAGCGCGGTCCGCCGACCACCAGGCAGCCGGGGCAGAAGACGCGCACCTCGTCCACCCCGGCGGGCAGCTCGGCGGCCTGGAACTCACGCGGCAGCTCGCGTACCGCCTCGCCCAGGCCCAGCCAGACTCCCTTCGAGCCCTCGTTGACCCGCGGCCCGGTGTAGTCGAGGGTGTCCATGGCGAGGTTCGAGAAGACGAACAGGTCGGTCTCGGCGTGGGTGCGCGCCAGCAGATGCTCGAGGGTGGCCGGAAAGTCCCTGAGGTCCACCGGCCGGTCGGTCACCAGCAGGAACTTGGTCAGCGCCAGCTGGCCCTCGCCGAGGATGCGGAAGGCGGAGACCATCGCCTCGCGCCGGTACCGCTCGCGCACCACCGCCGCCGCCAGCGAGTGGTAGCCGGTCTCGCCGTACGACCACAGGTCGACCACCCCCGGCATGACCAGCGGGAACAGCGGCGACAGCAGCTCCTGCAGCAGGTCGCCGATGAAGAAGTCCTCCTGCCGCGGCTTGCCCACCACGGTGGCGGGAAACAGCGCGTCGCGGCGACGCGCCAACCGCTCCACCTCGAACACCGGATAGTCGTGGCGCAGCGAGTAGTAGCCGTAGTGGTCGCCGAACGGGCCCTCCAGCCGGCGCCGGCCGGGCGGCACCACCCCGCTCAGCACCAGCTCGGCTCCCGCCGGCACCGGGTGGCCGGCCGGCCCGGTGCAAACCGGCAGCTTGCCGCCGGCGATGAGCGACGCCAGCATCAGCTCGGGCACGTTCTCCGGCAGCGGCGCGATGGCCGACAGCAGCAACGCCGGCGGCCCGCCGAGGAAGACCGTCACCGGCAGCGGCTGGCCGCGCCGCTCGGCGACGTCGTAGTGGAAGCCGCCGCCCTTGCCGATCTGCCAGTGCATGCCGGTGGTGCGGCGGTCGTGCACCTGCAGCCGGTAGAGCCCCAGGTTGTGGCCCAGCCCGTCCGGGTGTTCGGTGTAGACCATGCCGAGGGTGATGAACGGGCCGCCGTCCTCCGGCCAGGTGGTCAGCGCCGGCAGCCGGCCGAGGTCCACCCGGTCGGTCACCTGCTCGAGCACCGGCCCGCGGCGGCGCCGCTTGAGACCCACCCGCAGCAGATCGCGGGCCACGTCGCGCGCTCCCCACAGCTTGCCCGGGGTGGGCGGCAGCAGCTCGTGCGCCAGCGCGGCCACCCGCCGGACGAGGCGGAACGGCCGGCGGCCGAACGCCAGCTCGGCACGGCGCGCGGTGCCGAACAGGTTGGTGACCAGCGGCAGCTCGGCGTCGCCGACGCGCTCGAACAGCAGCGCCGGGCCGCCGGCGGCTATCACCCGCCGGTGGACCTCCGCCACCTCCTGGTCGGGATCGACCGGCGCCTCGATCACCGCCAGGTCGCCGTCGCGGCGCAGCTGCTCGACGAACGAGCGCAGGTCGGGGAAGCTCTCGGCGGCCATCGGCTCAGCTACCTCCCGCCGGCGGCGGAGCGTCGAGCGCGGCGAAGGCGCGCTCCAGCCACGCCCGGTCCAGCCGGTCGTAGTGCCCGATGCCGGGCACCTCGAGGTAGGTCGCGCCGGCGAAACCGTCCGCCACCAGCTCCTCGTGCACCCGCCGGGTCTCGGCGCGGTTGAAGTCGAGCGCGCCGGTGACCAGCACCAGCCGGCTGCCGTGGCGGATCGCCGCGAGCTCCTCCGCCGGCGGCGGCGGGAAGCGCGGCGCCCAGCTGCTACCCGGCCGGTCGGGGATCGGGATCGGGCGGTAGAAGTTGACCCCCATCAGGAACAGGCCGCCGCGAAACAGCTCGGGGTAGAGCAGCACCAGCGAGCTGGCGACGCGGCCGCCGCCCGAGTAGCCGGCGGCGTAGACGCGGGCGGGATCGATCGGGTAGAGGCGCGCGATGTGGTGGGCGGCGTCGAGCGCCAGCGCGACGCGGTACCACGAGTGCCGGCGGTTGCCGGCGCCGTCGGCGCCGCACCAGATCAGCCGCCGCTCGTCGAGCACCGCCTGGATCTCGGGGCTGGTGAAGCCGCCCCGGCCGCTCGGGCTGATCCACACCACCAGCCCCCAGCCATCGGCCGGCGGCTCGCCGGGCGGCACGTAGACCTCGAAGCTCTCGGCGGCGGGATCGTAGCGGCCGGCGGCGGGGTCCACGCGCTCGATCTCGTCCCGGTCGAGCGCGAAGCGGCGGCGGTAGGTGTCGATCCCGGACAGCGGCGAGGCGGCGCCGAAACGGGTGCGGTAGCGGCCGGCGCGGCCGGCACGCGGCGGCTCGACCGGCGGCCGGGCGGGTGCGGCGGCCGCCGCCGCCCGCTCGAGGACCGCGTCCAGGTCGCCGGCCCGGCCGAGCGCCCCGAGCACCGCGGCGAGCAGCTCGCGGCTCTCGGCGTCGCCCGGGTCGGCGGCCACCGCCTGCTCGAGCGTCTCGAGGGTCTCGGCCCAGCCCTCCTCCAGCCAGTGGGTGCGGGCGATGGCGCGCAGCAGCTGGGGGCGCTCGGCCGGCGGCACCAGCGGCAGGGCGCGCTCGAACTCGGCGCGCGCCTCGGCGGCGCGGCCGGCGGCCAGCAGCTCGTTGCCGCGCTCGAGCCAGGCCAGCACGGTCTCGGCTGCGGGCGGTTCGGCGCCCGGCGGGATCTCCTCCAGCGACCGCAGCCGGACCTCGAGCGGCGGCTCACCCGCCGCCACCGCGATCGCGCCTTCGGCGGGGTGGAAGCCGGGCGCCTCGATCCGGATCCGCCAGGCGCCCTCGGTCAGCCCGTCGAGCCGCCAGCGACCGTCGGCGCCGGCCGCCACCGTCCGCCGCTCGGCGGCCGGCCCGGAACCGGCGGCCGCCTCGCGGGTCAGAGCGACCTGCGCGCCGGCCACCGGCTCGAGATCCGGACCGAGCACCACGCCGCCCGCGCCGCCGGCCGCGGCCGCCGTCCGGACGCCGGCGCAGAGCAGCGCCCAGACCAAGGCCACGGCGACGCCGGCGGCCACCGGCTCTGGCCGTGATCGCATCGCCCGCCGGGTCAGGAGCCGCTCCAGAGCATCTGCTATCGTTTCGCGGGCACGGGGTGGAGGGGGGCGAACCGGGGGGCGAGCCTGGTGGTCGCTGCCCGGTGCTAGACTCATTCTAATCAAGCCCACGGCGCCGCCAGGGCGCTCGCCGGCGCGGCCAGCTCCCGCGCGCGGCGCCGCCGCGAGCCCCCTCCGGCCTCCGACCGGACCCCAAAGGAACCTCACCACAGGGCATGCCGACCGCACCGTCGATTCTCGAGACGCTGCAGCGGGCAGGCGCGGTGCTGCCATGAGTGGCGGGTCCGCCGTCCCGGCCGGTGACGGGCGGGCGGTCGCCCTCGACCGGTTCGCCGAGTCGATCGCCGCCAACGACCTCAACAACCTGTACCTGACGAGCTGCTTCTTCGCCGATGCGGAGAAGTACGCCGCTTTCTGCGCGCTGTACGCCCTGATGCGGGTGATCGACGACCGGATCGACGCCCTGCCGCAGGACGGCGCGGCCGGCTCGGTCGACGCGGCGCGGGAGCACGCCGTGCTCGACGCCTGGCAGGCGGGGCTGATGGCAGCGCTCGCCGACGGCGCGCCGCCGGCGCGCCTGGCGGAGCTCTGCGAGATGCCGCAAGCCGAGCGGCTGCTGGCCGCGGTGGCGGCGGCTATGCAGCGGTTTCCGTTCCCGCTCTCGCTGTGGGAGAACTTCTTCGCGGCGATGCACCGCGACATCGGCCAGGAGCGGTTCGACAGCTACCGGGGCTTCCTGGCCTACGCCGAGGGCGCCAGCGTGGCACCGACCTCGATCTACCTCGATCTGGTCGCCTCCCGCGAGCGCGCCGCGGCCGGCGTCTACACCCTGCCGGCGCGGTTCGACCTGATCGCCGCCGGCCGGCAGCTCGGCATCTTCTGCTACCTCACCCATATCCTGCGCGACATGGCGCGTGACCTGGCGACCGGCAGCTCGGGTCTGCTGTACGTCGCGCGCGACGATCTCGAGAGCTTCGGCCTGGACGAGCGGATGCTGCGCGAGGATCTCGAGCGAAGCCGAGCCGGCGAGCCGGTGCGCGCCCTGGCCGCCGAGCTGGCGACGCGGGCGCGGCGGGCGCGGGATCGCGGCCGGCAGTGCCTGCTGCCGCTCAACGGCGAGCTGTCGCCCGACTGCGCGTTCATCCTCGAGCTCATCGTGGAGATCTACGACCAGGCGCTGAACAAGATCGAAGCCGCCGCCTACGATCCGTTCGCCGGCAACCACTACCTCAGCCTCGAGGAGAAGCAGCGGATCGCCGAGCGGGTCGCCGCCCGCGTCGGCTTCGCGCTGCCGGAGGTCGGCCTACCCGGGCCGCCGGGCTGACGGTCGGTCCGGGACCGGCGCGGATCGCCCGGCGCCCGGCCACGCGCCTTCGGGGCGCAGGAGGTCGAGCACGAAGCCCGCGCCGAGAACGTCGGCGCGCGGTATCGCGTGGCCCACGAGGCCGATGAAACGGTCGGCCCAGCGCCGGCTCGCCGCGGCGCGCGCGACCAGCGGCGCGGTCAGCAGCGGGTGGGAGTGCAGCCGCTGCAGCCAGCCTCCGACGCGGAGCTCGCCGAGCATGGCGCGCCGCCAGGCGCGCTCGTAGCCGGCCAGCGGGCCGCCGGCGCAGGCATAGTCGCCGGCCGCCACCGCACGCCGCGCGACGGCGGCGGCGGCCAGCGCGCTGCGCATCGCGGTGTGGATACCGTGGCCGGTGAACGGATCGACCAGGCCGGCGGCGTCGCCGACCAGCATCACGCCGTCGGCCGCCGCACGGCGGCGCGCGTGGCCGGCCGGCAGCAGCCAGCCGCGCACGCCGCGCGGCTCGACCGCCAGGCCGTGGCGCTCGAGCAGCCGGCCGAGGCGCGCTCTCAGCCCCTCGCCCCGGCGGCAGGCCCGCATGCCGATGCCGACGTTCGCCCGGCCGCCTGCCTGCGGCACGACCCAGCAACAGCCCGGCATCAGGCCGCGCTCGGTCACCACCGTGGCGCGGCGGTCGCCCACCGGCCAGTCGGCGTAGCCCCTCACCGCGACAAAGGTGTGGCGGCCGCGCCGGTCGGCGGCGGTGGCCAGCCCGCGATCCCGCGCCACCCGGCTGCCCGCCCCGTCGGCGCCCACCACCAGCCGGGCCTCGAGCCGCTCGACACCGCGCGGGCCGGCGACCCACAGCTTGTTGACCCGCCGCCGGGCGTCCCACTCCAGCCGCAGCAGGCGGTGCCGCTCGTCGAGCCGCGCTCCGCAGCGCACCGCGTGGCGCGCCAGCCGGGCGTCGAAGACCTGGCGCGGCAGGATCCGCCACGGGTGGAGCCGCCCGGCGGCGTCGGCGAAGCGGCCGCTCACGGCCGGCCCGCTCCCCAGCGTGTAGCGGCAGCCGTCGAGCTGCCAGGCGTCCGGCGCCAGCGCGTCCAGACCGGTGCCGATCTCTGCCAGCGAGCTGTCGATCTCCGGCAGCAGGACGTCGCCACACACCTTGTCGCGCGGCAACGCCGACGCCTCCAGCAGCCGGACCGCGACTCCCGACAGCGCCAGACGGGCCGCGGCGACCGAGCCGGCCGGGCCGGCTCCGACCACCACCACCGGCGACCCACCGGCCCGGCTCAACCGCCACCCCGCGCCGGCACCCGGCTGCCGGACTCGCGGCGGCCCGCCAGCGCCGCCGCCAGCCGCCCCGGCTGGCGGCCGTCGAGGATCCACGACTCGACGCCGCGCCGTGCCAGCGCCAGGCAGCTCTCCAGGCGGTGGCGCATGCCGCCGGTGACGTCGGTACCCGCCGCGCCCTCTACCGCCGCCAGCACCCGCGCCAGGTTGCCCGCGCTCACCACCGGCACCGGCGCGCCGTCGCGGTCGTAGACGCCGTCGGTCTCGCCCAGCCAGAGCGCGCGGCGCACGCGGCGGCCGCGACGCGCCAGCCGGTCGGCGAGCGCCAGCAGCACCGTCTCGGTCGAGCAGATGGTGGCGCCGCGGCGGTGGTCCAGCACCACGTCGCCGTAGGTCACCGGCAGCAGGCCGGCGTCGAGCGCCGCCAGCAGCGGCTCGAGCTGCAGCCGCACCGGCCGGCCGGCGGTGGCGGTCATGAAGCTCGAAGGCGCCAGCGAGAACGGCGTCGCACCGGCCTCGATCAGAGCCTCGACCACCAGCCGGTGGAGGCTGGCGGCACGCGCCTGGGTGAGCGCCACGCCCGGCAGCTGGTGGCGCCGCGTGACGCCGTCGCCGATGCCGTGCTCGGCGGCCACCCGGTGACCGAACGAGCCGCTGCCGTGGCCGACCAGCAGCCGGCCCGGGCGGCGGGGGGCGGCGGCCGCCCGCTCCCCGGCCAGCCGGCGGATGACCGGGCGGCGGGCGCCGCCGCGCCGCTTGTCGGTGATCAG
>JBFGNS010000141.1:0-10882 GCA_041574955.1 Thermoanaerobaculia bacterium | reverse complement strand
GCTCGCCCACCAGCCCGTGGAAGGTCAGCCGCGGGTCGCAGCTCGACACCACCACCCTGGCCGCGCTCTCCTCGCCGCCGGCCAGCACCACCCCACCGGCCCGCCCGTTGTCGACCAGCACCCGCTCGACCGGCACCGAGGTGCGCACCTCGGCGCCGAAGCTCTCGGCGGCGCGCGCGCACGCCAGGCTCAGCCCGCCGGTGCCGCCCTTCGAGTAGCCCCACGAGCGGAAGGCACCGTCGATCTCGCCCATGTAGTGGTGGAGCAGCACGTAGGCGGTGCCGGGGGAGCGCACCCCGAGGTAGGTGCCGATGATGCCGCTCACCGACATCGGGGCCTTGAGCACGTCGGACTCGAACCACATGTCGAGGAAGTCGGCCGCGCTCATCGTCAGCAGCTTGAGGTTCATCGCCACCGCGTCGCGGCCGCCGCGGCGGAGCTCGCGGCCCAGTCGCAGCAGCCGGGCCAGCTCACGCGGGTTCCACGAGGTCGGGTCGGGCGCGGGCGAGTCGATGACGTGGCGCGCGAACTGCGCCATCCTGGTCATCGTCAGGCTGAACTCGGGGTAGATCTCGGCGTCGCGCTGTGAGAAACGGGCAATCTCCCGCCGGCTGCGCTCGGCGTCGGGCCAGCGGCACAGCCCGCGGTCGCCCGGCCGCGGCGTGAACGCCGTCTCGAGCGGCAGGATCTCCATGCCGTGCCGCGGCAGCTCGAGGTCGCGGATGATCGACGGCCGGAACAGGCTCACCACGTAGGAGCAGACCGAGAAGTGGAAGCCCGGCAGGAGCTCCTCGGTAACCGCCGCGCCGCCCAGCACGTGCCGGCGCTCGACCACCAGCACCTTGCGGCCGGCACGCGCCAGGTAGGCGGCGCAGATCAGGCCGTTGTGACCGCCGCCCACCACCACCGCGTCGTAGCGCCGGCTCATCGCGCCTTCTTTCGCGGCGGATCGAAGAACGGCGGCCGGACGACCGTCGCCGGCACGCGGTGACGCCGGTACTCGGCGGTGATCTCGCACTGGACGGTGGCACCCTCCTCGGCGTGCGGCCGGGCGAGCTGCGCCAGGGCCAGGTTCTTCTTGAGGGTCGGCGACCAGGCACCGCTGGTGGCCTGGCCGATCCAGCGGCCGGCGGCGTCGTACACGGGCCGGCCGTCGCGCCACGCCTCGGAGGCTAGCTCCGGCGGCAGACCGTAGCGCGCGAAAACCTCCTCGAGGGCGGTCCAGCTGATCTCCAGCCCCACCAGCACGCGCGGCGAGCCGCGCTCGCGCTCGCGCCCGAGCGCCTCGTGGCCGACGAACGGGCCGCGATCGAGCTGCACCGTCCAGCCCAGCCCGAGCTCGTACGGCGAAGACTTGCGCTCCTCGGTCAGACAGTGCGGCGCGCCGAAGTAGTCGACGCCGTTCATGATGAAGCCGGCCTCCAGCCGCGCCACGTCCATGGCGTCGAGCCCCGCCGGCAGCAGGCCGTGGACGGCACCGGCCTCGCTGATGGCGTCGTAGACCCGCTCGGCACCGTCCTCGCCCACCCACACCTCGTAGCCCAGGTCACCGGTGTAGCCGGTGCGCGACACCCACACCTCGACTCCCGCCAGCCGGCAGCGCACGAGGCGGAAGAACCGCAGCTTGCCGACCGGGCCGTCGCACACCTGCTCGAGGATGGCGCGCGAGCTCGGGCCCTGCAGCGCCAACGCGCCCAGCCGCTCGCTCGAATCCTCGATCGTGAGGTCGAAGCCGTGGCGGAAGCGCTCGAACCACGACAGCGACGGCTCGGCGGCGGTGACCCGGAAGTAGTCGTCGTCGAGCCGCGCCACGGTGCCGTCGTCCACCACCTTGCCGTCGTCGTCGCACCAGCACAGGTAGGTCACCCGCCCCACCCGCAGCCTGGCGATGTTCTTGACCGTCAACCGCGCCAGGAAGGCGGCGGCGTCGGGCCCATGGACCTCGTACTTGAACAGCGGGCTGACGTCGATCAGCCCGGCCGAGTGGCGGATGGCGAAGTACTCCGGCTCGTGCGACATGCGGTACGAGCGCACCGCGTAGTAGCCCGCCCACTCCTTCCACTTGTAGCTGGTGCACAGCCTGGAGGTGCGCGAGTGGAACAGGCTGGGAATCGGCATCGCTCGAAGATCGGCCGCCCCGGCCGGGGCGGCGGGCAGGACGCAGGGACCGCCGGCACGGCGACCCCGCCCGCGGGCGATGTTACGAGAAAGCGTGCCCGACCCGCCCCACCCGGGCGCGTCGCCGACCCGTGAGCCCGCCCGCCGCCGGCGCGGCGCGCGGAACCGATCGCGCCCTGCCCCGGTCTATCCCCGCGAGTGCGAGACCTACCGGCAGACGCGAACATGGGGGATCGACGATGAGGACCCACAAGTACGAGATCGCGACGGGCGGCCCGGCGGCGGGCCTGGCGGTGATCCTGGCGGCGGCCAGCCTGGTGCTGATGGCCTACCTGGTGCCTGCGGCCGGCAGCGAGACCGGCGTTCTGGTGGGCCGGGTGGTGGACGCAGTGACCGGCGACCCGGTGGCGGGTGCCGAGATCACGGTCGCCGGTCTGGCGGCGCGCGCCACCACCACCGGCGAGGGCCGCTACCGGCTCGCCGGCGTGCCGGCCGGCGCCTGGCGCGTCGACTGCCGTGCGGCGGGCTACGCGCCGGCGCGCCGCGGCGCCGTCGCGGTGGCCGCCGGCGGCGTCACCACCCTGGACTTCTCGCTCGTGCCGGCGCCGGCGGAGAACCGCGAGGTCGCCGAGCAGGAGAGCATCGTCCACCACCTGCGGTTCCAGCCGCCGGCTGCCAGGCTGCACGGCGCCAAGATCCCGCTACCCGCCGGCGACTGGGCGCCGCCGCCGTTCAACACCGAGTCGTACGACCCGATCGACGAGAACCCGTTCCGCTCGGCGCTCGACGTGCCGCTGTCGACCTTCTCGATCGACGTCGACACCGCCGCCTACGCCAACACCCGGCGGTTCATAGAGAAGGAGCACCGCCTGCCGCCGCCCGACGCGGTGCGGATCGAGGAGCTGATCAACTACTTCAGCTACGACTACCCCGACCCCGAGGGCGAGCACCCGTTCTCGATCACCACCGAGGTCTCGGCGGCGCCGTGGAACCCGGCCCACCGGCTGGTCCAGATCGGGCTGCAGGCCCGCCGGGTGGAGACCGCCGCGCTGCCGCCGAGCAACCTGGTGTTCCTGCTCGACGTCTCGGGCTCGATGGCGAGCCCCGAGAAGCTGCCGCTGCTCAAGGCCGCCTTCCGGCTGCTGGTCGACAGCTTGCGGCCCCAGGACAGGGTGGCGATCGTGGTCTACGCGGGCGCCGCCGGGCTGGTGCTGCCTTCAACCCCGGGCTCCGAGAAGGACACCATCCTGTGCGCGCTCGACGGCCTCCAGGCCGGCGGCTCGACGGCCGGCGGGGAGGGCATCCGGCTGGCCTACGCGGTGGCCCGCCGCGGCTTCCGGCCCGAGGCCAACAACCGGCTGATCCTGGCCACCGACGGCGACTTCAACATCGGCCCGTCGAGCGACGCCGAGATGGTGCGGCTGATCGAGAGCCAGCGCGACGACGGCATCTTCCTGAGCGTGCTGGGCTTCGGGCGCGGCAACTACAAGGACTCCAAGATGGAGAAGCTGGCCGACCGCGGCAACGGCACCGCGGCCTACATCGACGGCATCCTCGAGGCCAAAAAGGTGCTGGTCAGCGAGCTCGGCGGCACGCTTCTGACGGTCGCCAAGGACGTCAAGATCCAGGTCGAGTTCAACCCGGCGCGGGTCAAGGGCTACCGGCTGATCGGCTACGAGAACCGCCTGCTGCGCGACGAGGAGTTCGCCGACGACACGAAGGACGCCGGCGAGCTGGGTGCCGGGCACTCGGTCACGGTGCTGTACGAGATCGTGCCGGCCGACTCCGACGAGAAGCTGCCCGGCATCGACGAGCTCCGCTACCAGGAGTCCCGCCTGTCCGCCGCCGCCACCTCCTCGGGCGAGCTGCTGACCGTCAAGCTGCGCTACAAGGCACCCGACGCAGACACCAGCCGGCTCCTGAGCGTGGCGCTCCGCGACCGCCAGGTGCCGCTCGAGCGCGCCAGCAAGGACTTCCGATTCGCCTCGGCGGTGGCGGAGTTCGGCCTGCTGCTGCGCGACTCGCCGCTCAAGGCCGAAGCCTCGTGGGAGTCGGTCCTGGCGCGCGCCGGCGCTGCGCTGGCCGGCGACCCGGGCGGCTACCGGGCCGAGTTCCTCAAGCTCGCGGAGCAGGCGCGTCTGCTGGCCGGAACGAGCAGCGGTTGACCGCGAGGGCCGGCGACGGATGCCCGGCCGGCCGCATCCACCGCCACCTTTTCGGCGAAACCGGCCGCTGATAGCCTCCTCTATCCGCCGGAGGAGTCCGTGCTCTCTCGCCTGGTCCGCGCTACCGCCCTCGTCCCGCTTCTCGCGACCGCGCTCGCCTGCGGCGGCGAGCCCGCCGAGGAGCAGACGGTCGAGCAGAGGGCACCGCTGGTCGAGGCGGTGCCCGCCCGCTTCGGGGCGCTGCCGGTCGAGGAGGTCGTGCCCGGCACGGTGCGGGCCCGCAACCAGGTGGCGATCCGGCCGGAGACCGCCGGGCGCATCGTGGAGGTGCCGGCCGAGATCGGCCAGGCGGTGCCGCGCGGCCGGCTGCTGGTCCGCCTCGACGACGCCGAGGCGCGCGAGCGGCTGCGCCAGGCCGAGGCCGACCTGCGGCTGGCCGAGGCCAGCGCGGCGGCAGCGGCGGCGCGCGTCAGCGAGATCGCGGCGCGGGTGGCCCGCAGCCGCACCCTGGCCGAGCAGCAGCTGCTGAGCGCCCAGGAGATGGAAACGCTCGAGGCGCAGCTGGCGGCCACCCGGGCGAGCGCCGACGAGTCGCTGGCGAGGGTCGAGCAGCGGCGGGCGGCGGTGGCGGAGATGCGCTCGGCGCTCGACAAGACCGAGGTGCGGGCGCCGGTGGCCGGCAGGCTGGGCGAGCGTCGCGCCGAGATCGGGATGCGGGTCGACCCCTCGACCGTGCTGTTCGTCATCGGCGACCCCGACGAGCTGATCGTCGAGGTGAACCTGACCGAGACGATGCTGGCGCGGGTCGCGGCAGGGCTGCCGGTGGTGATCGCGGGGCGCGGCGCGGCGGCGGAGCCGATCCCCGCCCGGCTGTCGCGGATCTCGCCGTTCCTCGCCGCGGAGAGCTTCACCACCGTCGCCGAGATCGACGTCCAGGACCCCGCCGGCTGGCTGCGGCCCGGCATGTTTGTCACCGTCCGCATCCTGGTGGGAGAGAGCCAGCGCGCCACGCTGGTACCGACCAGCGCGTTGTGGAGCGACCCGGCCTCCGGCCGGCGCGGCGTGTACGTGATCCGCCAGACCGCCGGGCTCGAGCCGCCGGCAGCGCCGGCGTCGGCCGCCGGGGGCCAGCTGCCGGCCGACGCCGGCGAGCCGCGCGCGGTGGAGTTCCAGCCGGTGGAGGTGCTGGCGCAGGGGCGCGCCGCCGCCGGTGTAACCGGTGTCGAGGAGGGCTCGTGGGTGGTGACCGTCGGCCAGCACCTGTTGGGCGCCGACTCGCCGGCGGCGGCGAGCGGCCAGGCGCGGGTCCGCCCGGTCTCCTGGGAGCGGGTGCTGGAGCTGCAGGAGCTGCAGGACGAGGACCTGCTCGAGGGTTTCCTCGACAAGCAGCGCAAGGTGGCGGCAGCGCTCGGCGCCAAGATCCCCGCCAGCGAAGAGGAGGTGGAGCGGGTACTCGAGGCCGCCGCCGAGCCGGCGCCGCCTCGGGCTCGCTGAGATGCCGCTGACCCAGGTCTCGATCCACCGGCCGGTGGCCACCACCATGGCCTTCCTGATCCTGATCGTGCTCGGGGTCGTCTCCTTCCGCGCCCTGCCGATCGACCTGCTGCCCAGGGTGGAGTTCACCCAGCTGACGGTGCGGGTGGACTACCCGAACGTCGGTCCCGAAGAGGTCGAGCAGATCATCACCGACCGCGTCGAGAACGCGGTCGCGGGGCTGCCCAACCTGGAGCGCGTCACCTCGCAGTCCGAGGAGGGCGGCAGCCGGGTGCGGCTGGAGTTCGCGCGCGGCACCGACATCGACGAGGCCGCCAACGACCTGCGCGCGGCGCTCGACGGGCTGCGCGACGAGCTGCCGGTCGAAGCCTCGGCGCCGCGCGTCTTCAAGCTCGACCTGGACCGCATCGAGGTGGTCAGCCTGGCGGTCACCTCGACGCGCGATCTCGAAGAGGTCACCCGCCTGCTCGAAGACGAGCTGGCGCGCCGCTTCGAGCAGATTCCCGGCGTCGGCGCCATCGACATCCGCGGCGGCGTCTACCGCGAGATCCGGGTCGAGCTCGACCGCGAGCGGCTGCGGGCGACCGGGCTGACGGCTCTCGACGTCGAGCAGGCGCTGGCGCGCGACAACGTCACGCTGCCCACCGGCACGGTGCGCAGCGGCCTCGACGACCTGTACGTCCGCAGCCTCGGCGAGTACCGCTCGATCGAGGAGGTCGAGCTCACCGTGGTCGCCACGCCCGACGGACGGCCGGTGCGGGTGCGCGACCTCGGCCGGGTGCGCGACGGCTACGAAGACGTCCGCTACCTGGTGGAGATGAACGGCGTGCCGGCAATCAGCCTCGGCATCCAGAAACAGAGCGGCGGCAACACGGTAGCTGTGGCGCGGGCGGTGCGGCGCGAGGCCGAGCGCCTCAACGCCGAGCGCGACGACATCGAGCTCACGCTGGTAGTGGACCAGAGCGAGTTCATCCGCCAGTCGATCGGCAACGTGCAGACGTCGGCCGTCTGGGGCTCGCTGCTGGCGCTCGCCGTGCTCTACCTGTTCCTGCGCAACCGCTCGAGCACCCTGATCATCGCTCTGGCGATACCGATCTCGGTGATCGCCACCTTCGGCCTGCTGTTCTTCGGCGGCCAGACGCTCAACCAGATGACCTTCGGCGGCCTGGCGCTGGGGGTGGGGCTGATCGTCGACAACGCCATCGTGGTGCTGGAGAGCATCGTGCGCAAGCGCGAGGAGGAGGATCTGTCGGACCTCGAGGCGGCGCGGGTCGGGACGAGCGACGTGGCCGGCGCCATCGTCGCCTCGACGCTCACCACCTGCGTCATCTTCGTGCCGGTGGTGTTCGCCCGCACCACCACCGGCGCGCTGTTCCAGGCGCTCGCCCTGGTGGTGGTGTTCGCCCTGGTCTGCTCGTTGTTCGTGGCGCTCACCCTGGTGCCGATGCTGGCGTCGCGCTTCCTACGCCTGCCGCCGCCCGCGGAGCGCGAGCAGACCGCGCACCAGCGTCTGCTGCGGCGCCTCGAGGGCTGGTACACCGCGCGGCTGCGCGCCTCGATGCGGCACCGCGGCCGCGTCTACGCCGGCACCGCGGTGGCGCTGGCGCTGGCGGTCGCCGCCTGGCCGCTGCTGCCCGTCGAGCTGGCGCCGCAGACCGAGGCCGACGAGATCGACATCCAGCTCGAGATGGCTCGCGGCACCAACATCGCGGTCGCCCGCACCTTCACCGACGAGCTCGAGAACCGCGTGCGCGCCGTGGTGCCGGTCGGTGACGTCAGGCTGTTCTCGACCGAGATCCGCGGCGACAACGCCGCCGTCGAGCTCAAGCTGGCGCCGCAGCAGGAGCGCGAGATGTCGAGCGCCGAGCTGGCCGACCTGGTGCGTCGCGAGGTCGACGGCAAGGTCCCCGGCGGCGTGCTCGACGTCGAGGCCCAGCAGGGCCTGTGGATGCTCAACCGGGTGTTCAGCTCCGGCGGCGGCGGCAGCGCCCTGGAGCTCGAGCTGCGCGGCTGGGAGCTGGAGCGGGCGGACCGGCTGGCCGCCGAGATCCAGCGCCGCATGACGGCGCTGCCCGGCATCACCGACGTGCGCATCAGCCGCCGCCAGGGCCGGCCCGAGGAGCGCCTGCTGCTCGACCGCGAGCGCATCGCAGAGCTCGGGCTGTCGGTGCGCGAGGTCGGCCGCACGGTGCTGGCCAACGTCGCCGGTATCGAGGCCGGGCGCTACCGCGAGGGCGGCTCCGAGTTTCCGATCACCGTACGGCTGAGGCGCGAGGACCGGCGCAGCGCCGACGACCTCGCGGGGGTCACGCTGCGCACTCCTAGCGGCGCGACGGTGGCTCTCTCCAGCCTGGTCGAACGGCAGCGCGGCCTCGGCCCGGTCGAGATCGACCGCGTGGATGGCCAGCGGGTCACCTACTTGACCGCCAACCTGGAGAGCGGCGTGGCGCTCGGCGACGCGGTCGAGGAGGTGCGGCGCGCGCTCGCCGGCCTCGAGCTGCCGCGCGGCTTCTCGCTGCTCTACGGCGGCCAGTACGAGGAGCAGCTGGCGGCGCGGCGCGACTTCACGGTCGCTATCGTGATGGCGCTGGTGCTCGTCTACATGCTGATGGCGGCCCAGTTCGAGCGCTTCATCGATCCGCTGATCGTCATGCTGGCGGTGCCGATGGCGCTGATCGGGGTGGTGCCGACGCTGCTCCTGACCGGCACCACGGTCAACATCCAGAGTGTCATGGGTCTGGTGATGCTCATCGGCATCGTGGTCAACAACGCCATCGTGCTGGTCGACGCGATCAACCTGCTGCGCCGTCAGCGTCGCATGGGCGCCGCCGAGGCGGTGATCGAGGCGGCGCGGCTGAGGCTGCGGCCGATCCTGATGACCACCGCCACCACGGTGCTGGGCCTGGTGCCGCTGGCCCTGGGGCTGGGTGTCGGCGGCGAGATCCAGGCGTCGCTGGCACGCGTCGTGATCGGCGGGCTGCTGGCCTCGACGCTGGTCACCCTGCTGCTGATTCCGGTCGCCTACACCGGCACCGCCGGCTGGCTGGCGCGCTCGCGAGCCGCCCGCCGCCAGATCTCGAGCGAGCGCTCGGACCGTCAGGCGACGGCCTGAGCGCGGCCGGTGGCGCGGCGGGGGCCGCGATGCTGCCTGCCGGCCCGGCGGCCGCCGCTGGTACCATGGCCGCCCGCGATCCTGGCCGCTTGCGGGCCGCTGACGAGGGAGGGTTGAGCGAATGAGAGTGTCGAGACGACTGGCGGTCGCCGCCGCCCTGCTGCTGTTCGCGGTTCCGGCCAGTGCCGCCGAGCCCCATCTGGCCCTCGTTCGGATCGAGAGCCTGGACGCCGTGCTCGACGACGTCGAGCGGCTGGCGGCCCTCGCCGGTCGCGACATGACCCGGCAGCAGCTCTACGACCGGCTCGGCAGCCTGGTCGGCGGTGCCGACCTCGGCTGGCTCGACGGCGGCCGGCCGTGGGTGGCGGTGGTCTCGACCACGGCCCTGGTCCAGGGCCCGCAGGCGCTGGTGGTGGCCGTCCCGGTGAGCGATCCGGCCGCGGCGACGGCGGCGCTCGAAGCCAGCTTCCTCGATCAGGCCGCCGACGAGGACGGCATCCGCCTGCTCGACTCGGGCCGCCAGCTGCCGCTGGCGACGCTGTTCCGCGACGGCTACATGGTGGCCAGCCCGAGCCGCGAGACGGCGCTGGCGTTCCGTCCGCTCGAGCGCCTGGACCGGGGCCAGCTGCCGCCCGGCAACGTGGCGGTCGAGGTCTTCCTCGAGCCGGTGGCGCCGATGGCGATGGCCGGGCTCGAGTCGGCGCGGACCATGCTCGAGCAGCGCATGAGCGCCGATTCGAGCGAGCCGGGGTGGGAGCAGGAGGAGTGGGAGGAGGAAGGGGAGGAAGAGCCGGCGCAGGACGACTCCGCGGCAGACGAGCCGCCCGGCGAGCCACAGTCCGGGCCGCCAGCCGAGCCGCAGTCCGAGCCGGCGGACGACGCGGCACCGGCAGCCGTCCCCGATCTCGACCCCGCCGCCTTCGCGGCCGTCTTCGATCTGTACGTGGACCTGCTGCGCTCGCTTCTCGCCAGCACCAGCCGGATGCAGATCTCGCTCGAGCTGGGGGAGAGCCACTTGCTCGTCCACCAGCGCGTGGTGCCGGTCGCCGGCAGCACGCTCGAGGACCTGCTGGCGGCGCAGCGGGGCGGTCTGCCCGAGCTCGCCCGGTTCGTCGAGCCGGCCGACGGCAGCACCGTCCAGATGGTCGGCCAGCTCACCCCGACCCCCGCCTTCCTGGCGGCGACCCGGGAGTTCCTGGGGCGCTATCGGGAGGCCATGGCGTCGATGCTCGAGCAGGTCGAGGGGTCCGGCGAGGGGCTGCCCGGCAGCCCGCTGCTGCGCTTCGCGCTCGACGACATCGACCGCTGGGTCGACTGCTACCGCGGCGACTTCGCGTCCGCGTTCGAGCTCAGCGACGCGGGCTTCGGCGGCGTCCAGCTGTTCGGGGTGCGGGACGCCGAGCTGTGCCAGGAGCTGGTCGAGCATCTGGCCGAGATGGCGGCGGGGTGGACCGGCGAGCCAGCCGCGGCGCCGGTGCGGGCCGACCTCGAAGCGCTGGACTACAAGGGCGTGCGCGCGGTCGGCTACGAGCTCGACCTGGGCGAGGTGGAGCTGGAGCCGGAGGCGGACGAGCCGCCGCTCCCCGCCTGGATGCAGCAGAAGCTCCTCACCTACACCGGACTGTGGGAGGAGCTCATGCTCAGCACGGCCGGCCCGGACGCCGAGGCGGCGTTCCGCCGGCTGGTCGACCGACTCGCCGGCGGCGCCGAACCGGCCGGCAGCGGCGGCGGTCTGACCGCCGAGCGGTTCGCCCCGCTGACCCTGGGCCCCGGCGTCTTCGCCCTCTTCGACTTCCGGGACATGGCCGGCACGCTGCCCGCCGACGGCGGCGAGCAGGTCGAGCGGCTGTTCGCCGAGATCGGCGAGGGCGCCCCGATGCTCTACGGCCTGCGCATGGTGCCGGGCTCGATGCACGCCCAGTTCGCCCTGCCGCTGAGCTTCCTCAGCGCCATCGGCCGCGCCGGCGCCGCCGCGGCCGAGGAGCAGCCGCAG